>NZ_JBEPJY010000001.1:0-461147 GCF_040327975.1 Geobacillus sp. G4
CGATGGCATCTTGTTGGCTTATTCCTTGGTCACACTAGGGCTGGTTGAGCGCTGACGCTCAACTAGCACCACGGGTTGACTTTAAATTTTGATCTATCAATTTAAAGTAACTCGATACTTTATTATTAAAACTAGCCATAACATCGAAAGGAGGAATTACAACTAAAAAATTCTTTGTTACTTTTGGAGAAACTCTTTGTCTACTATGTGTTGTTCCAGTTGCATTTGATTTAAATTCATTTTGGAAATCATCTGATCTTAAATAGCAATTTAGCCAAGCAAAATTAATATTCTGCTTTGGAACATAATGTATAAATTCTGTTGAAGTGATTTGTTTGTTCTTTGACTCTTTTTTAAAATAAACAGTCCATATTCTTGGAGTCGCAGGGTTGAGTTTAGATACTAAAACTGTATCAGTTTCAATAAGATATTTATTACTTTTGATCGACTCAGCGGAATTCAATGAAGGGAGTTTTCCTTCATCATAAGCTGGGATACTATAATGGTAATAAAACTCACCCGGTGTTTTACTTGGATTTATTGAAATTGTTCTAATTTCCACGATATCAGATAATTTTTTAATTTCCCATCCCTTTGGAATCATCCCTAATTCCGACTCCACAAACTCCCCATCTTGAAACGGTCCAAAATCAATAAACCAATGCTTGTAAAGCGTCATAGCCATTTCTTCGAGGGTTTCGTTCATTTTTAAATTAAGTTCAATTTTATCGTCCAATGAACCTATAATAGACACAATTTTTTCTTGAATATTTAGTGGAGGAAGAGAAATCGGGATGGTTTTGGCCACAGAACCTGAAATCTCTTTAAAAGTACTTCCGTTAGCCATATTTTCAATCATTGGTAAATTGCTCTTTAAAAAATAGTATAGAAATAAGTTGTTAACTTTTTTCTCATCACATATAAAACTTTTAAATCCTTGATTAGTGCACAACGGATTTTTAGCAATAGCAACATATCCAATAGGAGCCCTAGAAGAAAATAATACGGCCCCTTTAGGTAACATCCTTGCTGAACTTTTTGCCAAACCTAACTCAGTAATATTGTTTTCCCCTCGTTCGATATATCGGTAAGGATATCCTGATAAATCCTTTGGTGTTATCCAAGGAATTGTTCCACCTTCATAATACTCAGGTTTTGATTTCGATGGAGTTCCTCCACCTATTACTTCTGCTATATCACCAAGAGTACAATTTATCCACTCACTCATAACAATCCCTCCAAATTCTTCTTAATCTTCTCTTGAAGGCGATTGGATTCTTCAAACTGTTCTAAAAGACGCTGAGTTAATTCAGCCATTTTTTCTTCAAACGGTACATCGTCTTCATTAGATACTTCCGTCCCAACATAAATCCCCGGTGTTAATTTGTAGTCATTGGCTCGTACTTCTTCAATTGTTGCAACTTTACAGAACCCGACAATATCTTCGTATCCTTCTGCCCCTTCGTATTTGTAGGCACGATAAACGGCTGCGATTTTATCAATTTCCTCTTGAGACAACGCTTTTTGCTTACGGCTGACGAGCGTCCCCATTTTGCGGGCATCGATAAACAAAATTTCATTTTTTCTTGCCCGGTAGCCGTTTTTGCCGTCACGGTTTTTGCTTAAAAAGAATAAGCAGCATGGAATGCCTGTGGTAAAGAACAATTTTTCAGGCAATTGAACAATGCAGTCAATATACCCCTCATCTACTAATTTTTGACGAACTTCTTTCTCCTCTTTGACATTCGTTGTCATCGCTCCGTTTGCCATGACAAATCCTGCGGTACCCGCATCGTTTAAATGGTACAGAAAGTGCTGCATCCACATATAGTTTGCATTGCTGTTTGTAACAGGTCCGATTAAGCGCGGGTCTTTTTTCGATAAACGGTCTGCTCCCCAGTCTCTTTGGTTAAACGGCGGATTGGCAATCACGTAATCGGCCTTTAAATCAGGGAACTGATCGTTTAACAGCGAGTCTCCTAAACGAATTTCCGCATTGATGCCATGCAATAAAACGTTCATTTTTCCAAGACGTACGGTCGTTACTACATTTTCTTGCCCGTAAAACGAAAGAGCGTGTTTGTTTGGCGCATATTCTTCACTTTGTATAAACATCCCGCCGCTGCCGCACGCCGGATCAAAAACAATCCCGCTTTTCGGCTCCAGCATGGCAACAAGCAGTTTAACAATACTGGATGGTGTAAAGAATTCTCCGCCTCTGTTACCTTCGGAAGCGGCAAAAGAACTAATAAAATACTCATATGTACGACCCAATATATCTACACTGTCATCCGTATTGGCGCTAAATACATCGCGAGAAAAAATTTCGATTAATCCTGCCACATTTTCAGGCGGCAAGTTCGAACCTTGGTAAATTCGCGGCAGCATGCCTTCCAGTTCTGGGTTTTCCTCTTCAAGACGCTTCATCGCGTTATCAAGAATCTCTTTAATATTCGGCTGCTTGGCGTTTTTCATAATATAAGACCAACTTGCTTCTTCAGGCACTACAAAGACGTTTTCCGCCTTATATTGGTCCGGGTCGGTAATGATGATTTGCCGCATTTCATCATCTTCCGTATACCAATCGCTGCTTGGATCTTTTACAATTTGCTCTAATTCTTTTCGGCGCTTTTCATACTTGTTAGAAAGGTAGCGCAAAAAGATTAATGGAAGAACATAGTGTTTATAATCAGCAGGAGCCACACTCCCGCGCATTTTATTGGCTGCCTCAAACAAATCCTTCTGAAAATCAATGTCTGCTTTTACAGTCATATTCTGTTCACCCCTGTTAGTTTCAAAATATAGAAAGAACCGTTCTTTTCAACGCAGTTGAAACAATCCAAGCATGTTTGACCATGGGCTCAGATCTATTTTACTAAAACATTCCGGAAAACAATATCGAAATTTGTCGAAACAAAAATTGATCATCATGCACACCACTTGTTCATGGAGGTGCGACCTTGTTTTTCGGTCATACCTGCATGGTCATCCATCATTCACTCCCCCATCATCCCCACCACTTCGCGAAACACGGCCGATGGCTGCTTGCGGAGCAGTTCGGCGGGGATCGTTTTGTGCTTCGTGCCGTTCGTGATCATGAGCAGGCCGTCTCCTAGGCGGATGGACACGTTTTTGATGCGGTACGCGGTGATCTTGGACGCCTGATCCAAGTAGCGGGCGTCAAGGTCGAAGCGGATGCGGTCGGACAGCCGCCGCAGGATGCGCCAAAGGGCGATTTCGTCCTTCGATTTCATGAACAGCTCGGGCAGTTCTTTCGCTTGTTTGAGCGTGTTGAGCGTCGTCATCGCATAAACGGCGATGCCGTAGCCGACGGGACGGATGACGTTTTGGAGAAAGTTCCAGCTTTCGACTTCGAAGCGAACGTATTCGTCATCGCTTCGTTTCGGCAGCTCGGTGATGGCCGATCGTTTGACGATGTTCACAGCGGCGATTTTGCCGAAGCACGTGACCCCGTTTTGCGGGGCGGCTCCCCGCTTCGGGTAAAGGGCGATGTAGCGCGCGTCTTGCCAGCCTTTTTTCAGCTGCTTGACCGGGATATGGTAGAAGCGGTGTTTCCGGTAGGCTTCGTAATGCCGCGCGCTTGGCACCATGCCGACGAGCACATGCTCATCGAACGCCGACCGCCATTCTTCGATGATCCCTTGCGGCAGGATGCCTTCGTTTTGCAGTTCTTCGGGATTTTTTTCAATCAGCCGCTCGATGAACTGCTCGACCAGGCGGGTGGCGTTCGGCAAAAACGGCAGGCCGCCGATGTTGACGTCGTTGATGCTTTTGTACAGCGGGTGCGCTTGGTAGCTGTCCTCGTCATGCCACGGGAAGAGCACGTAGGCGCCAAAGGCGGTGCGCTCGTACGGGCCGCCGCGGCGGGCGACAAGGGAATCGCGGTAGCGGTGCATCGTGTTGATGTCGTCTTCCATCGGGCCCGGCATTCCGTACCGTTTTTCATACGCGCTGCCGGAAACGGCGAAATCAAGGCGGTACTTGGCGTCGAAAATATAGTTGAACGTATAGTCTTTTCCTTTCTTTTCAATCGCCAGAACCGTGTCGGGCATTTGCGGGACGGTCGGCAGCCTTCCTTCGTACGGCTGATACGTCAGTGTGATTCGCTCGCCGGTGTATGGGTGTTCGTACACCCGCTTGGCGGAGCGGTTTTTTTCGAGATTGACGAACAGCCCCAAGCGGTTCACTTGGATGACATTTTGGCTGATGAGTTTGTATTTTTTCCCAAGGAGCTGTCCGAGCTTCAGAAACGTCCAATACTCGTACAACGTGGCGACGTCTTTTACGGACATTCGGTACAGCTTCCCTTGCAAGGCGAGGCCGCGGGTGATGAGTAGAAACAGCTGATAAGCGTCGCGGTATCCAGGCGCCATTTGCAGGACGAGGCTCGCAACAGAGCGGTCAAGCCGCCCGATCGGCCGCCAAAAGGAGTGGCGGAGACGGGTTTCGAGCGCGCGGATCATCGATTGGATGCGCTCCAGCAAATCCGGATCCGGTTCTGTTTCGTACCGCTTTTGTTTCCCTTGCACGTGTTCGAACAAATCGCGCAGCTTCTCGACAAGGCGCGTCATCATCCATTTGACGAACCGGTTTTCGAGCGTGTCGTACGTCAGTTCTTGTTTCGCTTTGAGCCCCGATTGCGGCATGACGGTTCGACTTCCAATGTCGATGCCGCGTTTGACATCGCGGAACACATGCGGCCGCTTGCGCAAATCATTCCGTCCTGCCGCATCCAAACGGCCGAGCTGGTCGCCGCGCACCCTCACATGGACGGTCGACAGTTGATGGTGCGGCTGCCGCTCGATATGGCGAATGGCCTGCAAAAAATCGCCGATATGCGCCTCCATAAGCCGGAAAAATTCGCTTCGGGACGGCGCGCCGCTGCGCTTCGCCTTCGCCCGCTGGTACGTGCGCTTGATAAAGTGAAACGCCAAGTTGTAGATTTCTTCGCTTACTTCGTCAAGAAGGATTTGGTAGTCTTGTTTATATGTCAGCTTCGTCGGAAAAATTTCGATCGTCACATCCAAAATGGAATGGCTGCCGTCGCGGATTTCGAACGTGGACAGCCCGACTTCATTCGGGAAATAGAGGTTGCCCATCAACACCGCCTGTCCGCCGATGTCAACACGGCTGATGGCGTTTCTCAGCGCTGGCGACTCATGGTAAAAGGAGAGCACCCGGTCGGTTTTCGGAACGACAAGCAGCTGATAGATGCCGTTTTCAAAGAAAATCGGGCGGTGGCCGCCCGACCAGTCGACCAATGCACCGGCGTCAACGTCAAACAGTTTGACGTCCAAGATGTCTTCGCCGCTGACGAAAAACTCCATCGTCTCATGGAAATTAAGGCGGCGGTACTGCTGAAGCCCTTCGTATTGTTCGTGGTACGGCTTTCCTTTGATCACCAGCGTGAGCTGTTTCGTTTCGATATGAACAAGCTCGCGGTCGTCACGCCCCGAGCCAGAACGAAGTGAAGCCATCGTCTTCCAACCTCCGCAGCATCTGCCAAATTTTCTCCGCACTTTTTGGATAGTTGGCATACGAAACATCAAGCATGCCGCCGTATTCGCCGTCCGGTTCAAAGCCGGCGCAAAGGACAAACAGCTGCTTGAGCGCTGTTTCCAGCCGCGCGTCGCTTCCTGAAAGACGCGGCAAAATTTTTTGCATCAAGCAATAGTCGAACGCCTTGGCAAATTCCATCAGCTTTCCTTCTTCATTGTAGGCCAGGTAGAAGCAAATTTCGTCGCGGACGCGGTAGCCGATGTGCGCCCCGAGCGGCTCAAGAATGCGGTTAATGTCCACGAGCTGTTTCGTTGCGTCTTCTACCAGCTTTGGATCGTCGGCATATACATCTTTCAAATGCAAGTACCGCGCCGCGAACAGCTCCTGCCCAATCGGTTGGGGCGCGGCGGTCGGCACATCGCGCAAAAAGTCGAGATGGTCGAGACGGACGCGGTTGAACTCGATCGTGTTGGCGCGGTCGAGCACTTTTTTGCTGAAGGGGTGGGTCGTCTCGTCCATGTTGACCGTGCCAACGATGTAGACGTTCGGTGGGAGAAAAAGGTCGCGCCCCGCCGTTTCTCGCGGCAGCAGCCGCGACGATACAATGCGCCCATTTTCCCAGCGGCGGCTTTCCATGACGCTCAGCACATCGCTGAAGTAATGCTCGACGCGGGCGAGGTTCATCTCATCCAACACGACGAAATACGGTTTGTCCGGATGGTTCTCGGCTTCGATGATGACGTTCGTAAGCGGCCCGGGCTTGAACTCGCCTTTAATGTCGACATAGCCAAGCAAGTCCGAACCGTCGTTCCAGTCCGGGCGGACGGGGATCAAGGTGAACCGCCCGTTGTCTTCCGTGGCGCCGACGCTCTCGGCGAGCCATTGAACGATTTTCGTTTTCCCCGTTCCAGAAATGCCGGATAAGATGACGAACGGTTTCGTTTTTAATGAAAGAAAGAGGTTGGCCACTTCCTCTTTTGTGTAATAAAAACCTTTGGCGGATATGTATGAATGAATATGCTCAACCGCCTCCCGATAGGAAAGGGCCTGCTCGGGCGGTGCCATCGGTTCTGTTCGCTCTACATACTGTCGGTAATAATCGATCATCGTTTCGAGGTCGCGCGCAAGTTGTTCATCGGACGGCAAATCGTCAAACGAATAGGCGATATACGCCGCCACCGACCGTTCGTAGTCTTTCGCCCGTTTGCTTTCGCCAAGACGGATGTCATCATTCGTCCGCACGCGTTCTTCAGCGGGAATGAGTTGGCGGATGTCCCGCTTCACCCGCTCCATTTCGTCTCTCGGCGTCTCCGTCACTCCTTGGGCGAGCGTCAAATAGAGGCGGCGCATATCTTCACTGAATAAGTAGACGATATAATACCCGCGTTGCGTCGAATCCGTCACCTCTTGATCCATCACCGCCACCCACGGCACGTCGGTCCACACCCCTTGACCGACAGAACCTTTCACCACATACCGGTCAGGCGGTAAGAAAGGCAATGTTTTCAACGCCTCTGGAATCGCTCGTGTCACCAGCTGAAACGACCGTCGCTCTTTTGACAGTTTTTCCTGCTTGTCTTGCTCGTAGATGGCCATTACTTCACGGAACAGATCGTGCAATGACATAAGAATAGCTCCTTCGTGCCGAAATGTTTTCTTTGTTTCTATTTTTCTTCTATTCTACTAAAAAATCAGCTCTCTTAACTAGTAAGAGAGCCGCTTTTTCGAGCATTCACGGAGGAGAAGCGCGTTGAAGGAGCACATTCGTCTTGGTGATATCTCTCTTTCATTCTCCCCAAACGCCCGATCGGTTTGGGCGGCGATGAATATGGCGGGAGACAAAGAAAAGCTCCTCACCGCAAGGGAGACAGAAACGCCCCCGAGAGGATTCAGCACGGTTCAAGAAAGCGTGTGCATAGAAGAGCGAAAGATGTTTATGCTACACTAGGGATGAGAAATTCCGGCGCCGTTTTTCGGCGAATCGTTTGGAGGCGGCATTAGGCCGCAAGCGGATTTGTCAATATAGTTCAAGGGAGGAATGGAACGATGAGATCCCCCGCCCTATTTCTCGCTCACGGTTCGCCGATGTTGGCAATCGAAGACAATGCGTACACGGCGTTTTTGGGCAAACTCGGGGAAGGAATTCGCCCGCAGGCGGTCGTCCTCTTTACCGCCCATTGGATGACGCGCCAACCGACGGTTTCGGCGGTTGAGGGGACGTATGACATGATTTATGATTTTTCCGGATTTCCGCGCGAGTTGTATGAAGTGGTGTATCCGGCGCGCGGGTCGGTCGAGTGGGCGGAGCGCGTGCGGGAGCACCTCTCTAGTGTGACGGACGTAGCCATCGATCAAACGCGCGGGCTGGATCACGGCTCATGGGTGCTGCTTTGCCGCTTATTTCCAAAAGCGGATATTCCCGTTGTGCAAGCGTCGGTCGTGCCGTGGTCGACGCCGAAGCAATTGTTTCAGCTCGGGGAAGCGCTGCGCCCGTTGCGGGATGAGGGCGTGATGATCATCGGCAGCGGCGGGACGGTGCACAATTTGATGGCGCTCCGTTGGGAAGGGCATGCGGAGGCAGAAAGCTGGGCGGCCGCTTTTGATGACTGGCTGTTGCGCGAGTCAGCCGCCCGCAGTGAGGATGTATTCCATTATGAAGAAAAAGCACCTTACGCCAAGCAGGCCGTACCGACCCCCGAACACCTCGCGCCGTATTGGATCGCTTACGGCGCAGGCGATCGCGACCAAGCGCCGCGCGTGTTGTTCCGAGAATATCAATATGGAAGCTTAAGCCTCATGGCTGTGTCTTTTTAAAAGGCCCGCCTCCGACGCCACCGCGTGGGGACGGGCCATTTCTTTGAGACAAAGCAGCGTTCTCATTTGCCACAGCACTTTTTATACTTTTTCCCGCTGCCGCACGGACATGGGTCGTTGCGGCCGATTTTTTGCTCTTTTCGGCGGTATGGGATGTTGGTCGGCCGCGGAGGTGTTTGCAGCACGGCTTGAAAATGGCGATACCGCTGCTCGGCAATGGCTCTCCACGTTTCCAGCTTCGGGTGATCGATCTCTAGAATCGTATAATAGGCGTACGCGTTCTGTTCGACATCAATCATCCAAGAACGCCCTCGTTTTTCCGCTCTTTTTACATACTGCTCTACTTCTGGGAGCGCCTCTTTATCCAGCTGATGGCAAAGCGCCTCAAAGCAAAATGCTTGGAGGTCATCATCGCGCTGCTTGGAAAAGACTTCTCGCAATACACGCACGGCCTGTTTAGATTTGATGTTGGCGAGCACATGAATAGCGGACAGCGCCGTGTCTTCCTGAAACGCATATGGGCGCACCGCTTCGATCGTTTCTTCACGTTGGAACATCGATAAGGTGGAAACGGCTTGATCAACAAGCACATCACCGTCTTGTTGTTCCAACAGTCGGGCGAGGCGGGGAATATATTCAGCGGCGCCGACGAGCGAGACCGCATACACCGCCAAAATGCCGTCATACGAAAACCAAGGCTGTTGCTCGTTTTTCATCCATGTCAGACCGATATCTTCCTTCGTCATCCATCCGCGTTCAACGAGAATGCGCACGGCTTGCTTGGCTACTAAAAACCAATCGTGATTGTGAAACTCTTCCTCGTGCAAATGCGAAAGCACTGAAAAATAGTGTTCCCATACGTCATCTTCCGTTCCTTCTAAAGCAAGGCGGACAGCTCGCTGCCAAGACCGCGGGAAGTGAGGGAGCAGCTGTTCTCCGTATTTTTCGAGCTGGGCGGCTGGAAACGGGAAAAACCAACGGATGTACTTCGCTGCATCTTTCATGCTCAACAACTGCTCAAGCGCTCGGTCGGTCAACGGCTGTTTGGAGATGCCGTGCAAAATCATCCTCCGTGTTTCTTCGTTGTCCGCCGTTACAGCCTCATCCACCAAACGCTCCACAAGCGCGGCTGGAATATCCGGATACTCTTCGATTGCGTCAAACGCAAACTGGCGGAGGACAGGATGGTCGCTAAACAAATGCGGCTCGATTGTTTGAATAAAGGACATGATCACACCTTCTTTTTTCTGAAATTTCACCCCCGTCGCTGACAGAATATCGACATTCAACCTCCTCGCGACGGGCTTGCGGGTTCTTCCTTCATACATGGAACACAAGCAGCGGCCGATGCGATGGAAATGGGCAGCCAAAGGAGCTCTTGGTCATTTCAAACATCACAGCATCTCCTCCTCTATCATAGACAAAATCCGCTTGATTTGAAACCGTTTTTCCTTCTCGCAAACTCGCTTGTTTGATATACTAGAGTGGAAGGAGGTGAAGAGGGTGGAAGAAAAAACGATATTGGCGCAAATTTTGCAAGTGCTGGATTTGTACGCGTCCGATATGCGCAAGCAGTTCGAAGCGCTCCATGAGAAATTCGACTCGCTCCAACGCCAAGTCCAAGCGTTGAATGAAAAAACGGATGAAATGGACAAGCGCATTGAGGAGATGGACGGACGGTTTGAGCGGCAGATCGCCCAGTTGGAGCGCACCGTGAACGAACGGTTCGAACGGCTCGAAGCGAAACTCGGCCACATCCGCGTCGAACCAGTTGAAACACAAGAAACAGTCGACTTCCACTCCGTCAAAATCGCCCAGCACGATCGAAAAATCCGCCATTTGCTTCACGCTCGATAAATCCTCCACCGCCATCACGCCCCCGCCCTCCCATCAAGGCGGGAGCGTTCGCATCAAGAAAGCTCACGGGCCAGATCGGCCGCCAAGGCGGCGTTGTTTTTCACTAAGGCGATGTTTGCTTTTAAGCTTTTCCCTTCGGTTAACGTTTTCACACGGTCAAGCAAAAACGGGGTGACCGCTTTGCCGGTGATGTGCTTTTCTTCTGCTTCCTTGAGCGCTTGTTCGATGATGGCGGTGATATACGACTCCTCGAGCTCCTCTTCTTTTGGGACGGGATTGGCGATCACAACACCGCCGTTCAACCCAAGCTTCCATTTCGTTTCGATGAACTGAGCGATTTCTTCCACGCTGTCGAGGCGATAGTCGACGCGAAACGGGCTCGTCCGCGAATAGAACGCCGGCAGGACGTCCGTCTGATAGCCGATGACCGGAACGCCGTGCGTCTCGAGGTATTCAAGCGTCAAGCCTAAATCCAAAATTGATTTCGCCCCGGCGCAGACGACCGCGACGTTGGTGCGCGCCAGTTCCTGCAAGTCAGCCGAGATGTCCATCGTCTGTTCGGCGCCGCGGTGCACGCCGCCGATGCCGCCGGTCGCAAACACGCGGATGCCCGCCATCTGGGCGCAAATCATCGTCCCCGCCACGGTCGTCGCCCCGTGTTTTTTCATGGCGACGACATACGGCAAGTCGCGGCGGCTCACTTTTTCTACATCGTGGCTTGTCCCGAGCTGTTCAAGTTCCCCTTCTGTCAATCCAATTTTAATTTTTCCATTAAAAATCGCGATCGTCGCCGGCACGGCGCCGCGGTCGCGGATGATCCGCTCGACGTCTTTCGCCGTCTGCACGTTTTCCGGATACGGCATGCCATGCGAGATGATCGTTGATTCTAAAGCGACAATCGGCTTTTTTTCGGCCTTCGCTTGAGCGACTTCTTCGGAAAAGACGAGAAAATCATTCATATCACTTCGTTCCCCCTTCGCAAAAATACCGCGCATAGGCGGCTTGCAACAGGTGTTCATTCAAAGCGGGATGCACCGTTTCGGCCGTTTGCAGCGTAAGCGCCGCGCTGCTCATCCCAAAGCGGCAGGCGTCTTCCACCGTATGTCCGCCTAAGACGCCGTACAAAAATCCAGCCGCAAAGGCGTCGCCCGCTCCGGTGGCGTCGGTGACCTCAACCTTCGGCGCCGCAATCGCTTCTGTTTCCCCTTGCTTGGTGGCGTACGCGACGCCGTTTGCGCCGCGCGTGACGACAACGTTCTTGGCGCCGGCGTGAAGGATCGCTTCCATGATGTCGTCCGTATGCCCGTCGCTTTCCACAAATGCCTTCGCCTCCGCTTCATTCGTGATAAGCCACGTTACACCAGACAAATCGCTAGGCAATCGCTTCACTTTTGGAACCGACACCGTCACAACACAAAGCGGGATGTCCTCTTGGCGACATTGTGCGAGCGCCGCACGAATGACATCCTCCGGGAAATTCGTGTCAAGCACGACCGCAGAAATCGGACCGAGCCGAGTCCATTGCTGCTTTAGCCATTCTTCCCCCACTGTATCATAAATGGCCATATCCGCCAAGGCGAGAACCATCTCGCCGCATTCATCGAGCACTGCTGTATACGTCCCGGTGTTCGCTTTTGGCGTTCGCATGATGAAGCTCGTATTGACATATCGGCTCGTCACGTCAATAAGCCACCGTCCATCGCGATCATCGCCAACGGCGCTGACGAGCGAAACAGTATGGCCAAGCCGCCCTAAGTTTTCCGCCACGTTTCTCGCCACTCCGCCCGCCGTTTGCGTCGTGGTGACGGGATGGGACGTGCCAAGCTGAAACGGCGCAAGCAGCCGCGCTTTCCGGTCGACGTTCGCCCCGCCGATGCAGACGATCGAGGCCGCTTGCCGCATGCCTTTTCCCTCCTTCCAATAAGCACCGCTGCGCCCTTTCCTCTGCCATCAAAAAGAAAACGGTTTCGAAAAAGCGGACGCGGGGTATGTCAAAGCACTACGGCCATTGTATCATATTCCGTCCGGCATAACGAAAGCATCCCGCCAACATGACGGGATGCCGAAGTTCGAACGTTTAGTTTTTGTACGCACAATACGGACGCAGTTTGACGCCGATCAGGCTGCCGAGGAAAGCAAAGACAAACCACGCCCAGCCGTGGGCGCTGAATGACGCAATGCCGCCGAAATACGCGCCGATATTGCAGCCGAACGCCAGCCGGGCGCCGTATCCCATCATCAGGCCGCCGATCAGCGCACCGATCGTCATGCGCGTCGGACGCTTCCACTGAATCGGTTTTGTATAGCGGCCCGCAAGCGCTGCCGCCAATAAGGCGCCGACCATCAAGCTGATGTCCATCACGGTCGTTGTATCGTAGTAGAGTGGATTCGCGAGCGCCTGCCGTTTCGCTTCATCTTGCCAGTACGCCCAAGCAGTCGGATCGACGCCAAACAGCTGCACGAACTTCGCCCCCCAAAGGGCGAAGGCGGACGTAATGCCCCACGGCTTGCCGCTAATCATCAGCACAAGCGCGTTCGTTACAGCCAAGAGCAACGCCCCGACCAGAAGCGACCATGGCCCTTTGTAAATCGCTTTCCAGCCATGACGGTTCTCAAGCGATGTAGCAACGAGTTGGCCATAGCGCCGTTTTTCCGCCACGGTCACCACATAGTAGACCGCTGCCAACAAAACCAACTGAAGCAAAAACCCTCCCAAGGCGCCGAACTCGCCAATGAACGAGAACGGCTTCCATTGCGGCATCTTCGCCCACACGTCAAAGTGGGTCGTCGCAATGACTGAGCCAGCGATGAACCCGATGAGCGTCACGATGCCGTTCGCATCGCCTCCGCCGATATGGTACAACGTCCCGGACGCGCAGCCGTCGCCAAGCTGCATGCCGATGCCAAACAGGAAGGCGCCGACGATGACTGATACCCCCACGCCAAATACATACCCTGACACCGGGTGCCCGAGCGCTGAGCCTTTCACGAGCAGCGGCAAAAACAACGCGCTGGCTGCCGCCATCATGATCATCTGTGCCCGAATGCCTTCCCCTTGGCGGTATAGAATAAACTTTCGCCAGGCGGATGTAAAGCCAAAATGCGCCTGGTACAATACAAATCCACCAAACGCTCCCAGCACATACAAAAGCGCCTGTTGCCAGGAAACACGGCTATATAAGAACAACGTGCCACCGATCAATATGAGGATGGAGACCGCAATAATCCACGCAGTCGGATGTTTCGGGGCGTTCGCTGCTTGTTTCGCGCGAACGTCTCGTTGTTGTGCGGTCACTTCCACGATGCGTTCCCCCTTTTGTTTTGGTTGATGAACGTATTCTATAATACTATAAAACCAATTGATTTGCTACGATTTAAACTAAAAAGTTTCAATGTTGCGGCCGGTCGGGTATAATAGCAGACGAACATTTTCTTCGGAAGGAGATGACCATGTGGAACGAGTTTAAAAAATTCGCCGTCCGCGGCAATGTCATCGACTTGGCCGTCGGGGTCATTATCGGCGGGGCATTTGGCAAAATCGTTTCTTCGCTCGTCAATGACATCATCATGCCGCTCGTCGGCTTATTGTTGGGAGGCATCAATTTCAGCGGCCTGTCGTGGAAAGTCGGCAAAGCGGAAGTGAAATATGGGGCGTTTATCCAAACGGTCGTCGACTTTTTGATCATCGCGTTTTCGATTTTCCTGTTTGTGAAATTGATCAACACGCTGTATGAACGGGTGAAAAAGCAGGAAGAGGTGAAGGAAACCGCGCCGACGCTGACGAAAGAGGAGGAGCTATTGACAGAGATTCGCGATTTGTTAAAGCAGCAGCGGGAAACGCTGTGAAAGCCTGTCTCGGAGGTGGACAGGCTTTCATGGCGCTGAAACTTCTCAATCGGGTTGATGGAATGGCGGCGAACCTGAAAATCGCAGCCACCCCATCGATGTCCGTTTTCATCGAAGCGCCGCGCTCCCGTCAAAGCAGCCAATATGCGAGCGGCGCGGTGAGGATGAGCGTCAAGACGGTGCGTTCGAACCAGATGACCAGCAGCCTCGGCAAGCTGAGCGGAATTTCTGTAGATAAAATGCATGGAATGACAGCGGAAAAGAATAGGATCGCCGAGACGGATACGACCGCAATAATGAATTTTGTGACAAGCGGAGCTTCGGTGACAAGCAAAGCGGGCAAAAACATTTCCGCGATTTCAATGGCCGAAGCTTTCGCAGCCAACAACGGTTCAGGGATTTGCAACAGAAGGGTGAATGGGTAGAACAGGTAGCCCAACCAGTCAAACAACGGCGTATATTCAGCGAGCAGCAGCCCGATCAGTCCGACTGACATAATGGAAGGCAAAATGCCCATCGTCATGATGAAGCCATCGCGCAAGTTCTCCCATATGTTTGTCCCAATCCCTTTTGACTGTCCTACCGCTTTCATCGCCTCGGACCAAGCTTGCTTCATATAGCTTCCCGTCACTTTTTGTTCGGGATCTCCTTTGCCGTCGTAATACTCGTCGCTCATGCGGCTCAGCGGCCAAAGCCGGGCGGTAAGCGCTGTAACGGCAAACGTCACGAGAAATGTCACCCAAAAATACGTGTTCCAGATTGGCATGAGCCCCAATGTTTTCGCGACAACGACCATAAATGTCACCGATACGGTGGAAAAGCCGGTAGCGATGATCGCTGCTTCTTTCACGGTGTATTTGCCTTCTTTGAACACTTTATTGGTGATCAATAGACCGATCGAGTAGCTGCCGACAAAGGAGGCGACGGCGTCGATCGCCGAACGGCCCGGCGTTTTCCAAATCGGACGCATGATCGGCTGCATCCATACGCCGACAAATTCTAAAAGCCCGTAGCCAACGAGCATGGCGAGAAAGACGGAGCCAATCGGCACAAGAAGTCCGACGGAAATGACGAGCTTGTCATATAAGAACGGTCCCATATTCGGCTGAAACAACCATGACGGACCGATGCGAAACACCAACATGACCGCCGTAATCAGCCCAACAACTTTCAGCAGCGAAAAAACGACTGTTACGGCATCTTTGTTCCACGTTTTTTTATAAAATGGATAAATTGCACCGAGAGCGATCACGATCAGAGCATAATAAGGAACAAGTGCTGAAAACTGGGTGCGGATCCATGTCACAATATGATCGAGCAAAATCGATGATGTGCCGCCGATGGACACCGGGACGAAAAATACGAAAATGCCGATGGCACTAAAGACGAAAAACTTCCATGCCCCGCTGGCCGGCGTTGGCGTCGGCACGGATGGCGCTATATTTGTATCCGTTTTCATTCTCCTCCACCCCCATTGTTCTTTTTACCCCAACTTGCGCGGCCGGAAGCATAGCCGCTTCCGGTCGCCAAACGCTTTGGCGAAAGACGATTCCTCCCTTCAGATGCACACCTTGCCTTCTTTCACCACCACCTCCCCGCCTTTGATCACCGTCTCAACATGGTTGACTCCGTAATGGTACATGATCTGCACATAATTCGGGACATTGAAAATGACCAAATCCGCCTTCTTCCCCGGCTCGAGGCTGCCGACGAGATGCGCGCGGCCGATGGCGTGGGCGGCATTGATCGTGGCGGCGGCCATCGCTTCAGCGGGAGTCATGCCCATATGCAGGCAGGCAAGGCTCATGACAAGCGGCAGCGAGACGGTCGGCGACGAACCGGGGTTGCAGTCGGTCGCCAAAGCGACGGGAACGCCGGCGTCGATCAAACGGCGGGCATCAGCGGCTTTTGTCATTAAGAAAAATGCCGTGCCCGGCAAGAGAACGCCGATCACGCCGCGCTCCGCCATGCGCCGAAGCCCTTCGTCCGACGCACGAAGCAGGTGGTCGGCGGATATCGCGCCGACTTCGGCTGCCAGTTCCGCCCCGCCATACGGCTCGATTTCATCGGCGTGGATTTTCGGCGTCAAGCCGTGCTCTTTGCCTGCTTCGAGGATGAGGCGCGCCTGGTCGGGGGTAAAGACGCCGCGCTCGCAAAAGACGTCGTTGAACTCGGCGAGCCCCCGCCGGCTCACTTCGGGAATCATCTCGTCGATGACAAGGCGGACGTATTCATCCGGATCGTGCTTCCACTCCGGCGGAACGGCATGAGCGCCAAGAAACGTGGAGACGATATCGACCGGGTGGGTGTCATCGAGACGCTTGGCGACTTCAAGCTGCTTGATTTCGTGCTCAAGGCTTAAACCATAGCCGCTTTTTGCTTCGACGGTCGTGACCCCATGAAGCAAAAACTGATCGAGCCGCCGCTTGCTTTCTTCATACAACATCTCTTCCGACGCCTCGCGCGTCGCTTTTGTCGTCGCATGAATGCCGCCGCCTGCGTTCATGATTTCCATGTACGTCGCCCCGCCGAGCCGCATCGTCCATTCGTGTTCGCGGCTGCCGGCGTAAACGAGATGAGTATGAGGATCGACAAGCCCAGGCGTCACCGTTTTGCCCTTAGCGTCAATGACTTCCGCTTCGGCGAGCCGATCGGCAAATTGGCGGGTCAGTTCATCGTCCGCCCCAACCGCCACGATCGTGCCGTTTTCGATCCAGACGCTGCCGTTTTCGATGATGTGAAGATCGCTCATCTTCTCCTTGACGAGCGGAGCCGCGGAGCTTCCCGCCAGCGTGACGAGCTGGCGGGCGCGGCGGACAAAGAGCGGTCGCATAGGCGGTTCCCCTTTCTATTTCAGCATCGGCATATCGATGCCTTTTTCTTTCGCTGTCCGAATGGCGAGCTCATACCCAGCGTCGGCGTGGCGGACCACACCAAGCCCCGGGTCGGTCGTCAACACGCGCTCCAGCCGTTTTTCCGCCTCTTTCGTGCCGTCGGCGACAATGACCATGCCGGCGTGAATGGAGTAGCCCATGCCGACGCCGCCGCCGTGGTGAACCGACACCCAGCTTGCGCCGCCGACCGCATTCAACAGCGCGTTTAAAATCGGCCAGTCGGCGATGGCGTCGCTTCCGTCTTTCATTCCTTCCGTCTCCCGGTTCGGCGAAGCAACGGAGCCCGAATCCAAATGATCGCGACCGATGACGATCGGCGCTTTCAGCTCGCCTTTGGCCACCATGTCGTTGATGATTTTCCCGAACTTCGCCCGCTCGCCGTAGCCGAGCCAACAAATGCGCGCCGGCAGCCCTTGGAATTGAATGCGTTTTTGCGCCATGCGAATCCAATGGCAAAGACGCTCATTGTCGCTGAATTCACGCAAAATGACTTCATCGGTTTTATAAATGTCTTCCGGGTCGCCGGATAATGCCACCCAGCGGAACGGCCCTTTTCCTTCGCAAAAGAGCGGACGGATGTAGGCCGGCACAAAACCCGGGAAGGAAAAGGCGTCGTCCACCCCTTCGTCTTTTGCCACTTGGCGGATGTTGTTGCCGTAATCAAACGTCACCGCCCCTTGCTTTTGCATCGCCAGCATCGCTCGAACATGCGCGGCGATCGACTGTTTTGCACGGGCGATGTACTGCTTCGGATCGCGCGCCCTGAGTTCGGCGGCCTCATCAAGCGTAAGGCCAGCCGGGATGTAGCCGTTTAACGGATCGTGGGCGGACGTTTGATCGGTCAAGACGTCCGGAACAAAGCCCATTTCGACGAGACGCGGCAACACTTCAGCCGCATTGCCGACAAGGCCGATCGACAGCGCTTTTTTCTCTTCCTTCGCTTGTTTCGCCATCTCGAGCGCCGCGTCTAGGCTGTCGGTCATCGTATCCAAGTAATTCGTGTCAATGCGGCGCTGGATGCGGGCCGGATCGACTTCGATGGCGAGGCAGACGCCGCCGTTCATCGTCACGGCGAGCGGCTGCGCCCCGCCCATGCCGCCAAGGCCGGCGGTTAGCGTGATCGTCCCAGCCAGCGTGCCGCCAAAGTGCTGGCGCGCCACTTCGGCAAACGTTTCATACGTCCCTTGGACGATCCCTTGGCTGCCGATGTAAATCCAGCTCCCGGCCGTCATTTGTCCGTACATGATCAACCCTTTTTTGTCAAGTTCGTGGAAATGGTCCCACGTCGCCCATGCGGGCACGAGGTTGGAGTTGGCGATCAGCACGCGAGGGGCGTCCGGATGCGTGCGAAACACCGCCACCGGCTTGCCGGATTGAATGAGCAACGTTTCATCGTTTTCTAAACGAAGAAGGGTGTCCACAATCGCCTCGTAACATTCCCAGTTGCGCGCCGCCTTGCCGATGCCGCCGTAGACGATCAACTCATCCGGCCGCTCGGCGACATCGGGATGCAAATTGTTGTTTAACATACGCAACGCCGCTTCTTGAATCCATCCTTTCGCCCGCCGCTCTGTTCCCGCAAACGGGCGTACGGTCCGTTTTTCTGCCATCGTCATCCTCTCCTTTTTCCTCTTTGCTTTTTATTGTAAGGAAGCCAAGAGGATGGAGATAGATTCTCGTCTTTTCAAGATGATCCATTTTTTTTGAAATTTCTTTTTTCTTTTCGCTTCATCTATCCATTTCTTTTGATATATGTTCATTTCTTTTGAAAAAACCGCCTACCGCGGTGATGACGGTTTCAGCCGTTGTTCATCGCGGTAGGCGGTCGGCGTCTGGTTCAGTTCGGCTTTAAAGACGCGCATCAAATAATGGGCGGTGCGAAACCCGGTTTGTTCGGCGATTTCTTTAATCGACAAATCCGTCTGCCGAAGCAGCCGTTTCGCTTCCTCAAGCCGCCGGTTGGTCAGCCACTGGCGAAACGTCACGCCGCGCTTTTTCGACAACAAATGGCTGAAATACGCGGGGCTGCGCCCGGCGGCGGCCGCGACCCGCTCAAGCGTGAGCGACGGATCGCGAAAATGCGCCTCCATATAGCGGAGGCCGCGCTCCACGGCGTCGACGCGCGCGTCTTCCTCGGCCTGCTTGGCCTCATGGAACAATCGATATAAAAATAAAATCAATTCTTGAACGATGCGATACAAGACGGGATTGTACAAAATGTCTTGAAAAATGCGCATATACTCCCGCTCGGTTCCGCCGCGGTCAAGGCCGTATGTTTTCATAAACCGGCGGATTTGCGCCAAGATGCTCGTCAGCCGCGTCCGCACCATCTCCGGGCTCGGAAACGGCGGCTTCCAATGGGAGAATTCGCGCCGCAGCCATCGCTTCACCCCTTCATGGTCGAACCGCTCGAGCATCTCGATCCATTGCCGCTGCTCCTCCGGCGTCAAAAAGGGATCGAGCTCACGCCACTGTTCGTATTCCGAAGCGGGAGCGATCACTTGGCGATAGCCAATGAAAAACGTCGTCTCCAGCAACCGGCGGGCCGCTTGGTATTGCCCGCGCACCGTTTTCCGACCATCAGGCGGCATCACGACAACCGCGAGCGGCTCATGATGCTCCTCTTCCCAATCGCGCAACAGCTTCCACGCCTCTTCTTTCCCGTCGCCCGGCAAATCGGGAAGCAGGCAAACCGCCATATGGGTGAGCGGCAATACGCGCGCCCGTCCGCGAAACGGATAGCTCGTTAAAAAGCGGATCACTTCCCGAGACAAGGCAGGCTGTTCCGCCTGCACAAGCCATACATGGGTGGAAGCTGCGGCGGGGTCATCGTAAAATAATGCGCGGTAGTCGTCATGGCCGTCAAAACCCGCTGTCAGGCTCGAGCGGCTGTTGGAGGAAAGCGAAACCGCCGTCCTCAACGCTTGTTTCAGCTTGGCGGGCTCAAGCGGCTTCACAAGCAAATCGACGCATTGCCAGTCGATGGCTTGTTTCGCCCGCGCAAACGTCGCCTCGGCCGTTGCGGCAATCACGCGTTGGCAAAACAAGCGGACGTGGGATGTCGCCTTCGACCATCGTTCATACGGAATCATATCCAGTTCGACGTACAATAGCTCCGGCGCCTCCCGCTCAAGAAACGCCATCATCTCCTCGACCGTAGCCGCCGTATATACTTGCTCAATCGGCAAGGAATACGCGGAAACGAGCCAGCGGATCGCTTCTCGTTCCTTGTCGTCCCGTTCGGCAATGACCAATTTCACGTTCTCACCGCCTTGGCTGCAAGCGTTGAAAATGAAGGAGCGCCTCCATGCAAAAGGCGGCCGCCAACGCCACCGTTTTTCCGCCTTCATCCAAGAGTGGATTGACTTCGCAAAGGTCGACGCTGATCGTTTTCGGATGGGAAACGATTCGGCGGATGAGCGCGCGCGCCAGAGACGGGGCGAGCCCAAACGGCGACGGCGCGCTCACCCCCGGCGCGGCAGCCGCGCTGATGGCGTCCATGCAAATGGTCAACATCACGGCATCGTGATGAGCGGCAAATTCCTCGATTTGTTCATAGGCGGCCTCAATCGGCCCTGCGGTCAACTCGTCTTCCATCATGTACCGGCAGCCGTACTTCTCGGCCGCCGCAAACAGCGCTACTGTGTTGCTGAGCCGTTGAATGCCAAGGCAGAAGTAGCTAGCTCGCTCGTCTTGATCCAATATTTGCCGAAACATCGTCCCCGATGTCGGGCCATCGTCGTACGGACGCAAATCGAAATGGGCGTCAATGTTGATGATGCCAATGCTTGCCTTGGGCCCGAGCGCTTCGCGGACGCCTAAGTAATGGCCGTACGCCGTCTCATGGCCGCCGCCGATCACCACAGGCGTAATTCCGTTCCTCAACAGGCTGGCGACTGTTTGTCCAAGCTCCATCTGGCTTTGTTCAAGCCGTTCGTCGATGCAAACGACATCGCCTGCGTCATAGACGGTTATCCCCTCTGGAAAATGCCAAGGCAGCCGGGCCAGCGCCGCTTTAATGGCGGCCGGAGCCTCTTTCGCCCCTTGGCGTCCTTGGTTGCGGCGCACTCCTTCGTCGCATGCAAACCCAATGAATGCCGCCGCTCGTTCCACCGGCTCCAATGGCTGCGACAAATCGAGCAAGCGAATGCGCTGATGAAGACGAAACGCCCGCTCATCGCTCACGCTGTCAATCCGCCCCGTCCAACGGAAGGCGTCTGGCGGTTGATACATGAGACCATCTCCTTTCCATCATCAGCTTCTTGTTTCTTTCGCTGCCGCTTTGCCGTTCTCCTCCTCACGGACGTGAAAAGAGGAAATCGCCGCCGTTTGGCGAATAAAAAAACATGATTGACAACAGAAAGGGTGTTCCAGATGAAGCCAATGACCAACTTGCACGATGTCATCGCCGGTCAAAGCGCGCCGCCGCCATGCGACAAGTCGCTTGGCGTCCGCTTGACGGAAGCCCAAGACGGCTATGCGAAAGGCGTATGGGCGATCAGCGAATCGCTTCTCAACGGCAACGGGGTGATTATGGGCGGATTTGTCGGAGCGGCGGCGGACATTCTCATGGCTTATGCGGTGACGACCTTGCTTCGCGATGACCAAATGCACGCCTCCATCAACTTGCAGACGACATTTCACCGCCCGGCAGCGGCTGGGGAAGCCGAAATCGAGGCTAGGGTGGAAAAGTTCGGGAAAACCGTCGCTTATGTGACCGCCATCGTGCGGCAAAACGGCAAAGACGTGGCGAGCGCCACATCGTCAGTGCTGATCATGGACAAACCGTGAAGATGATGGATCTTCGAAGGAAAGAGCGTTTTTGCACATCGTCTTCCTTGAACTCGACGGGGAGAAACAGCAGCGGTAGAGGTGATCATGAGAGGCAAGCGCATGGCGAAACGAGGCAGGCACAGCCGTTTTCAATCAGTGGCCAAGCGCCGGAGAAAGCGCTGTCAAAAAACCTCTCTCCGGCGCTTTTCGTCGCTTGTTACGCACGGACAAACGTTTTCGGCATAACAACGGCCACGACTTGGCCGCGGGCGCACAGTTCGCCGTTAGCGAACACTTCCGTATCAACTTGCCATTTTTTCGGATGAATCTCCGTCACGGTGCCGACGGCGACAAGCGGCACACCGTGCGGCGTCGGCTTGACGAAATCAACGTGAAGCGACGCCGTGACAAAGCGCGGCGGCGTTTCCCCGCTCCCTGGTTCATGGCCATTTTTCCGATGCAACGCCAGCGCCGCCGACCCGGTGCCGTGGCAGTCGATGAGCGAGGCGATCAGCCCGCCGTACACAAACCCGGGGATCGCCGTATGTTCCGGGCGCGGTGTATAGACGGTCACCGTTTTGTCCCCTTGCCAACCGGTGCGGAAGTGATGGCCTTGCTCGTTCAATCGCCCGCATCCGTAGCACCAGGCGAATTCATCCGGATAGTCGTCTTGAATGGCGTGAACGATCGTTTCTTCCACTTGATCCTCCCCCCTCTCTTTTTCTAGTATATCATTGCATCAGGAAGACGGCGAGCCCGAACATGGCAATAAGCCACAGGCCTTGCCGAACGAGGCAGCCAGACGGCAAATTCATAGGCGGCCGAAACAGCGGGCCGCCTGCCGTTTGTTCAATTATTGCCCCGGCTCATAAAACTCGATCCATTCGCCGTCCGGACCGAGGAAAAACAAATATTTCGCCCCGTTCGGAAGCGTCGTAATGTCGTTCCAAACAAGCGGGACGCCTAGCGATTGAAGCCGTTCTTTCTCTTGCTCGATGCCTTCCACCGTAAACGCCACATGGTGCACTTTTCCTTCCGTCGGCAAATTCGGGTTGTATCCTTCGATCAGCTCGACGATGATCGAGCCGTCAATTCCTAAAAACGCCAGTTTCATCGTTCCGTTCGTATGGATCATCTCGCTTAACAGCTCAAGGCCGACGACGTTTTGGTAAAACTCCTTCGATGCCTCGATGTCTTTCACTTGAATGCCGACATGCTCGAACTTTTTAACTGCCATTGCTTGCTCTCCCTTTCCATTATGGACTTGAAAACACCGCCCGTAAATACGGCGTCATGCGTGCAGGGAAAATCTTTTTTTCCCGAGCTCCGCCCATATGCAGCGATCAAGGGCGTACGTCCCTTCTAACTTCCGCTCATCCGCCTAGGCATTCATCAGCAAAATAGAAAATGTCGTTGCTTGCATCTCCCCATATAGATGGCTATATCCATCCCCGCGGTCGACATGCACCACCGCTTGCGGGTCCAACTGAATGAGCTCCGCCTGCACACAGCGCATCACATGAACAGCGAACGCCGCGGCCGGCAAGTGCGACACCATGCAGGCGCGGAGAGAATAAAGTTCTGCCACCGTTTTTCTCACCTCCCATCAATCAAAAACCCCCTTCGCCTCGGAATGATGCGAAGGGGGTCATGAGCCATTCTTATCATCCAAAGCGAAACCGCTTTGCGGGTGTTAGCACCTTGCCAGCGGCAGGTTGCTGTGGGGTCATCAAGCCCGTTCTCTCGCCCACTCTTGATAAGACGTATGCAATTTGTTTTTTTATTTTTTATGCTATCATACATAATCCGCGACAGCAATCATTTATTCCGACACCTCCGGCTGTTCTGATGTGACTCCGACGTCTTTCCACGTTAGCTTCGAGCTTGGATCGACCGTGAAGTTGGCAACGCGGTTGTTGACCGCGTAGATAGCCGAACGATACAACGTTGGAATAACCGGCACCTCTTCATTCATCAACTTTTGCCATTCACTATAAATTTTCCGGCGGTATTCTTTATCAAACGCCTGCTCGGAATGTCCTTTTTCAAGCAGCTCATCGTTTTTCTCATTCACCCAGCGCGAGTAGTTGAACATGACGTTGCGGCCGTACAATCCGTACGGATCGACATCTGTTCCCGTCCCCCATGCGGCGGCGTACACATCGACTTTCGGATCGTCTTTTTCAACCATGTCATAGAACGAGTTAAATTCCGCCAAACGGCCGTCCACTAATTGGACATCCAAGCCCACATCTTTCCAGCATTGCATATAAAACTTTGCCAACGGCTCGGCAATGTCGCCGCCGCTCATTGACAAGAAGTTGATCGTGAACTTTTTGCCGTTCGGGTCTTCGCGCAGGCCATCGCCATTCACATCTTTATAGCCAGCCTCATCGAGCAGCTGTTTCGCTTTTTCCGGGTTATATGTGTATCCTTTGATTGTTTTGTCATGATAACCCGGGAACGACGGAGGAATGAGTGTTGTCGCCGGGAAGCGCAAGCCATGGTACAAGCGGTCAGCTACCTCTTGGTTGTTGATGGCATACGCCATCGCTTGGCGCAGCTTTTTGTTTTGGAATTTCGGGTTGTCCATCACATTTTCTTGCTTTTTCGCATCCCAATGGCCGAGTTTAAAACCGATGTAATTGTAGGCCAGGTCAATTTTGCCAATAAACTGAATGTTTTTCGTTCCCTTCGCATTCAAATATTGATCCGTCGGGAATTCCGCAACGTCAATATCGCCTTTTTTCAACGCTTGCAGCACCACTTGCGGGCTGACGACTTTCAGAATGACCCCTGCCAAATTCGGCTTGCCTGCCCAGTAGTCATCATTGCGGACGAACTCCACCGATTCGCCTGGCACGATTTTCTTTACTTTAAACGGGCCAAAGCCGATCGGGTTTTTCCGAATTTTATCTGATTGCGCCAATTGTTTGATTGGCACATCTTTCAAATAATGCTTCGGTAGCGGGTACGCCCAAATGCCGGTCAACACAGACGGGTTCGCATGCTTCCATGTGATCGTCAACGTCTTTTTGTCGATCACTTTAATGCCGGCGATTTTATCGGCTTTGCCGCTATGGTATTCGTCCATGCCGACGATGTCTTGGATGAGCGCGTCGCCGTAGCGGACGCCGGTATAATCTTTATGGCCGATGACCAAATACGCATACTCCAAGTCTTCCGCCGTCACCGGCTGGCCGTCATGCCAGTTGACATTATCTTTGATGCGGATCGTCATCGTTTTTTTGTCGTCGGACAGCTCATATGTGGCGGCGCCATCGTTCGTAATTTCATAGTCTCCATTTGTTCGGAAGAGTGATTCATCGAAAAATTGCAAAATTTCAGCGTCTGGAACACCTGTGTAGAACGCGTAGCTGAGCGTCCCTTCAAACGGCGTGTCGGACACAAGTCCGTATTTCAACACACCGCCATCGATGATTTTCCCGTCGTTTTTCACGGTCATCGGGAATTTGCTGATGTCTTCTTTTTGAGCAGCCGGTTTGCTTTTGCCTCCTTCTGCAGTCGTCGACGAGTTGCTCGTGCATCCGGCGAGCACGAGCAAGAGCGCGGCTAGCGCCGCCAGCCACTTTTTCTTCACTGTTTTCTTCCCCCTTTATCCTAATCGTTGTCTTGCATCAGCCGCGCGTTTCAGCGCTTGGCCAATGAAATTTATGCACAGCATCATCACTAAAATGAGCAATGATGCAGGCAGCCATACCCACCATTTGTTTTGCAGCACGTCTGGGTTGGTCGCATAGCTGACCAACGTCCCTAAACTCGGCGTGCTTTCCGGCAGGCCAAATCCAAGGTAAGTGAGCCCGGATTCAATGCCGATGTTGCCGGCCAAATTCAACGTCAAATTGACGATGATAATGGAGCTTAAATTCGGCAAAATTTGAAACAAAATGATTTTCCAATCCGGCGTTCCAAGCGTCTTTGAAGCGCTTACGTAATCCAACTCGCGCTCAGCGAGCGTTTTCGCACGGATGAGCCGAGCTTTGCCGGTCCATAAAAATGCACTCATAATCAAAATAAACGTCATGACGTTGTATTTCGGTACAATCGCTACAAATACGATGACAAGCATCAAAAATGGCAATACAAGAATAAAATCGATGATGCGCATGATGACATTGTCAACCCAACCGCCGAAATAGCCGGCCACCAACCCGACAACAAGGCCGATCGCCCCAGTGATCAACGTAATGGCCAGCCCAATCGTAAATGAATTGCGGGCGCCGATAATCAGTTGACCGAACACATCGCGGCCGCCGTAGTCAGTACCGAGCCAATGTTCCACCGATGGCGGCGAGTGGATGGCTAAAAAGTCCACTTTTACAATTTCCTCTTGATCTAAAAAAATCGAAGCTCCATAGACGATCAGTAAAATGATGGTCAATATAACGAGAGAGACAAGAGCGAGCCGATCACGGACGAGCTCCCGCCACATAATCGAGAGGGCGGAAGGGCTTTTTTCAACAGTTATTTCGACTGGTGCAGGGCCGTTGGCCTCGATTTTCATGTTCAATGCCTTCCTCCCTTCCTACTCAATGCGAATGCGCGGGTCGACCGCACTTAAAATGATGTCGGACAACAATGTCCCCACTAGCGTCGCCACACCGGAAATCATGACGAGCGCCGTCACGACGCTGTAGTCGCGCTGCATAATCGACTGCAAAAACAACTGCCCAAGCCCAGGATAGCTGTAAATCGACTCTAAAAAGACCGACCCGCCAATAAGCCCAGTAATTTCATAGCCCAAAAAAGCCGCGATTGGCAAAAACGAATTGCGGAAAATGTGCCGCCAGTAAATGTGCCGCTCCGGCACTCCTTTGGCGCGTGCCGTTTTCACGAAATCTTTCACTTTCGTATCGATGATTTCGCTGCGCAAATATTGAATGGTCACAACCGTGTTAAGAAGCGCTCCAGACAAGGCCGGAAGCATAAGATGGTTCAGTTTGCTTAAATAGTAGGCAAGCGTCCCTTCCTCAATTTGAATGTCCACACTCCCGCCGGTCGGAAACCAACCGAGATGAAAGCCGAAAATAAACAACATAATCAACGCAAAAATAAAGAGCGGAGTCGCATAACCAATATAGCTGTAGCCGACAATGAGCTTGTCAGCCCACGTGTCGGTCCACCGCCCGGACACGATGCCAAGCGGAATGGCGATGAGATAGGTCAAAACTAAAATAGCCGCCGATAACAATACGGTATTTCCTATTCTTCCGGCCAGCAAGTCCGTGACCGGCTGCTGATGGGTGTAAGACAGGCCGAGATCACCGTGAAGCATGTTTTTCACCCAGCGGATGTATTGAATATGTACCGGGTCGTTTAACCCAAGCTTTTCTTTCATCTCTTCCAACGTTTGCGGATCCATTTTCGGATTGGCTGCCAGTTGACCGGTCAACGCATCGCCCGGCATCGCCTTTGCCAGCAAAAAAATGAGGACGCTTAACAAAAATAGCTGCGGAATCATGATCAAGATTCGGCGCAAAATAAACTTCAGCATCGTTTCGCCCCCTTCTTTACGGAATGGCTACGGAATGAGTCGGCGAAATGGATTTAAGCGGATACGCCCGGCCGCTTTCATCAAAATAGCGCGAATACGCTTGCGCATATTCCATCTCCACCTCACGGCGCAGCGCTGTCTGTCGATCGCGCTCACGCGGGTCAGCGTTCGGAATCGCGGACAAAAGCCGCTTCGTATAAATGTGCTGTGGATTCATGAAAATATCTTCACTCGTCCCTTCCTCGACAAGCCGGCCGCGGTACATAATGCCGATCCGGTCGCACATATGGCGGATGATGCCTAAATCATGGCTGATGAACAAATACGTGAGTCCATATTCTTGTTGAATGTCTTTCATAAAGTTCAACACTTGCGCCTGCACCGAGACATCGAGCGCTGAAACCGGCTCGTCGGCGATGATCAGCTTCGGGTTGAGCGTGAGCGCACGGGCGATGCCGATGCGTTGGCGCTGTCCACCCGAAAACTCATGCGGGTACTTATAGATCGACTCGGCGCTTAGCCCGACCCGCTCGAGCACGTACTGCACTTTGCGCCGCTCTTCTTGTGGCGACAATTTTTCAAAGTTGCGCAACGGCTCAGCGACAATATCGAGCACACGTTTGCGCGGATTGAGAGACGAGTATGGATCTTGAAAAATCATTTGGATGTCTTTTCGGTACGCATGAAACTGACGCCGATTCAGCTTTGTCAAGTCCGTCCCTTCAAACAGCACTTCGCCGGCCGTTGCCCGAATGAGGCCGATGATTGTACGTCCCGTCGTCGTTTTGCCGCAGCCTGATTCACCGACAAGTCCGTACGTTTCCCCTTGATTCAAAGAAAGGCTGACATCGTCGACCGCCTTGACATAGTCAACGATCCGTCGGAAAAAGCCGCCGCGCACCGGATAATGCACTTTTAAATGTCGCACGTTAAGAAGCACCATAATCGACCTCTCCTATATTTGATCATCGGGAAAGTAAAAGTATTGGTAGCATGTGCAGCGCACCCAATGCCCCGGCTCCACTTCCCGCAGCTTCGGATCCGGTTCGTGCTGATCGGCCCCAATCCAGCTGATGCGCGGCTGGAAGCGGCAGCCTCGCCGCGGCAGCTTATGCAACGGGGGAACGATTCCTTGAATGACGTGAAGCCGTTCCTTTTTCGTCTGCGCGGACGGGATCGACTGCAATAACGAGCGAGTGTATGGATGAAGCGGGCGGTGAAAAATGGCGTCGACATCCGCGAGCTCAACGATTTCCCCCGCGTACATGACGGCCACCCGATCGGCCATTTCCGCCACGACCCCTAAATCATGCGTGATCAAAATAATGCTCGTTTTCATTTGCTGTTGCAGTTCTTTCAAAAGTTCCATAATTTGCGCTTGAATCGTCACATCAAGCGCCGTCGTTGGCTCATCAGCAATGAGCAGCGCTGGCTCGCAAGCGATGGAGATGGCAATGACAACCCGTTGCCGCATTCCCCCAGAGAGCTCGTGCGGATAGCGATGGTACACTTTTTCCGGTTCAGGGATGCCGACCCGCTCAAGCAAATGGATCGTTCGTTTCTTTTTTTCCGCTGCCGACAGCCGTAAATGATAATCCATGCTTTCCTCGATTTGTCGTCCGACGGTCATGAGTGGGTTGAGCGCCGTCAACGGATCTTGGAAAATCATCCCAATCTCTTTGCCGCGGATTCGGTTCAATTCGGAAACGGACAACGACAGCAAGTTCGTCCCGTTAAACTGCAGACGTCCTTCCACTTTTGTCTTCTCCGGCGGGTGCAGCCCCATGATCGAAAGGGCAAGCGCACTTTTTCCGCACCCCGACTCGCCGACAAGGGCGACGACTTCGTTTTCCCCGATCGTCAAGGAAACATCATCGACTGCCGCATAATAGTGGCCGTCGATCTGAAACGAAACTCGCAATCGATCAATTTCCAAAAGAAGTTGTTTTCCCAATGCACCTTTCCCCTTTGATTTAGAGTAACGAAATTTTAGACTATATATAATTTTATGATAATATTTTATCATATTTTTTTGTTAGTTCAACATTTTTTGTAATTTTATCCTTCTACTATATGTTTAGTTGGCACAATATTTTATAAAATAATAAGGACATATAAAAGATTTTTCAGCTTTTTCTCTTTATGTTCGTCGAACAAAAAAAATCGACTTTGTTCGACAGGTGTAGGAGCTGGTGCATCGTTTCTGGTGAACAAATCTGTCAAGAATAACTTTTATCTCTAAACCTGAATCCGTGATAGAAGTGTATCAAAAATGCTTGAAAATCCAATCATGACGAGGTTTTAACTCAATTTCGAATGTTCACCTATTAGGTGAAGAACCCCAAGGGCAATATTTGTTGATTTAGCAAGGTTTTCTTGGCAGTTTTGAACGCGTCTTTATCACGGATTCAGGTCTAAACTTAATGCGAATGGTTAGTCACCCTCTCCCACTCAATACCGATTGCCTCCATTCGCACTATGGCAGCATCATCACAAACACGATCATCTCCCTCGCTCGCCATCTTGGCATGAACGTTGTCGCCGAAGGAGTAGAGCGCGAGGAGCAGCTCGAGTACTTACGGGAAAAGGCTACCACGAGGCGCAAGGCTACTTGTTCCGGCCCCCTATGCCGGCAGATGAAGCAGCGTGCGTGCTATATAGATGCAATTTAAAGCTTTAACATTTATAGCTTTTACTGGTCATTGGATCGACTGTCGGGTGACCGAACAACGCCGCTTCCAGACCCATGTATGGGTCTGTGAAGCGGGGCGTTGTTCGGTCTTCCGTCACGCTAAGGCGTGACGAAGGCAAGCCTGTGGCTTGCCTTCGTCAGTCAAAAATGGACAAGCCGCTTTTCCGTCAAGGATATGTTAAACGCTTTCGTTGCATCTATATAGCACGCAGCATCGAGCGAAGGACGTAAAAACGCGGATGCCTGTCATCAAGGCATCCGCGTTTTTCCATCATTTAAACGCCATCGCCGCCCGCACCGCTTTTTTCCAGCCCTCGTAAAGCATCGTTCGCTTGTCATCATCCATCTTCGGCTCAAACCGGCGCTCAAGCTGCCATTGGGCGGCGATGTCATCCTGGCTGTTCCAGTAGCTGACCGCCAGCCCGGCCAAATACGCCGCACCCAAGGCCGTCGTTTCATTCACAATCGGGCGTTCGACCGGAACGGCAAGCAAATCGCTCTGGAACTGCATGAGGAAATTGTTTTTCACCGCCCCGCCGTCAACGCGCAGCGTCGTCAGCGAGATGCCGGAATCGGCTTCCATGGCGGCGAGCACATCTTTTGTCTGGTAGGCGAGCGATTCCAATGTCGCTCGGATGAAATGCTCTTTCGTTGTGCCGCGCGTCAGGCCAAACACCGCCCCGCGCACCTCGCTGTCCCAATACGGCGTGCCAAGACCGACGAACGCCGGTACGACATACACCCCGTCGGTCGACTCGACTTTTTCAGCGTACGCTTCGCTGTCAGCCGCCGTTTTGATCATCCGCAAGCCGTCGCGCAGCCATTGAATGGCCGAACCGGCGACGAAAATGCTGCCTTCAAGGGCGTATTCAACCTTGCCGTCAATGCCCCAGGCAATCGTTGTCAGCAGCCCGTGTTTCGACTCGACCGCTTTTTCCCCCGTATTCATGAGCATAAAGCAGCCGGTGCCGTACGTATTTTTCGCCATTCCTTCCGTAAAGCACGCCTGACCGAACAAAGCCGCCTGCTGGTCGCCCGCGGCCCCAGCGATCGGCACCTCGACGCCGAAGAAATGATAGGGAACGGTTTTCGCGTATACTTCCGATGATGGATGCACCTCAGGAAGCATCGCCTTAGGCACGTTTAAAATCGCAAGCAATTCGTCGTCCCACTCAAGCGTATGGATGTTAAACATCAACGTGCGCGACGCGTTCGAATAGTCGGTCACATGAGCGCGGCCGCCTGAGAGTTTCCAAATGAGCCACGTATCGATCGTACCGAAAAGCAATTCGCCGCGCTCCGCCCGCTCGCGCGCTCCCTCAACATGGTCCAAAATCCATTTCACTTTCGTCCCGGAAAAATAGGCGTCAATGAGCAAACCGGTTTTTTCGCGGAACAGCGGGTCATACCCGTTCGCTTTCAGCTCGTCGCAAATGCCAGCTGTCTGGCGAGACTGCCAGACGATGGCGTTATAAATCGGGTTGCCGGTGTCTTTCTCCCACACAACCGTCGTCTCCCGTTGGTTGGTAATGCCGATTGCGGCCACCTGTTCCGGCTTCACCTCGGCTTCAGACAACACGCTGGCAATGACGGCAAGCACCGAGCCCCAAATTTCATTGGCATTGTGCTCAACCCAGCCGGGCTGCGGGAAATATTGCGTAAACTCTTTTTGCGCCATATGAACGACCTCGCCTTTTTGATTGAACAAAATGGCACGTGAGCTCGTTGTGCCTTGGTCAATGGATAAAATGTATTGATTCATGGCTTTCCCCTTTCCCCCTTCTTTGGCTCATTTGGCGTATTACTTATGCGCCGTTTAAAGAGATTGACGGCTTGCGGCGCTCACTGTTTTTCCTTTTGCGATCTTCGCCGCCGCCAAAACGATTGCGGTTGCCGCCAGCACTACCCATAGGGCGCCTGTCGGTTTTCCTAAGAAAACGGCTTTATACACTAAACTGCCTAACGCGCCGCCGAGCAGCGGTCCGACGATCGGCACCCACGCATACGACCAATTCGATGACCCTTTCCCTGGGATTGGCAACAAAAAGTGGGCTAAGCGAGGCCCAAAGTCTCGGGCCGGATTGATGGCATATCCCGTCGTGCCGCCGAGCGACAGCCCAATCGCCACGATCAAAAAACCAACGACAAACGGATTGAGCCCATCGGCGAATTTGTTGGCGCCAATAGCCAAGATGGCTAAAACCAACACAAACGTTCCAATGATCTCGCTAAGCAAGTTGGCCGCCGTATTCGGCACGGCCGGCCCGGTGGCGAACACGCCAAGCTTGACGCCCGGATCGTCCGTTTCTTTCCAATGCGGCCAATAGTGGAGATAGACAACAGCAGCCCCTATCATAGCACCGAGCACTTGCGCCACCACATAGCCAGGGACATCTTTCCATGGAAAATCGCCGCTTATGGCCAACGCCACCGTCAGCGCCGGGTTGAGATGGGCGCCGCTATACCGGCCGACAGCGTATACGGCCACGGCCACCGCCAACCCCCATCCCATCGTAATGACGATCCAACCAGAATTGGCTGCATACGATCTTTTTAAATTCACGCCGGCGCACACCCCGGCTCCAAAAAGGATGAGCAATGCGGTGCCGATGAGTTCTCCTAAAAATGGCGCCATTTGGCCTCTTCCCCTTTTCATTCGAGATTTTTCTTGTCACTTCCTGCTAGAGCACCCCTCCGGAGGGTTCCAAGTTGGGCAAAAAAGCAAAAACCCACACACTCCCTCGTCCATCAACGAGGAACATGTGTGGGTCTCCGCTTCTCCACCACAACGTTATTAACTTGCTTTTAGCATATCATCTATTGAAAACGCTGTCAACCTATTTTTTCGGCAAAATTTGCACATAATCGAAGTCAAGCGTATCGACCGCGTCTTCGATATGAAGGCGGGTGATGAACCGGTACGACCGGCCGGGGCGCGATGGCAGGAGCGTCTCTGGGATCGTGTAGGCAAACGGGATTTCCTTTTTCTCGCCTGGCTTGATCACAAACATTCCCGCCGCTGGAATGACGGCGATGACATGATCGTGTTCCTTGCCGTTTTCAATGATTTTTTGCACCAGCTCCACATCAAGCCTCTCGATCATCTGTTCCACCGTTCCGCCATAAATGTGTACGATCCCTTCAATCGTTTCTCCTTGGTGCCATAACGATGTATTTAAGATCAAGTCGACGTGCGCCGACCCGACTCCGACTTTTGACATCATTTTGCGCAGCAACACCGTTGTCACCTCTTTTGTCTATCTTTCTCGTCATGAAAGTATACGAAAAAATGCCGCCGCCCGTTTCAGCTTCAGCGCAAAAAAAAATAAACAGACGGCTGACTAGGCGTCTGTCCCAAAGCGAAAACAGACGGACGCGGCATTTTGTTACCGCTTACATTGAGAGTACCGCATTCGCCTTCGTTTGTCAATTGGTTATTCGTACACATTTTCGTTTTCGATAATGTAATCAATCCGGATGACTGGGACATCTTGATGCTCGACCTCGGCGACAATCAGGCCGACCCGATCGTTGTAGATGCAAAACGTTTCCTGCCCTTTGCGGAACGCCGACTCCCCGTACGAAAGAACCATATGATAAATTTTATTGTCGCTGAAATACCGGCGGCTGACCCGGCTCCCTAACCGGACGATCACTTCTTTTCCCGCGATTTTCCCGCGGTACATCCGCTTCTCCCCCTTTTTGTCGTTCCTATTCCAATGTATGGCCGTTGTTGCCCGCTCATGACTTTTTTCTCCCCAAGCGGCCCGTTTTCCTTTTCAACCATTGTTTTTCAGGCCGGCAAACAACTTTTTCGGAAATTTCCTTTCTTTTGCTTGACGCAGCCACCCTCGGTAGTGTATAGTAAAATCATCACATAACAGAATATATTTCAGGCATTCAACACGAAGGCGCATCTTGGATGGCTGTGAAGTATATTTTGTTATTTGATAAAAATCTTGAGGTTAGCCAAACAGGCTAAAGGTATTAGGAGGAATTCAGTATTATGCAACGTGGTAAAGTAAAATGGTTTAACAACGAAAAAGGCTACGGTTTCATCGAAGTGGAAGGCGGTTCCGACGTATTCGTCCACTTCACGGCGATCCAAGGTGAAGGGTTCAAAACGTTAGAAGAAGGCCAAGAAGTTTCGTTTGAAATCGTCCAAGGAAACCGCGGACCGCAAGCAGCGAACGTTGTCAAATTATAAGGCTTCGTTGACATAGACGAGAGAACGGGAGCGGAACGAAAGACATCCTGCAGCATCGCAGGATGTCTTTTTCATTTGATTGGCATAAATTTCACCAAACGGCGAACAATAAGGAAAGGGAGGTGTTCATATGACGAGGCGCGATGCGGACGTACATACGGGATACAACGACTTGAAGCAAGTGGAAATGTTCGTCGAGGCGGCGGAGAAAATGGTCGGCCAGGCGACGATGCAACTGGATCCGGAAATGCTTGACCATGCCGAACAGGCGGTGAAAAACGCCCGCGACCAACTGGCGCGCGCCCGCCAAGAAGCCACGGGCGTCGACGGGGATTTTCTCGACCGCTGCGAACAAACATTGGCCCGCGCCGAGCATCAGCTTCGCGAGGCGCGGCAATAACAGCAAAACGATATATATAGATGCAACGAAATCGTTTAACATATCCTTGACGGAAAAGTGGCTCATCCATTTTTGACTGTCGAAGGCAAGCCTATGGCTTGCCTCCGTCACGCTTTAGCGTGACGGAAGACCGAACAACGACTCGCTTCCAGACCCATTCATGGGTCTGGAAGCGGTGTTGTTCGGTCACTCGACAGTCGGATGAAATGATCGGTAAAAACGAAAAATGTTAAAGCTTTAAATTGCATCTATATAGATGCAACCAAAACGTTTAACATATCTTTTCTTTGACAGAAAAGACACTTATCATATCTTTTCTTTGACAGAAAAGCCACTTATCAATTTTTCGACTGTCGAGGGCAAGCCTTTGCTTGCCTCCGTCACGCCTTGGCGTGACGGACGATCGAACAACCACCCGCTTCTCAGACCCATACATGGGGCTGAAAGCGGTGTTTGTTCGGTCGTTCGACGGTCAATCCAATGCTCAGTAAAAATTGCATCTATTAAGGCGGAGGACAAACAGCGATTTCCTTTTGGAGTGAAAAGAAGAACTGCTTTTGAGGTTTCTCCATGTTAAAACGTATGTTCTGTCAATCACCGGCCTTCGCAGCGCATCCGCTTCCTCCGTTCAAACGCCAAAGCTTGCCTGGTCGCAGCCGGCACCGCCCCAGGCCCGCGAAAGCGCAGATTGGGGCTCCTATCGCCCGCACCAACCGCCTCTTGAAAAAAATTCCTTCATTACCGACGCGAACGCGGCGGCGCTGATAGAAGCATCTCCCCGTACTGCCGCATTTGTTCCCCGACCGTGCATTGCTGGATGCAAAACGATTGGGCGTACGTTTTGCCGTACTCTTTCCGGAACGTGCTTTTTAAAAAGCAGCCATCGCAGTACGTTTCCTCCAGCCAAGCGATTTGGTCCAATATTTCTTTGCGTCGGTTCCGCTTCTTTCCCATACGACCTTACCCTTTCCCTGTCAATTCCGTTCGGCTTGTGATGATCTGCCCTTCAAGCGCCTGGCGGGCGAGCGAATCCGCCTCTTTATTTTGTTTGCGCGAAATCGGCTCGTACGCCGGTTCGATGTGAAGCTCGCGCATTTTCGCTTCAATGCGGTCAAGCCAGATGTTGAAATCGTCCTCAAAACACGGCCAATCGCCGGACAGCTGCTTTAACACGACGTGGGAGTCGCCGCGGAACGTCACCGGCAAATGATGGACGCCAAGTTCCTCGAGCAGCTGCATGACAAACCAAAACGCCGCATACTCTGCCTCATTATTGGATTTGATTTCGCCGAGCCGGCGGTTGGCGCGCAACCGGTAGCGATGATCGTTTTGCTTATAGTATACGACCGCGCCGGCGCCGCCTTGGGACGTCTCATGGTCAAAGCCGCCGTCGAAATACACAACGATCTCATGCGGCTCGCCGGCGATCTCCTCAAGCAGCTTTTGCAGCTCTTTTTTTGACCACACCGTGCCGTTTCGATCGACGAACTCCACTGTTTTCGTCCGCCCGGTTTTTTCAAAATCATCCGCCAAAGCGAGCGCCTTTTTGGCATCGACCCAATCGGAGACAAGAAACGCCTCTTGTTTTTTCGGCGTGATATACGTCCAGTGGATTTGTACGTCCAACGCATTGTCACCCTTCCGCGTGGCGATGATCGGAGCTGGTTTTTATTTTACCACACTTGCGCCCTTGTTCATTACCTAATATTATGCGCAATTTCTTCTTGTATCAACCATTTTGCCGCAGGCGCCCATCTTTTTTCCAAAATATCTATCTTTTTCGGCCTACTTGTGGTACACTAGCGGCTAGCACCCAAAATGAGATGGGGCGCAAGCATATGAAGAGGGAGGATTCGAATTGAAGCGTCAAACCATAGCCGATCTGAGTCTGCTAATGGTGACGTTCGTCTGGGGGGCGACGTTCGTCGTCGTCCAAAATGCCATTTCGTTTTTGGAGCCGTTGTCGTTTAACGCCGTTCGCTTCAGTTTGGCCGGCTTGTTGCTTCTCGCTTGGATCGCTGCCGCTTCCCGCCCACTCTTCGGCCAGTTGTCATGGCGAGTCATCGGCGCTGGGGCGTGGATGGGGCTATGGCTGTTTTGCGGCTACGCATTCCAAACGATCGGACTGTTGTATACCACTTCCTCGAAAGCCGGCTTTATTACCGGACTGAGCGTTGTGCTCGTTCCATTGTTTTCCTTTTTGATTTTAAAGCAAAAACCGTCTGTGAATGCGGTCGTTGGAGCGGCACTTGCCGCGTTCGGCCTGTATTGGCTGACAGGGGGAGCGGAGCTGTCGTTCAATCAGGGCGATTTCTTTGTCTTTCTTTGTGCTGTTTCCTTTGCCATGCACATTATCGTCACCGGCCGCTATTCCTCTCAGTATTCGACGATGCTGTTGACAATGGTGCAAATTTTTACCGTCGGCATCCTCTGTTTCTTCTTTGCCTTTTGGTTTGAAGACGCCGCGCAAATGTGGAATATGGCGGTGCTCCGCCGTCCGGAAGTATGGGGGGCGCTCGCTGTGACATCGTTGTTGGCGACGACCGCGGCGTTTCTCATCCAAACGGCGGTGCAAAAATATACGACTCCCGCCCATGTCGCGCTGATTTTCGCCATGGAGCCGGTGTTCGCCGCTTTGACCGCCTACCTTTGGGCTGGAGAGCGGCTGTCGCCATCGGCCTGGCTTGGCGGCGCTGCGATTTTGGCCGGCATGATTTTCGCCGAACTGCCAAGCATGCGCCTCTGGGGCAGACGGTGGCGGGAAAAGCGGAACATCCCATCGTAGCCGCAACGATTGCTCTTAGCGAAAAACAGTGAAGTTTTTGGGAGGCTAGAGGCGCTCCGTTGGTCATCATCCCATGCCGCCGACGCCTGACGCGCTTCGCTGCCTGAGGCCGTCAGGCGCGGTGCCGACAACCCCAATGCGATAAAGCGCCCGCGGCCATGCCTAAGAGCGCCCCGCCGACGACTTCGATCGGCTCGTGTCCGAGCCGGGCGCGCAGCTGCCGCTGTCGTTTGTGATAAACGGTTTGTTTTGGGTCTCCTTCCAACTTTTTTACTTCCTCGGCAAGCTCGTTCAGGCGAAGGGCGAGTTCGCCCGCTTGGCGCCGCACCCCTTGCGCATCGTACATGACGATCAGTCCAAACAACGCGGCCAAGGCAAAATCGATCGTGCGCACGCCTCGCTCGAGGGCGATAAATGTCGCTAAGGCGGAAACACCGGCAGAGTGGGAGCTTGGCATTCCGCCGGTTTCGAAAAAGAGCCGCCAGTCCCATCGGCCAGTCTCCAACTGCTTGATCGGGATTTTCAGAAACTGGGCGAGCGCGATTGTCGCGAGCGCCGTCTTCAGCCCCTTGTTCATCACGCTTTCCTCCTTTGCTTATATTTTGACCAAGGGTGGCCATACTATCCGTAAAGAGCGGAGGTGAGAGCAATGACCAAAAACGGCGGCCGAAACCGCGGCACGAAGGCGCCGGGCGTCAACCCGCAAGGCTTTGGCCAAGACGGAACGTTCACCCCGGATCCAAAAAGCAAGCTTGAGAACGCAGCGAAAAAGCTCAACACAAAATAAAAGCAGGCTTCCCGATATGGGAGCCTGCTTTTTGTCGTTATTGTTTCACTTTCGCCAATTTTTCGCGCAACACCATTTGCAAAATGCCGCCGTGGCGATAGTAGTCGATTTCGACTTCGCTGTCAAAGCGGACGATGACCTCAAATTCTTTCTTCTCACCCGTATCCGGGTTCGTCGCCGTCACTTTGACGAGATCACGCGGTTTGACGTTTTCATCGATGTGAATGTCGAACACTTCTTTACCCGTCAAGCCGAGCGTCTCCGCATTTTCGCCTTCTTTGAATTGCAGCGGCAGGACGCCCATCAAAACGAGGTTCGAGCGGTGGATGCGCTCAAAGCTTTCGGCGATGACCGTTTTAATGCCGAGCAAGAACGTCCCTTTCGCCGCCCAGTCGCGCGAGCTGCCCATGCCGTAGTCTTTGCCGGCGATGACGACAAGCCCAGTGCCGTCTTGTTTGTATCTCATGCACGCATCGTACATCGACATCACTTCGCCGGTCGGCCAGTACGTCGTATAGCCGCCTTCCGTGCCCGGCGCGATTTGGTTGCGGATGCGGATGTTGGCGAACGTGCCGCGCATCATCACTTCATGGTTGCCGCGCCGCGAACCGTACGAGTTGAAATCTTTCGGCTCGACGCCTTTCGAGATCAAATATTGGCCTGCCGGCGTGTTTTTGCCGATCGACCCAGCTGGCGAAATATGGTCAGTCGTGACCGAATCACCGAACTTGCCGACAACGCGCAAGCCGGTGAGAGGTTCAACTTTGCGCACTTCCGGCGACAAGCCTTCAAAGAACGGCGGATTTTGAATGTACGTCGAGTTTTCATCCCATTGGTACAGCGGCTCATCCGTTGTTTCGATGGCGTTCCAGCGCGGATTGCCGTCGAACACGCGCTCATATTCTTTGCGGAACAGTTCCGGATCGACCGCTTGCTTGACGACATTCTTCACTTCTTCCATCGACGGCCAAATGTCGCGGAAATAGACGTCGTTGCCGTCTTTGTCTTTGCCAATCGGCTCGTTCAACAAGTCAATGTCGACCGTGCCGGCGAGCGCATAGGCGACAACAAGCGGCGGCGATGCCAAATAGTTGCCTTTGACAAGCGGGTGGATGCGGCCTTCAAAGTTCCGGTTGCCGGACAGGACGCTTGTCACGAGCAGATCGCTTTCCGCGAGCGCTTTTTCGAGCTCCGGCGCAAGCGGACCTGAGTTGCCGATGCATGTCGTGCAGCCGTAGCCGACAATGTTGAAACCGAGCTGTTCAAGATACGGAAGCAGCCCCGAGTCACGCAAGTAGCCGGTGACGACTTTCGAGCCCGGCGCGAGCGACGTTTTCACGTATTTCGGCACTTGCAAGCCTTTTTCGACCGCTTTTTTCGCCACTAAACCAGCGGCGACAAGCACGTACGGGTTCGACGTGTTCGTACAGCTTGTGATCGCCGCGATGACGACAGCGCCCGTTTTTAATTTCACTTGTTCGCCGTTCAGCTCGACCGTAATTTCCCGCTCCAAGTCCGCTTCCGTCAAGCCAAAGCCTTGGTTGCCTTGCGGCGCTTTCACCGCGTCGCGGAACGACTGTTTCATTTTCGAGAGCGGGATCAAGTCTTGCGGCCGTTTCGGGCCAGACAAGTTCGTTTCAATTTCCGACAAGTTGATTTCCACAACATCCGTAAACACCGGCTCCGGTGCATCCGGCGTGTAGAACAAACCGTTCGCTTTGCAATACGCTTCGACGACTTGAACGTGATGTTCGTCGCGGCCGGTCAAGCGCAAATAGTCAAGCGCTTCAGCGTCGACCGGGAAGAAGCCGCACGTTGCCCCGTATTCCGGCGCCATGTTGGCAATCGTCGCCCGGTCGGCAAGCGGCAAAGTCGCCACTCCTGGTCCGAAAAATTCAACGAATTTGCCGACGACGCCTTTTTTCCGGAGCACTTGCGTCACCTTAAGCGCCAAGTCGGTGGCCGTCGCTCCGTCCGGCAGCTTGCCTGTCAGGCGGACGCCGATGACTTCCGGCACCGGGAAGTACGACGGTTGGCCGAGCATGCCGGCTTCCGCTTCAATGCCGCCGACTCCCCAACCGAGGACGCCGAGGCCGTTGATCATCGTCGTATGCGAGTCCGTGCCGACAAGCGTATCCGGGAACGCTTCGTACTCGCCGTTCTCCCCTTCGACCGCGTGAACGACGCTTGCCAAATATTCCAAGTTCACTTGGTGGACGATCCCCGTTGCCGGCGGAACGGCACGATAGTTGTTAAACGCTTTTTGCGCCCATTTCAAAAACTTGTACCGTTCGGCGTTCCGTTTGAATTCTAAATCCATGTTGTACTCCAGCGCATCGTCTGACCCGTAGCGGTCGACTTGCACCGAGTGGTCGATGACGAGATCGACCGGAATTTCCGGGTTGATTTCGTACGGATCGCCGCCCAAATCGGCCATCGCTTTGCGCATCGAAGCCAAATCGACGACAGCCGGCACGCCGGTGAAGTCTTGCAAAATGACGCGCGACGGCTTAAACGGCACGTCGATGTCTTTCATTTCCGGCGTTCCCCATTTCGCCAAGTTTTCGACGTGCTCTTTCGTGATGACGCGGCCGTCGACTTGGCGGAGCACCGATTCAAGCAATACTTTGATCGAGTACGGCAGGCGGCTCACCTGGCCGATGCCCGCTTCTTCAAGCGCTTGCAAACGGTAATAATTGTATTTTTTACCGTTGACTTCGAATGAAGAGCGGGCGTTGAATACATCCTGTTTCGCCATATGTACAACCCCCTTCACTTCACAATAATACTATACTATTTTTTTGCGCAAAAGTCGAAAAAATAGCATGAATTCTCCCAATCCCCATAAAGTTTGGCACGACTTTATCTTATTATAGAACAGGGCAAGTGTAAATAATGATTTCCAATGTCTCGCCATATTACTTCCTTACCGCGGCAAAAGAGGAATAAGGCGCCCGTTTCGTCGCAAACTAGAAGCGGAGGTGAAACGAATGGCAAAGCGAAAAGCAAACCACGTGATCCCTGGCATGAACGCCGCCAAAGCGCAAGGAATGGGGGCCGGCTACAACGAAGAGTTTTCCAATGAACCACTGACAGAAGCACAGCGCCAAAACAACAAAAAACGAAAAAAGAACCAATAGCGTGGCGGCCATTCCGCCATCCCGGACTGCCATAGCATGAAAAAAGGGAATGTCCGCCGCCGGCATTCCCTTACTCGTTTTCATTGACTTCGTCAACGATCGCCTGCAAATCGCTGCGGAATTTTTCGAGCTGCACGCGCTGCGTTTCCGAGGCAACTTCGAGCGCGTTTTCAATTTGGGCGAACGCCTCGTTTACTTCTTGCCGAAGATGGGCCAGCTGGTGGCCGTAGTCGGCTTGATCACGCACCAAGTGATCGTGCCATTCTTTCGCTTCCATCGTCGCCTTTTGCGCTGCTTGAAACGCCTCTTGCTTCGTTTTATGGTAAACCATGGCTCGTCCCTCCTTCGCAGTCATCGCGGTCGTTCACTACTTATCGTTTCAAACCGGGCGCAAATTATGCGCCGAATAAGCAAAAGCACAACGCCGCATGCTAACGGACAAAGGAGGGACAACAAATGACGAACAAAAACGACGGCAAAGATATGCGCAAAAACGCCCCAAAAGGCGACAATCCTGGGCAGCCGGAGCCGCTTGACGGTTCGAAAAAAGTGAAGAACCGCAATCACACGCGGCAAAAGCACAACACAAGCCACGATATGTGACGCAAACAAGCGGAGTTTTCCTTCTCCGTTCAGCCGAGACCGGCGGCAGCCGGGAGGGCTGAACGGCTGGCGCCCTTATGTTCACATAATAAAATTATTGTAAAATCAACAAAGCGGGCGGTCGCTAGAACAGCCCGTTGCCGCCCGCCTTGGGTTCATTCCCGTTGAAGCGAATCATCCTCACCCGGTCAACAAGCCGGCCGACGACAATTATGATTCGGTTGTTTGCCGCTTGAGCGCTTCATACAGCTCCACGAATTCAGCGGCTAAATCCTTGACCGTGATCGCCGTCATTAAATGATCTTGGGCATGCACCATCAGAAGCGTCACCACCGGCTGCCCGCCGCTCGCTTCTTGTTGCAGCAACGCGGTCTGTAGCCCATGGGCCGCCTGCAGTTCTGCTCCCGCCTGTTCAAGCAGCCTGCGCGCCTCGGCAAATTCCCCTTTTTTCGCCGCCGTAATCGCCTCCATTGCATAACTGCGGCCGTTTCCGCCATGAAGAATCAGTTGGAATACAGTTTGTTCATACGTTTGCATAACGCCATCTCCTATAGTTGATAGAATTCACGGTACGTAATTAACTGGACACCACGCTCTGCGATCTCCTTAGAGAGCGCTGGATCGGTCAGTACAGCCAACTCCTCGATCCGCTGCCGGCAATAAGAGCTTCCCGCAGCAAGAGGGGCGTCCATATAGGCCGGATGGCACATCACTTCTGCCGTCTGCCCGTCGCCAATCCGGTCGATGAGCGTCAAAAAATGGTCCTTTGTCAATCCATCCCCGTAAAAGTCGGGAAAAAAGACATCGACGGTTGCCAGCCGGTGCGGCCGTGTCGTCCGCACCGGACGGATCGGCAGCCGATAGCGTTCAGCCAATTGTTCCACAACCGGAAACACATTCGGGTGCTCATGGACGTGATGATGGCTGTCGATATGCGTTGGAGAGAGCCCAAGCGAGAAAAACCGCTCGAGTTGGGCAGCAAGCTCCCGCTCGATATCGCTGCGCCTAGCGCCAGCAAGCGCCTCTCCACGCCTAGGAAACTCCCCGTTCTCGTTCACAAGCGACGGAACATCGGCCAGCGGCCGGCCGCACGTCAGCACAAAATGAATGCCGACGCCGAGTTCCGGATGTTCCTTCGCCAATCGGGCGGCGTGTTCTGCCGCTGGCATGTTGGCCATCAGCGTCGCCGACGTGACGACACCGTGTTGAAACGCTTCCAAAATTCCGTAGTTGACCCCTTTCGAGTAACCGAAATCATCGGCGTTGACTATGCAATAGCGCGGCATTTCGTTCCTCTCCTTATTTACAGCGATTGCGTTGTTCCCGCTCCGCTTGAGATCGTTGGATCGGTCTGCTCTTCGGCCGCTTTTTGTTTGTCCCAAATCGAGAAAAATGGATAGTAGATGGCAAACGCGATGAAGAAGTTGACGATTTGCAAAATGCTCCCGGAAATTTTGCCCCCCGTCGCTAAATAGCCACTGATCACGATCGGTGTCGTCCATGGCACGGCCACCCCGCTTGGTTTGGCGACAAGCCCAGTCGCCATCGCCGCGTAGGAGACAACAACAAGCACGACAGGCACGAGAATGAATGGAATGATAAGCAATGGATTCATGACGATCGGCATACCGAACGTGATCGGCTCATTAATATTGAAAATGCCAGGTGCGATCGCGAGCCGCCCTAAGCTTTTCAGCTGCCGGCTGCGCGCCCGAAGCATCATGGTCAACGCCAACGCCAATGTCGCTCCTGAACCGCCGATGTAAATCCAAAGATCAAAAAACTGCTGCGTAATGACGTTGGGCAGTTCGGCATTCGGATTTTGCTGGAACACCATCCGGTTTTCGTCCATCAGCGACAACCAAATCGGCCCCATTACTCCTCCTACGATCGCCGCCCCGTGCAAACCGGTCGACCATAGCAGCTGCACAAGCAGTACAGCGACAATGGCGCCAAATAAACTGCCGCCGAGCACACTGAGCGGTTTGTTTAGAAGCACAGATACAATATTATGGAAACTTTCAAACGGTGTCATTTCCAAAATAAGGCGGGCCACCCAGACAACGACGAGAACAGCGGCCCCCGGAATCAAAGCAACAAAAGAGCGGGCCACTGCAGGCGGCACCCCATCCGGAAGTCGAATGACAATATTTTTTTGGATGATTTTTCGGTAAATTTCCGTCGATACGATCGCCAAAATCATGGCGACAAACAAACCTTTGCTGCCGACCCATTGCACCGGAATGCCGCCGCTGACCATAATGGCTTCTTTCGCTCCTTCCGGCGTGAACGGCACTTTATACGGAGTTGCGAGCAAAAAAGCGGCAAGTGAAATCGCCCCGGCCGAAAGCGCATCAACTTTGTACTTTTCCGCCAACCGGTAAGCGACGCCGAAGCTGACGACAAGCGCCATAATGTCGAATGTCGCCCCGACCGGATACAACAGCTTATCGAGCCAATGTTCGCCAAACCATTTCGCCATCCATTCGTTATAGCCGGGGATCGGCAAAAAACCAATGATTAAAAATAAAGACCCGATAATCAAGAGCGGCATCGACAAAATGATTCCATCACGAATGGCTTGCAAATGGCGCTGTTCGGCAATCCTGCCGGCGATAGGCATCACACGCTCTTCCAACACACGAATAAACCGATCCATCCGCCCCTACCCCCTGTTTATTTTTTTAACCGCAGCGCAAAGTCCAGCACCCCAGAGCCGTTGACACGCCCGTAGTCAGCTGGATTGATGACATCAACCGGAATGCCGCGCGCCTCACCCTCTTTTTTGAAGGCGGCGAGCTTATAGCGGATTTGTGGGCCAATCAGCACAACATCCGCCTGGTCGAGATGACTTTTCGCTTCATCAGCTGACACAGCCCAAATGTTCGCCTCGATCCCTTTTTGCTTTGCCGCCTCCTGCATCTTCGTCACGAGCAAACTCGTCGACATGCCGGCGGCGCAAATGAGTAAAATGTTCATCGCTTTTCTCCTCCTTTGTTTTGTGATCGCCATCTTAACAAGCAAATTCCATGCCAACAATAAAAAAGAAGTGAAAAGCGAGATCGGCTCATTGTGTGTCAGTCAGCGGCAACTGTGTATTGAAACCGTTTTCAATCAAACAGCGCAAAACAAAGAAGCAGACGCCTTATGTGTCCCGTTTTTGCTGCAGCGAGCGGAAAAAGCGAATAATGTGACACAATTCATTCTCACCGATGCGAACGCCGTACCGCTGTTCGAGCGGAAACAACCCCTCCTTCACGATCGTATACAGCGGTTCGTGTTCACGGCAACCACCGTCCGTCCCAGCATCGCTTGATAGTTCACCGGCCAACAACCGATCAAGCAGGCAGCATAAATGAAGGACAAGTCCGGCCATATCGCTGGACTGCGACGGAAACCCAATCTCTTGGCTGATCGACGCGAGCACCGCACGGATCACCGGAATCGCCCGTCCTGAGGACAGATGGCGAAGATGGCCGTCCAGTTCTCGGGCCATATGCATATACATTTCTTCATCATCGACAAGCGCTTGTATTTCTTTCATGGCTTTCAGACTGAGCACTTCGTCCAAAGCAAAGTGCGGAACCCGTTCATCGAGGCGGAAATGGCTGACGATGGCGACGATTCGAACATGTTTGGCTATGTTTGACAACCTATTTTGCGCTTCTTTTTCATCAACGATATGAATAGGGATAATTTCCCACAATTGTTCATCAAGCTGCAAGTAAGTTTCCAATATATGCTTTAATGCAAGCGCACTTCCTTTTCCCGTCAAACAAGCCGTAACAATCGCCAGCCTATCTTGCTCCGCCCCGTCCTCTTCCCAAAACGGTTGGCTCATATAATATGGCGCAGCGGTTTTCACTTCGTTATAAATGTCGACAAGCGAATAGCCGAGCATCGCTTTGCGGGCGGCTTCCAATACATGCGGCGTACTCGCTGCAGAAATGACTTTCACTGGAATGGCAAGCTCTTTTTCTAAAAAATGGGCAAAAGACACGAGCGATCCCATATCAACAAGCAGCAATGCCCCTTTCGTCGATGCAACCGGCTGCAAGACCGCTTTTACTTGCTTGTAAACTTGTTTCGGGTCCGCATCGAGCGGCATATCGACCGCTTGCACGCATGCGGCTGCCAACAATTTGTTGACGACATCCGCCATAGCCGACGCAACGCCGTTGCCATGCATGATGACAACCACCGCCACCCGCTCTTCCTGTTCCTCCTGTTCTTCGTCACGGTGCGCGAAAAACATGGTCAAAAACCCCGCTTCATCGATGGGAAAATCAATGCGCATCTGTTCTTCCATAAGCTGCAAGCAGTCCAAGGCAACGGCAAACTCTTTTTTATAAGCGGTGCGCACCTGATTGAGCTGTGGGTGGGTCACGGCGTTCCCGGTCCGAAGGCGATTAAGCGCCGTTTGAATATGCAAAGCGAGCGCATACATCACCTTTTCCGGGAAACGGCGTTCCAGTCTGTTCTCCGCGTAGGCGATTAGCGCCTCGGTTAATGACAGGACGTCAGGTGCGATCATTTTCTCCAGATCGCAGCGATCGCGAATGCGGCGATGAAGACCTTTCATATACTGCGAAACATAACGTTCAATGTCCATCTCAAGCAGCAAATCCAGTTCATCGCCGGTGACGCCCTGCTTTTTCAACTCACTGTATTTGCGCTCAATATTGTCATAAATCGATTGCTGGTCATCATTCACCAGTTCTGGTCGGCATTCGCCTCCATGCGCTGAAAACACGCACCGACCGTGCGGCAGCGGAAAGGAGGCGGCCTGCGGATGCTTTTTCTCGAGTAGCAGCCCGCTTTGCACCTCAAACGACAAGTCAGCGCGCTGGATGCGGACGTTTTCTTTTTTTCCGGTGACATAGTCGGCATACGCCTTGGCGCAAACGAGCTGAATGTCGGCTTTCAGCTGTCCGACGTTGTTTGGACAGGGGTAAAACAAAAAGGCGCGCAACGCATTGGCAGAGACATGAATGTCTTTCCCGAGGCGCACCGCTTCCTGTTGAAAAAATTGCATGACGAGACAGTACCGTTCCTCAAGCGTCCGCTTCTCAAGCGGCGGCAGCCAAATATGCATCGGAATGCGGCGACGAAACGTTTTCAGCAAGTTGGATTCCGGGTTTTCAGTCGTTGCGCAAATCAACAGCACATCAGCCTTTCGTTCCGTGTCCGTTTCCCCTAGCCGGCGGTAGACGCCGCGGTCAATGAATGTAAACAGCATCTCCTGACCTTCCGCCGGCAGGCGGTGCACTTCATCTAAAAATAAAATGCCTCCATCCGCCTTCTCAAGCAGCCCTTTTTGTTCATGCGCTCCCGTGTACGCTCCTTTCCGGATTCCAAACAGTTGCCCAAGCAACAGTTGCGGGTTGTTGGCGTAGTCAGCACAGTTAAAAGTCACAAACGGCGCCCCCGGCGGAAAACGGCCAGTTGCGACGGCAAATTCATGGAGCAACTCGGCAAACATCGATTTTCCCGTCCCAGTTTCCCCGACAATCAGCATCGGCAGTCCTTTCGGCGGATACAAGAGGGCAGCTTTGCCCTGCTCGATGGCCATGGCCAAACTCGGCTGTTCGGCGGCAAGCCGGTCCAACCGCGGCGCTGTCGCTCTATTGCCGGCGACCGCAAACCGCACCGGCCTTCCCGGCCGTTTTTGCACTTTTCCTTCCCTCCACAACCGATTCAAATCGCGGCTGACGTTAGCTCGATCCAATCCGAGAGCGTCAGCTAGCTCCTCTGCGCTCGCCCACGACTCTCCGCTCTTCTTCCACTGACACAGCGTGTTATAGATGAGATCGATTCTTTTCACGATCGCTCCCCTCCTCGTTACACACATTCGCAGCCGCCGGTCGAAATTCCTGCCGAATCGTGATGAAACAACGCCGGCCCGCCGCTATGCACAAAACAAAAGAACGAGGCCTTATTCGACCCCGTTCATCTCGTGAAGACATGGTGCCCGATGCGAATCGTCACCGGACGCGACAACATCCATTTGTCTTTTGTGATTTTCGGATTGTAGAAATAAAGCGAGCCGCGGCGATCGTTTGGGAATAAGGCTAGCGCCTTGTCGACCGCCTCGTAATCCTGCTTGGTCGGCTGAATGCGGGTCAATTTCCCCGTTTTGGCTGGCACAAACGCATAGCCGGATTTCGTTTTTTGATAAATGACGCCGCGCACCGTCTTTGGAAACTCCGGATGCTTTGTGCGGTTTAAAATCACAAGCGCCACTTCCACCTTGCCGGCAAACGGCTCGCTCGAACCGGTCTCCGCTTGCACAAGCTGGGCGAGCAGCTTCCGGTCAGCGGCGCTTAATGAGATCGATTTCTTCTTTGCCGGCGCCGAAGCCGATCGTTTCGCCGCAGCCGGCACTTTCAGCCTTTCTCCGGCATAAATGGCATCGCTTTTTAAGTGATTTAACAACTTTAACGAAGCAACCGTAGTATGATATTGTTTGGCGATCTTCGACAACGTATCCCCTTTTTTCACTTGATAGTATGTATACGAGCCAGCCGCTTCCGCCGACAGCCCATGAGAGCTTAACGCCATACAGCAAATGATCGTGAGCGCTGCAATCGTCTTTTTCACTTTCACTCTGCGCATCCCCCTCATCGTTGCCTTTTGGCTTTTTTTCTTTGTTTACTAGATTAGCAGGCAAAGAAGGGAACGTCACTGTATATCTTTTCCATACAAAGCGGCCGGCGGCTTTCAATCCATTGGCGCTGTAAGGTGGGACAAGCTTTTTTACAGTTGCATTACAGTTGCGTTACGCTTCGTAACAAGCCGCTGTTTGAAACTTGCCAAACAGCAAGCTTTTCGACATAATAGTAGACGAATCTTGCCTATGGCAAAAACAGTTGATCATCATGTTGGGGTGGGGATCGTGCTGACCGGATGGTTTCTTTGGTTTATTTTGCTTTGGGTCGTCTTTTTGCTTGTCATGATGTCGATCGGCGGCTTTTTCATGTTCCGCAAGTTTTTGAAGCGGCTGCCGAAAGAAGATGGGAAATCGGAGCTCGACTGGCAGGAATATTACATTGAACAGACGCGTCATCTATGGGGGGAAGAAGAAAAAGCGCTGCTTGAGGAATTGGTTCGCCCTGTGCCGGAATTGTTCCGCGACGTCGCGCGGCAAAAGATCGCCGGCAAAATCGGCGAGCTTGCGCTCAAGGAACAGGCGCCGCGCATCACACGCGACTTGCTGATCCGCGGCTATATCATCGCAACCCCCAAGCGCGACCATAAGTTTTTGATCCGGACATTGCAGGCGAAGAACATCGATCTCGCCCCTTATAAACATTTATTGGAAAGCCGCTGACGTTCCGCCTTTCGTCTAAGGCTGACCGGCGGCTTTCGTCTGTTTCAGCATGGAAAAAGCGGCCCAAACAAGCAGCTTTTTAGGCCGGGACCGACGACTTCAGCTCCGTCTGCGGGACAATTCCAGGGAAGCGAAGTGAAGCGGCTTGGTGCAACAAAAAAGGGAGCTGTCCATCAGCGGGACAGCTCTTTATGTCAGCACTGGCGGTTTCAGCTGCGCCGCCAGCTTTCTATACGAAACGTACATCGCAATCCGCCATGGGACGATCATCGAAAACGCGAGCAAATAAAACATGCCGCTTAACTGGCGGTAGTCGATCGTTCGTCCTAAATACGTTTTCAAGCCAAGACGAATGACAATCAACCCGAGCAAAATCCAAATAAAGGATTTTGAGCGTTTCAAATAAATATCGCTGCCGCGGATTTCAAATTTTGACGTTTTAATGAGAAACAGCGAGAAAAACAGGCCGAGAATGACCGCTTCGATGAGCTCCCCGCGCGTAACGCGAAAGACCGGATCGATGAACATCAGCGCCCCGGTGCTCATAAACAGCGGCGGCAAAATAATTTTTTTGGCATTCGTCGGCTTTTCCGACGCCTTCATGCGCACAAAAAAGATGAAAAACGCCATCACAACGGCGATGAGCGATGTAATGAACGCCAAAGCCATCACCTTCTTCCGACAAAATTCACGGACAACGCTATTATAGCAAAAACCGCTCCGCTTGCCTACCGTCCTCTAAAGCCGCCCCCGCCTTCGCCAAACATCGCGCTCGCTTCATCCCTCTCGCTTGCCAAGAGGAACGCAGTCAGCTGTTTTCCAGCGGTCATAAGCCGGCGCCTTCCTATGCCGTACGAAGCCAAAGCCCGCTTACAAAAGACGGGCAATCGCCTCGAGCACGCGGGTTTCTTCAAACGGCTTGACGATGAAGTCAGCCGCTCCGGCTTCAATGGCCTCAACGACCATACGCTGCTGCCCGAGCGCCGAGCAGATGATGATTTTCGCCCCGGGATCGATCTCCTTAATCGCCCGCACCGCTTCAATCCCATTCATGACCGGCATCGTAATGTCCATGATGACAAGATCGGGGCGCAGCCGGCGATACAGCTCGACCGCCTCTTTGCCGTTTTCCGCCTCACCGGCTACGGTGTGATCCGTTTTTTCCAGTATGCGCGCCAGCGTTACCCGCATAAACTTCGCATCGTCAGCAATTAAAATGGCAGCCATCTTTCCATCGCCCTCTCCTCAACGATATTCCTCCAACAACAGCCGCACAAAGGGCGGCTCCATCGCCGCTAAAAACCAGTAAATCCGCCAAACAAGCTTGTCGTATAAGCAATCAGCTTTGTCATCCAGTCAAAGTACAAAACGACGCCCATCGCCACCATGACATAGCCGCCCGCCTTCATGATGGATGCGCTATGGCGGCGGATCCATTGCAGCTTGCCGATAAAAAACGACAACATGAAAAACGGAACGGCAAATCCAAGCGTATAAGCAAGCATATACATCATTCCTGAGCCCGGGTTGGTGGCGGCTAGAGCGACAACCGCCACCAAAATCGGCCCCATGCACGGCGTCCAACCGGCGGCAAACGCCATGCCGATCAGCACGGAGCCGACATATCCCGATGGCCGTTCACGAAACGAAATGCGCCGATCTTTCAGCAAAAACGCCGGCTTCCACAGCCCGGCGACGACGAGGCCAAGAGCGACGATCACGACCGCGCCGATTTGCCGGATCGCATCTTGATAATCAACAAACAGCCTTCCAAGAAGCGAGGTGCCAAAGCCAAGCGAGATAAAAATGAGCGAGAAGCCGAGCAAAAAGCAAAGCGTATGCCATAAGCTGCGGCGGTTCAGCATCGCGTTTTCCTCTTTCAACTCGCTGACCGACACGCCGGTGATATACGATAAAAACGCCGGATAAAGCGGCAAGCAGCACGGGGAAATAAACGACAAAAACCCGGCGCCGAACGCTAAAAATAGATTGAGATCATTCATTGGTGAACCAGCCCCTGCTTTTTTACTTTTTATTTTAGCAGAATTCCTTCTTCCCGTAACACGTTTCTCATTGTTCCTGGTCAATTTTTCTATTTTCCATTTTTGCGTTCACTGATAAAATAGTATAAAGCACCATACACAATACTTCAAGCAAAGGACGGTCGATTCGTGCCGAAATGCAAATTGTTGACCTTGATTGAACAAAAGCGGATGGAGCTTGTCGACACGGTGGCCAAAACGGGGTTAAACTCGGCGGCGGCCATGAAAATCAGCAAAGAACTTGACACGTTGCTCAATGCCTATCAACGCGAACAAACCAAGCGGCGAAAGCAAAGCGCCTCCCGCTAGGCGGGACATGGCGCTTTCTTCTTTTTGTTCCAAGCAGGGGCGGCAAAACGCCGCCATTTACGCATGGACGTCGACGAGGCCGTTTTGCAGCAAGTACATTTGGTAGTAAAGCCCTTTTTGCGCCAGCAGTTGCTGATGCGTACCGCGCTCGATGATTTCGCCGCGGTGGAGGACGAAAATTTGATCAGCGTCTTGAATCGTTGATAGACGGTGGGCGATGGCGATCGTCGTCCGCCCTTTCCGCATGCGCATGAGCGCATCTTGAATCGCTTCCTCTGTTTCGGTGTCAATATGGGCGGTCGCCTCATCGAGCACCAAAATTTTCGGATCAGCAGCGATCGTGCGAGCAAAGGAAAGAAGCTGGCGCTGACCGCTTGATAACGTCGCCCCGCGCTCGGCGAGCACATGGTCGTAGCCGCCGGGCAATTGCTCAATAAACGCATCGGCCTGCACGAGCCGAGCGGCCTCCTTAATGGCTTCGTCGTCCAGTTCCTGATTATACATGCGAATGTTCTCTTTGACCGTCCCGTAAAACAAAAACGGATCTTGCAAGACAAGGCCGAGGCGGCGGCGCAGCTCGGCGCGCGAGTAATCGCGGATCGACCGGCCGTCAAGCAAAATATCGCCGCGGTCAAACTCATAAAAGCGCATGAGCAAGTTGATGATCGAACTTTTGCCGCTGCCGGTATGGCCGACAAACGCGACCGTCTGACCTGGACGGATGACAAACGACAGCCGTTTCAGCACATCCCGTTTGCCGTCGTAGGAAAAGCTGACATCCCGAAATTCGATTTCCCCGCGCTCGATCACATGCGGCGACCAATTTGGATTGGCCGGCGCCTCTTCTTGATGATCAAGAAGGGCAAACACGCGAGAGGCGGAAACGATCGCCTGCTGGTAAAGAGACAGGCGCATCATCATTTGCGTCACCGGTTCGAAAAAGCGCTCCAAATAGTTGACAAACGCATACAGCACGCCGATCTCAACTGGGCCATCAAGCGCCGTGATGCCAAAAAAGCTGAGCACAACCATGATCGACAACATATACACCACATCGATCGCCGGTCGAAGCAGCAGTCCATCAAGGTGGATGTTTTTCATCCCCGCCTTGTAATGCGCTTCATTGACGGCGGCAAACTCTTGATATAAACGGCGCTGCTGGCGGAACGCTTGAATGACGGCCATTCCTTGCAGCGATTCGTTCAATTTGGCGTTCAGTTCGCTCAGCCGTTCGCGCATCTCTTGATAAAACACTGAGCTGTAGCGGCGGTATGTGTGCATGATGAACGCGATCGCCGGGAGGATGAACAGGCAAAACAACGCAAGCTTAGCATCAAGCGAAAACATGGCGACAAACACGCCGATGACAAACAAGCCGTTTTGCACAAAGGCCGCTAGGACGCTGATGAACATGTCCTTGATCGCTTCTGTATCGTTCGTCACCCGCGAAACGATGCTTCCGCCCGGCGTCCGGTCAAAATAGCTCATCCCGAGCCGGTGCACTTTCGCAAACACATCCATCCGCAGCGCTTGAATGACGTACAAAGCGAGCCGCTGAAACTCGACAAGCTGGAAGTAGGAAATGATCGTTTTCAAGACGAGCACGCCGAGATAGGCGGCGGCCAGCGCCGCCACCGGTCCAAAAGCGAGGCGGCCCGGCACCAAATAGTCATCAATGAACACTTTCACCAAATACGGGCCGGAAAGCTCCCCGGCCGTTGCCAACAGAAGAAGCGCAAACGCAAGCGCAGTTTCTTTTTTGTATCTTCCCATATAAGCGAGCAGCCGCCATAAGACGCGCCGCTGCTCTTTTGTTGTCAACCATCGGTCGTTCATCCACTTCCCCCTATCTCACAAACAACTTGTATTTTCAAGCTTTTCGCTCCGCTCGTTTTTGAAGAGAGCGCGAACGTTCAAAGCTGTTGTCACTCCGCAAGCGCCTCAAGCTGCTGGCGCCGGTGCATGTCGCGATACCAGCCGTCTTCTGCCATCAGCTGCTCGTGCGTTCCCGCCTGCACGATTCGCCCCCCGTCAAGGACGAGAATCCAATCGGCATGCTCAACCGCACTTAAACGATGGGCGGCGATGATCGTCGTTTTTCCGCGCCGCTCCTGTTTGAGCGCTGCTAAAATCCGCGACTCGGTCTTCGCGTCCACGGCCGACAACGCGTCATCAAAAATGAGCACTTCCGGGTCAATGAGAAGCGCCCGGGCGATTGACAGCCGCTGTTTTTGCCCACCGGATAGGGAAACGCCGCGCTCGCCGATGACCGTCTCATACCCATCGGGAAACTGCAAAATGTCATCATGGATATCGGCCAGCCGCGCCGCCCGTACGACCTCGTCCTCTCCGGCTTCCGGCTTGGCAAAGGCGATGTTGTCGCGGATGGAGGCAGAAAACAAGAAATGGTCTTGCGGCACGTAGCCGATCGCCGAACGGAGCGCGAAAAGCGTATAATCGCGGATGTCGCGGCCGCCGAAGCGAATCTCGCCGTCATAGCCGTCAAACTCGCGCAGCAGCAGGCGAAGCAACGTCGTTTTTCCCGCCCCCGTTTTGCCGACGACGCCAAGCGTCGCCCCACGCTTGAGCTGAAAACGAATGCCCCGAAGCGCCGGCTTCGCCTCGCCCGGATAGGCAAATTGACGAACATCATACTCAATGTCGCCTTGCGGAGCGATGTGAAGGGCATCCGGACGTTCGTTGATTTCATCTTGTTCAGCCAACAGCGCCCGCACCCGGTCGTACGAAGCACGCCCTCGCTCAACAATGTTAAACAGCCAGCCGAACGCCAACATCGGCCAAATAAGCAGGCCAAGGTAGGTCGTAAACGACACAAGCTCGCCGATCGTCAATTCGCCCGCCAAAACCATTTGGCTGCCAAACGCCACAGCGAGAAAAAATGACAGCCCAACAAGCAGCCCGATCGTCGGATCAAACAAGGCGTCAATTTTGGCGACGGCAACGTTTTTCGCCACGACGTCTTCCGATTGACGGCGAAACGCCTCGACATCGTGTTCCTCATAGCCGAACGCCTTGATGACGCGGATGCCGTTGACGCTTTCCTGCACCTTGTCGTTCAGCGACGAAAACGCCGCTTGCGCCGTTAAAAACCGACGATGGAGCATCGTCCCATAGCGGCTCGTCGCCGCCGCCATCACGGGCATCGGCAATAAGCTGATGAGCGTCAGCTTCCAGCTGATCGAAAACGCCATCGTTGCCAACACAAACCCGCCAAGCGTCACCGAGTCAACAAGCGTCAAAATGCCGCTTCCGGCCGTCTGCTGAATCGCTTGCAAATCGTTGGTCGCATGGGCCATTAAATCGCCGATCCGCTTCCGCTGGTAAAACGACGGCGACATGTTCGTAAAATGCTGATACAGCTCGTTGCGCAGCTGGCGGGCAAGCTTGACCGCCGAACCGAAAATGAAAATGCGCCAAGCGTAGCGGAGCCCGTAAAGCGCCGCCGCAACGGCGGCGAGGACGGCGATCCAGCGGATGAGCACTTCTTTTGTCATCGTGCCGTTTTTCATATGATCGACCAACAAGCCGATCACTTTCGGCGGGACTGTCTCCAAAAACGCCACGATGACAAGCACGAAAATGCCGGTGATATACGCCTTCTTTTCTTGACGGAAAAACCAAAACAAATCGCGAAACACGCTCACGCATCCCGCCCTCCTTTCGTTTGGCTGACGAACAATCGCCATATTATTGTAACAAAACTAGAAAAATTTTGAAAGAACATTTTGGCAAAATAAAAAGACACTCTCGATCGAGTGTCCGTTGCGCTTATTTCAGCTGATTGTTCATCATTTTCATCATCTGATTGATTTTCTTCTGCGACGGAGTCATGCCCATTTGCATCATCATCATGCGAATCATTTGTTCATTGATCGGCGGGTTTTTCTTCAAATAATTGATCATCGTTTTGCGGGCGACGAAAAATCCGATCGCCACCCCGGCGATGAGCGCCAGCACGCCAACGAGAATCGTACCCCACATAACAGCGATTTTCCTCCTTCTTGTTGTCTCCCTAACAGTGTACTAAACGATGCGTCATTAGACAATATTTCGCGACAAAAATCTTTTCATTACGCAAATTTTCTTCCTTGCCGAGGCGCAGACAGCCAGTAGTAATCGACAAAATCGGCGTCGACCGCCAAAAACGTCGGCGAAAGCCGAGCGAGCGCCCGGCCGATGTCCGCGGCAAGCGGCGCGCTGTCAGCGACAAGAAGCAAGCGGCGCTTTTGCACGACAAGCAACGCTTCCTCGCCGGCGTCGTTTTGCAAAACAAACATATTGCGCTCCAAATTTTTGCCGACGCGGCCGGCAAAATATTGCTTTAAGCCAAGTTCCAGGCGCGAAAATGACAGCCGTTCGGTGATAAATTCGACTTGCTTGCGGCAAATCGCCTTCAGCGGCGCTTTCGCGTATTGATGCTCACGAAGCAGTTCGACAATTTTTTCTGCCCGATGGCGGTAATGCGACGCCACATCGTCATTCAACAAATAAATCCAATAGCGGACCATGCCCCATCCCTCATTTCTGTTCATCTATTTTCTATTATAGAAAAGGAAAGGGGAAAAATATGTCTATTAACGGCAAGTTTTTTCACTAACATTGTCGATTTTTGTTTGCGGTGGCCATGCGGCCGCAAACAGGCCAACACGTCATGAACAAGCTTTTGCCCTCGATTCAACCCCGAAAATACTTGACCAAGGCGCAGCCATCTTTCACAAAAACAAGCTGCCCCTGCAACAACGCAAGGGCAGCTTTCCCGGTTACTTGCCGAGCAGCGCTTTTGTGCGGCGGACGACGTTGTCAACCGTAAAGCCATACTCGGCCATGATTTTCTCTCCCGGAGCGGAAGCACCGAATCGGTCGATGGCCAAAATGTCGCCCTCGGCGCCGACGTAGCGCTCCCAACCGAGCGACGCGCCCATTTCAATGGCGAGCCGCTTCGTCACGGCCGGCGGAAGCACTTCATCGCGGTACGATTTTGGCTGCGCTTCGAAGCGGTCCCACGATGGCATGCTGATGACGGAGACATGGATGCCCTCAGCGGCGAGCGCTTCTTGCGCTTTGACGGCCAGACCGACTTCCGAGCCAGTCGCCAACAACAGCGCCTCCGGAGCGCCGTTTTTCGCCGGTGAAACGACGTACGCACCTTTTTTCACGCCTTCATACGCCAACTCAGCTGTTGCCGCCAACGTCGGCACATCTTGACGCGTCAAGACGAGCGCAGTCGGCTTGTCCGTCGATTCGAGCGCCAGCCGCCATGCTGCCGCCGTTTCGTTTGCGTCAGCCGGACGGATGACCGACAAGTTCGGCATCGCCCGAAGCGAAGCGAGATGTTCGATCGGCTCGTGCGTCGGCCCGTCTTCGCCGACGGCGATGCTGTCGTGCGTCAAGACGTAGATGACCGGCAAGCCCATCAGCGCCGCCAAGCGGATCGCCGGACGCAAATAGTCAGAGAACACGAAGAACGTGCCGCCGAACACTTTCAACCCGCCGTGAAGCGCCATGCCGTTCAGCGCCGCCCCCATGGCAAACTCGCGCACGCCAAACCAAATGTTGCGCCCTTCGTAGCTGTCCGGCAAGAAGTTGCCGCCGCCTTTGATGAGCGTTTTATTCGAGCTTGCCAAGTCCGCCGAACCGCCAAACAATTGCGGCACCGCTTTGGCGATGGCGTTGATCACTTCCCCGGACGATGAGCGGGTCGCCAGGCTTTTGCCCGCTTCATACACCGGCAGCGCCGCCTCCCAGCCATCCGGAAGCTTCCCTTCAATCGCCCGCTTCAGCTCGGCGGCCAGCTCCGGATGCGCCCGTTCGTACGCGGCGAACTGTTCGTTCCATTCCGCTTCTTTTTTCGCACCGGCCTCTTGCACCGTTTCTCGGAAATGGGCATATACTTCTTCCGGTACATAAAAATCTTCAGCAAACGTCCAGCGGTACGCTTCCTTCGTCAGCTTCGCCTCTTGGGCGCCGAGCGGAGCGCCGTGGACGCCGGACGTGCCCGCTTTATTTGGCGCGCCGTAGCCAATCGTCGTTTTTACTTCAATGAGCGTCGGCCGGCTGAGGTCCGCCCGCGCCTCCTCGAGCGCTTTGGCGATTTCTTCAATATTGTTGCCGTCCTCAACGCGCAAATATTGCCAGCCGTACGCTTGGAAACGTTGGGCGACGTTTTCCGAGAACGACAGGTTGAGCTCCCCGTCCAGCGAAATGTCGTTCGAGTCATACAGGACGATCAGACGGCCGAGCTTCAAGTGGCCGGCGAGTGACGCAGCTTCGCTCGCCACTCCTTCCATCAAATCGCCGTCGCCGCAAATGGCGTACGTATAATGATTGATGATCTCAAACCCGTCGCGGTTGTATGTAGCAGCCAAATGCCGTTCCGCCATGGCCATGCCGACCGCCATCGCAATCCCTTGGCCGAGCGGGCCGGTCGTCGCTTCCACGCCCGGCGTATGGCCGTATTCCGGATGGCCCGGCGTTTTGCTTCCCCATTGACGGAATTGTTTCAAATCATCCATCGATACGTCGTAGCCGCTTAAATGAAGCAAGCTGTACAATAACATCGACCCGTGCCCGGCTGACAAGACAAACCGGTCGCGGTTGAACCAGTTTGGATTCGCCGGGTTATGATTCATAAATTTCGTCCAAAGCGTGTACGCCATCGGCGCCGCGCCCATCGGCATGCCCGGGTGCCCGGATTTCGCTTTTTCGATCGCGTCAATCGACAGCGTTCGAATCGTCGTAATCGCCAACTCCTCGATTGAATGCGCCATCGTCTTCCTCCCTTTCATCAACATGGTGTCATTTACTATCATATAGAAAATCAGATTCCTTGTACAACGTTTATTTCCTCCTTCGGGACAAACGAGACGCCGTCTGTTTTTTCGCGGCTTAATGGAAGCGCCGCCGCTGGCTTTCCTTTAATTTTTTCGGCGTCACGTCGTTGCCGTTCGGGTCAATGACGGTCACTGTATGGAGCATATCGGTCATCGCCTTGCGGAACGCTTGAATGTACTCACGGCGCAGCTTCGCTTGCTCGAAAGCCTCTTCGGCCGACAAGCCGGCCGTTTTCGCTTTTTTCGCCAGTTCATTGATGCGGGCTAATTTATGTTTGGCAAGCATTGATCATCTTCTCCTATCTGCCATATTCTCACTCTGTTTTATCTTATCTGATCAACCGGGAAGATGGCAACGATGGCATCTTGGTTTCCTTTGCCCGCTCGCCGCTTTAGGGCCAGGCGCAGTACACGATCAACGCCGCCTTTGTTGCTCGTCCATATATTCCTGGTAACGCCGATGGACGGTCGCCTTGGACACCTCGTAGCCGAAGCTTCGCATCGTCGCGGCGATATCGGCAAACGTCAGTCCGCGCTCGCGCAAGCGGACGATCTCCTCAACCGGCAGATCGATTCGATCGCGCCCGGCGTTTTCGCCCCGGCGCCTTAGGTTCCGCTCCGGTCGGTAGCCGCTGGCGATGGCTCGCTGCATGCCACGCTTAATTTTGGCGTTATGTATTTTTCTTTGGTACTCCTCGACAATAGCGATGATGGATAACACCATCTCATCGGCCTCCGACAGCGGCATCTCCCCGCGGTGGCTGGCGCTGTATATTTTCACCCCTTGCTTTTTCAAGCAATGCAGCACCGCCATGCGCGCATGGCCGCGCCCAAGCCGCGTTTCATCTTGAATGAGCAGCACATCGACCTCGCCTTCCTCGCAAAGCGAAAGCAGCTCCAACACGCCGTCGCGGTCGGCTTCATAACCGCTCGCCTGCTCGGCGATCACTTTCACGACTTCAAATCCACACTCGGCCGCCAGCTGCTCGAGCTCATCTCGTTGCCTCGCGAGCGACGTTTCCTGTTCAGCTTTGTCCGTGCTGACGCGGCAGTAAATGACCGCCCTCATGGCCAATCCCTTCTTTCCATCACTGATTGACGGCCACCGAGCCGCCCTGCTTTGATTTTAACACAGGAATGACAATTTGTTCACCGGCGGCAAGACGCGGGCTCGGCAAATGGTTGACATCGACGACCCAGCGGATGAACTCATCAGGCGGCATATGGTGTTCCTGTTCGTACTGTTTTGCCAGCCCCCAAAGCGTATCGCCGGGAGCGACCGTGATCGTCACGTATTCTTTTTTATCGACCGGGCTGCTGGCGTAAACGAACCCTGCCAACACGAGCGCAAACAAAAATGAAAACAAAACATAGTGCAGCAACGTTTTCCTCATTCCCTCCCACCCTTTCTAGAATGTTTGTTCGCTTTCCTTCATTATAGCCAGGAACATTTGTTTGTGTCAATAAAAAACTCGAACCTATGTTTGTTTTTTCGTCTTCCGCATGGTATAATGAAGGCAAATGATGTGGCGAGAGGTGTGAAACAATGACGAAACTGTCAAAACGACAACAGCAAATTTTAGAGTTTATTAAACAGGAAGTAAAAACAAAAGGCTATCCTCCATCGGTGCGGGAAATTGGGGAAGCGGTTGGACTGGCGTCAAGTTCGACGGTCCACGGGCATCTCGCGCGCCTAGAAAGCAAAGGGTACATCCGCCGCGACCCGACAAAGCCGCGCGCCATTGAAATTTTGGACAACGATATGGCCAAGGAGAGAGAAAAAGAGGAGATCATCTCGGTGCCGATCATCGGCAAGGTGACGGCCGGCCAACCGATTACAGCGGTGGAAAACATCGAAGGCTACTTTCCGCTGCCGAAGCGGCTCGCCGCCGGTGAAGAGCAGCTGTTTATGCTTGAGGTGATGGGCGACAGCATGATCGAAGCCGGCATTCTCGACGGCGACTACGTCATCGTCCGCCAGCAGTCATCGGCCAACAACGGCGACATCGTCGTCGCCATGACGGAAGACAACGAGGCGACGGTGAAGCGGTTTTTCAAGGAAAAAGACCACATCCGCCTGCAGCCGGAAAACGCCCATCTTGAGCCGATCATCGTCCGCGACTGCACGATTCTCGGCAAAGTGATCGGCGTCTATCGCCTGTTCGACTGACTCGTGCCGGCCTGCGCCCATAAAAAAGCTGCCCCGTTTTTTTCAGGGCAGCTTTTTTATGAATCAGTAGAGTTCCATATATTGGTCCAATTCCCATTGATGAACCGTTGTCCGATACATATCCCACTCAATTTCTTTCGCTTCGACGAAATGCTCGAATAAATGTTTGCCGAGCGCGTGAATCATCACTTCATCGGACTTCAAGTTTTCCAACGCTTCATGCAGCGTTGCCGGCAAATCGACAATGCCTTCTTCGAGCCGTTCTTCTTTCGTCATGACGTAAATGTTTCGATCCACTGGCGCCGGAGGAGTGAGCTTGTTGCGAATGCCGTCAAGCCCAGCGGCTAAAAGCACCGCCATGGCCAAGTATGGGTTGGCCGACGGGTCGACGCTGCGCACCTCAATGCGCGTGCTCATGCCGCGCGAAGCTGGAATGCGGATGAGCGGGCTGCGGTTGCGCGCCGACCAAGCGACGTAGCACGGCGCTTCATAGCCCGGAACAAGCCGTTTGTACGAGTTGACGGTCGGGTTCGTCACCGCCGTAAAGTTCGGCGCATGCTTCAGCACACCGGCGATAAACTGCCGCGCCGTATCGCTCAACTGCAAGTCGCCGTTCGGATCGAAAAAGGCGTTTTCACCGTTGCGGAACAGCGACAGGTTGCAATGCATTCCTGAACCGTTGATCCCAAAAATCGGCTTCGGCATAAAGGTCGCATGCAATCCGTGTTTGCGGGCGATCGTTTTGACGACGAGCTTAAACGTTTGAATGTCGTCGCACGCTTTTACGGCATCAGCGTATTTAAAATCGATCTCATGCTGGCCCGGAGCGACTTCATGATGGGACGCTTCGATTTCAAACCCCATTTCCTCAAGCTCGAGCACAATGTCGCGCCGGCAGTTTTCCCCAAGATCGGTCGGCGCCAAATCGAAATAGCCGCCGCGATCGTTCAGCTCCATCGTCGGGTGTCCTTTTTCGTCAAGCTTGAAGAGGAAGAATTCCGGCTCAGCTCCTAAGTTAAAGGCGTTGAAGCCAAGCGCCTCCATCTCTTTCAGCATCCGCTTCAAGTTATAGCGCGGACAGCCTTCAAACGGCGTGCCGTCCGGGTTGTAAATGTCGCAGATAAAGCGGGCGACTTTTCCTTTTTCTGAAGTCCACGGGAAAATGACGAACGTATCCAAGTCCGGATACAAATACATATCCGACTCTTCGATGCGGACAAATCCTTCGATCGACGACCCGTCAAACATAATTTTGTTGTTAAGCGCTTTCTCCAGCTGGCTGATCGGAATTTCGACGTTTTTGATCGTGCCCAAAATATCGGTGAATTGCAGGCGGATGTACTTGACATTTTCCTCTTTGACGATGTGTAGAATGTCGTCACGCGTATATTTTGCCATGTCCAAACTCCTCCCCGGCTCGGAAATCATTTTCCGTCATTAATGAAAGAAGCGAGCGAGATCTCCTTGGCGAAGCGATGCGCGCTGGAACCGCCCGGCCTGCAGCAATTCATTCCGCAAAATTTCGCGCAGTTCTTCGTCCGACAGCTTCGGTTTTCCTACTTTTTCGACTTTCTCCGCCTGCTGGTGGCGTCCTTCCTCCCGCGCGGCAAAAATTTGCTTAATGCCCGCCAAGTTGACGCCTTGGTCGATCAAATCTTTAATTTCCAGCAAGCGGTCAATGTCATTGAGCGAAAACAGCCTCCGGTTGCCTTCAGTGCGCGCTGGCGAAACGAGGCCGTGCTCTTCATAATAGCGGATTTGCCGAGCCGACAAGTCGGTCAGCTGCATCACAATCCCAATCGGAAACAATGGCATGGAACGACGAATTTGGCTGCTCATGCCAATTCCTCCTCGCTTTTGATACCTTTATTTTACCATAATGTTAGGAAATGAGTCAATGAAACGTGATGTTTCCTCACAAACAAATCAACCGCTGTTCAAGCAAACGCTGAATGGCGGAACAGACGGCGATTTTCACATGCGAATACGTCAATCCGCCTTGCACATACGCGACATATGGGGGGCGCAACGGCCCGTCGGCCGTCAACTCAATGCTTGCCCCTTGGACGAACGTGCCGGCGGCCATGATCACTTTGTCTTCATAGCCGGGCATGTCGCTCGGATACGGAGTGAAATGAGCGTTGACCGGGGAGGAAGCCTGAATCGCTTGGCAAAACGCCACCATTTGTTCCGGATCGTCAAAACGGACGGACTGAACCAAATCCGTGCGCTTCGCCTTCCACGATGGCGAGGTTTTTAGTCCGATCCGCTCGAGCATCGCCGCCGTAAAAACCGCCCCCTTGAGCGCCTGACCCACGGTGTGCGGCGCAAGGAAAAAGCCTTGATACATATCCGGCAAGCTGTAAAGCGACGGACCGACTTCCGCTCCAATGCCCGGCGAGGTCATCCGATAGGCGCACGCCTCCACATATTCCCGCTTGCCGACAATGTAGCCGCCCGTTTTCGCCAAGCCCCCTCCCGGGTTTTTAATGAGCGAGCCGGCCATCAAATCGGCGCCGACATGGCATGGCTCTTTCTCCTCGACGAATTCTCCGTAGCAATTGTCGACAAACACGACGACATCCGGTTTGATCGACTTGACGAATGCAATCATGTCGCCGATCTCTTCGACAGTAAACGACGGCCGGTCCGCATAGCCGCGCGAACGTTGAATGCCGATCATTTTCGTCCGCTCATGGATCGCTTCGCGAACGGCCGGAAAATCGACCATCCCTTCTGCTGTGAGCGGCACACTGCGATAACGAATGCCAAACTCTTTCAGCGAGCCGACGCCGCGGCCGCGGACGCCGACGATTTCCTCAAGCGTATCGTACGGAGCGCCCGTGATGTAAAGCAACTCATCGCCCGGGCGCAACACGCCAAACAGCGCGATCGCAATCGCGTGCGTGCCGGAAATGATTTGCGGGCGCACAAGCCCCGCTTCCGCTCCAAACACATCAGCGAAAATGCGATCGAGCGTATCGCGGCCCGCATCGTCATACCCATAACCGGTTGACGGAATGAAGTGGGCGTCGCTCACTTGATGGCGACGGAAGCTCTCAAGCACGCGGTATTGGTTGACGTCGACCAGTTCATCGATGCGGCGGTGAATCGGCGCGATTTGTGCTTCGATTTCCTCGATGAGAAGAGCGATGGTTTCTCCGTGTCTCCATTGTGTCCAAAACATAGATGAACCCTTTCTACCGTTGGAATGATTGCAGCTCCCCATACAAGGGGTGCGTCGGCAGCACGTACCCTTGGCAGTCGTACGTGCCTCCCTGTTCATTATAATGCCATTCGTGCAAAATGGTGTCCGATTTTAACCGAGCGAGCAATTTTCCTTCACCGCTTGGGATCGACACGTCGTAACGGGCCATTTGCTGTTTCACCGCCTCTTCAAGAAAATAGCGGAGCCGGTCAATGTCGGCGGCGGAAAGCGCGCTGATCATGATGGAAGCAGTCGTTGTCGGAATGAATTCCGACGCTTTTTGATCGCTTTTATTGTACACCGTGACCATCGGAATGGAAGAAGCCCCTAATTCAGCAAGCAGCCGCGACACCGTTCGCTCGTGCGCAACGTAATCCGGATGAGACGAATCGACGACGTGAAGCAATAGATCGGCTTCCGTCACTTCCTCGAGCGTCGAGCGGAACGCGGCGACAAGCGTCGTCGGCAAGTCTTGAATGAACCCGACCGTATCGGTGACAAGCACCGTGTAGCCGCATGGCAAGACACATTTGCGCGTCAACGGGTCGAGCGTGGCAAACAACAAGTTTTCTTCCAACGAATCGGCGGCGGTCAGCCGATTGAAAATCGTTGATTTGCCGGCGTTTGTATAGCCGACGAGCGCCACTTGAAACGCTTGGTTTTTTTGCCGGCGCTCGCGGTAGCGCCCTCGATGCTCAGCAATGCGCACAAGCTCAGCTTTAATGTCGTCAATGCGGCGGCGAATATGGCGGCGGTCGGTCTCGAGCTTCGTCTCCCCCGGGCCGCGCGTGCCGATGCCGCCGCCCAAGCGGGATAGCGCCTCTCCTTGACCGCTAAGGCGCGGCAACATATACTCCAGCTGGGCGAGCTCGACTTGCAGCTTTCCTTCTTTTGAGCGGGCGCGTCTTGCAAAAATGTCTAAAATGAGCTGCGTCCGGTCAATCACTTTCACCTCGCCAAGCATTTTCGTCAAATTGCGCGCTTGGCTTGGAGAGAGCTCGCTGTTGAAAATAACCACGTCCGGTTCCAGCTGCTTGACTATGGCGGCGAGCTCTTCCGTTTTTCCTTTGCCGATATACGTCGCCGGGTGCGGCGCTTCACGTTTTTGCGTCAACTCTGCCACAACCTCGCCGTTCGCCGTCGCAACGAGCGAAGCGAGCTCCTCCATCGAATAGCGAAACCGTTCATCATCGACACCAGCGAGCTGGCAGCCGACAAGGATCGCTTGTTCACGGCTCATGGCATCCCCCTTCCTTTCCCTCGCGGCGAACATGTTCTCTACGTTCATGATACCAAATCCCACCGTCGGTCTGCTAGTTCGTTCCAAAAAAACGATTGATTTTCCGCCGCTTTTGCCCCTACAATGATACAAGAACACCGCACGGAAAGGAACAGCACGAATGACGTGGGAAGTATTGAGCATCATCGGCACGATCGCCTTTGCCATTAGCGGGGCGATTGTCGCGATGGAAGAGGAGTACGATTTGCTTGGGGTGTACATTTTAGGGATTGTCACCGCTTTTGGCGGCGGGGCGGTGCGCAATTTGCTGATCGGGGTTCCCGTGTCGGCGTTATGGGAACAGCAGCCGCTCTTTCTTGTCGCTTTGGCGGCCATGACAGTTGTGTATTTGTTCCCAAAGCAAATGCTGCCGCCGTGGAAGCGGTGGGGCAACTTTTTTGACGCCCTTGGGCTGTCCGCGTTCGCCATCCAAGGAGCGCTGTATGCCGTCAACATGGATCATCCGTTAAGCGCGGTCATCGTCGCCGCGGTGTTGACCGGAAGCGGCGGCGGCATTATCCGTGACGTGTTGGCGGGAAGAAAGCCGCTCGTGTTGCGCGCAGAAATTTATGCCGCCTGGGCCATTCTCGCCGGCCTCGCCGTTGGGCTGAAATGGGCCGAATCGCCCATGGAGCTGTATGTGCTGTTGATTGTCGTCGCCGCTTTGCGCGTTTTGTCATACACGTACGGCTGGAAGCTGCCGCGGCGGGCGGTCGGAGAAAAAGCGGGCGAGCAATGATCAAACGGCAAAAGCAACAACTACTCATTGATTTATACGAAAAGATAGACTTTTGTATAAATCGTCCCATTCCGTTTGACAGCCGTTGTATGGCTCCTCTCTGCCCCTGCCTCTTGGTACGAAGGAAGCGAAAAGAAGCAAAACCGTAAGCACGGAAGCGAAGGCGCCCAACGCGGACTCCTCGCTTTTGGTTTGCTGACGCCTTCCTTACGCGCTTTGCTCGCTTCGCACCGCCACGGCCACGCCGGCAGCAATGAGCGCCCCGCCGAGCCAAAACGAGACATCGAGTTGCTCTTGTAAAAACAGCCGGCCAAAGAGCGAGCCGACGAGCGGCTGGAAAAAGAAAAAGAGCGAGCCGACGCCGGCATCGATCATTTCCATCCCTTTGTTCCAAAGAAAAAATGCTCCCGCTGTCGATACAACGCCAAGATACAACACCCCAAGGGCGACGGGAACACTCCAATGGCTCGCAGCAAGCCCCGGCCCTTCGGCGAGCATCATCGGCGTCATGCCAATGAGTGCCACAAAAATGGCATACGTGGTGATCGAAAACACGGACAAGCGGGCCGAAGCGATTTTCACGAGCACCGACAACAGCGCCCAAGTGACCGCCGCGCCGACTAAGCAAACGTTGCCAAGAAACGTTGATTCTTCTCCGCCTCCTAAGCCGACGATGACGATGACGCCGAATGTCGCCAATAGGAGCGCGCCAAGCTTCCGCCATGTGAGCGCCTCACCAATCAGCCAGCGGGCAAACAAAACGACAAACGCCGGCGTCGAGGCGGTGATGAGCGAAGCGGTATGGGCGTTCGACCATTTCGTGCCGACAAACTGCAAGGAAATGGAAACGACGTAGCCGATGATCCCGACCGTGATAATCATTCCCCAGTCACGCCCGTTCTTTGGGGGGCGCTCGCGTTTCGCCACGGCGACGGCGCCCAGCACGATCAAGGCGACGGCGTAGCGCAGCCAGACGAGCGTAAACGGCGGAATGTAGTCCAACACGTATTTGCTCACCACATACATCCCGCCCCAAATGCCAGCGGCAAGGGATAAATAGAAGGAAGCGAGAAAGGCTTGCTTCATGACATCGATCCCCTTTGCTTTCTTCTTTCTGCTGCTGACACCAAAAGCGAAGCCGTTATTTCCAGAGATGGCAGCCAAACAAGGTTGTTCTCCATCAGCTACACATCGCTTTCTTCCGGAGGAAACACGGGGGCGAGCGAAACCGTCAAATCCGGTTGCCAAAAAGAAACCAACTCATCGCTTGGCCCGAAAACCGCTCGCTGTTGAAATCGTCCATCTTGCCAGCTGAGCACTTCGATCGTTCGATTGCTGGGGTCTACAATCCAATATTCATGCACACCATATTTTTCGTATAAATAGTATTTCTGGTTTCGATCACGCAAGGCGGTGCTTGGTGACAGCACTTCCACAACGAGATCGGGAGCCCCTTTCATTCGCCGATTCCCGATTTGCTCAACCCGACAAACAACTGATAAATCCGGCTGAACAACCGTTTTCGCCATCCGTTCTGGCTCCTCAGGATCAAGCTGAACATCAAACGGGGCAAGAATGACATGACAGCCACGCGCCTGAAAATACGAAGCCAATGCAAGGTGCAGTTGTCCGACCACATACTGGTGCTCAAACGACGGAGACGCCAATAAATAGGGAACACCATCGATCAGTTCCCAATTTCCTTCCCAATTTTCAATGTCGCGATACGTGTAAAACGGCTTCTCCTTCTGCACTGCGCTTCCCCTTTCACTTGCTTTTCTTTCATCTTATCACATCGCTCCAGTTCCGTCTCATATTTTTATTTTCTCGTCATGACAGATAAAACAGCGGCCGCCACCGCTGTCGAGTGTGTGTCAAACAAATGTTTTTTCCACGCGTTGCTCTTACTCCCGCTCGATGATCGTGGCCGTCGCCATCCCGTGGCCGATGCAAATCGTCAATAGCCCATAGCGGCCGCCGCGCCGTTCAAGTTCATGAACAAGCGACGTCATGAGCTTCGCACCGGTGGCGCCGAGCGGATGGCCAAGCGCAATGGCACCGCCGTTGACATTCACCTTCTCAAGCGGAGCGCCGATTTCTTTTTGCCAGGCGAGCACGACCGGGGCGAACGCTTCGTTGATTTCAATGAGGTCGATGTCATCGATCGAGAGGCCGGCTTTTTTCAGCACTTGCCTCGTCGCCGGAATGACGCCATCGAGCATATACGTCGGGTCGGAGCCGACGACCGTTTGCGCGACAATGCGCGCTTTCGGCTTCAGTCCGAACCGCCTCGCCGCCTCCCGTTCCATCAAAAGCACAGCGGCCGCCCCGTCGCTCATTTGGCTCGCATTGCCAGCGGTGATGAGACCGTCTTCTTGAAACACCGGCTTGAGCGCGGCGAGCGCTTCCGGCGATGTATCGGCCCGCGGCCCTTCATCATCGGTGACAAGGATTTCGCGGCCATCGCGGTCAAGCCCTTTCACCGGGACGATTTCCGCGCGAAACTTCCCTTCGCGCAAGGCCGCCAAGGCGCGTTGATGGCTTTCGTACGCGTAGGCGTCAAGCTCCTCGCGCGTTAGGCCGTATTTTTTGGCGATCCGCTCAGCCGAGACGCCTTGGTGGATGAATTCGTATTTTTCATGCAGCGACGGCGGAATCGTCCGCTCGTTGCCATCGCTTAAAATCGGCACTTTCGTCATGCTTTCGACCCCGGCGGCGATCGTGACATCCATATCGCCGGAGCGGATTTCCTGGGCGGCGAAATGAATCGCCTGCTGCCCCGAGCCGCACATTCGGTTGATTTGCACTGCCGGCACTTCGATCGGGAATCCGGCCTCAAGCGCCGCCAGCCGGCCGATGTTGTACCCTTGTTCGGCGACCGGCGTCACGCAGCCCATGACGATGTCTTCCACCGCCCCTTTGTCCATGCCGGCCCGGCGCACGACTTCATCGAGCACCACCGCGGCCAAATGGACCGGATGAACGTCCCGGAAGACGCCGTTCCGCTTGCCGACCGGCGTCCTGACCGCTTCGACAATGACCGCTTCACGCACCATGCAACTTCCTCCTTTTGCTCTACTTTCGTGATTTCTTCGTTGCCTTGCCTATTCGGGCGCTTCCGCACGGGCGAAAGCGGGCGCTCTTTAAGCGCTTGTTGGCGCGCGGCATCAGATGGACGGCGAGCGCTGCTCAATACGTGTAAAACCCTTTCCCCGTCTTCCGCCCTAAATGCCCGGCTTCAACGAGCTTGCGCAAAAGCTGCGGCGCCCGGAACCGGTCGCCGTATGCTTCCGTCATGTTTTCACTCACAAACAAGAGCGTATCAAGCCCGACCATGTCGGCCAGCTCCAGCGGCCCCATCGGATAATTGAGGCCAAGCCGCACCGCTTTGTCGATATCCTCAGCGGAAGCAACTCCTTCTTCGTACATGCGGATGCATTCAATCATATGGGCGGCAAGCGCCCGTGTCGTCACAAACCCTTGCCGGTCTTTCACGACGACCGTTTCTTTGCCAAGCTCCACAGACAGCCGACGGATGGCGTCGACTGTGTCGTCGGAAGTCGTCTCACCTTTCACAATTTCGATCAACTTCATCACTGGCGCCGGATTGAACCAATGCATGCCGATGACGTTCTCCGGCCGGTTGGTCGCGGCGGCAAGCGCCGTGACGCTCAGCTCGGATGTGTTGGTCGCTAAAATGGCGTCCGGCTTCGCCAATTGATCGAGCTGCTGAAACACGTCTTTTTTCAGCGCCAAGTTTTCCGGCACGGCTTCGATGACGACATCCGCCCCGCGCACCGCTTCGGCCAAATCGACGGTCGAGCGGATGCGCCCGAGCGCCGCTCGCGCTTCCGGCTCGGACAGCCCGCCGGTTTTGACAAAGCGGCGCAAGCTTTTTTCCGCCGAAGCGAGCCCATTTTGCAAGGCCGCTTCGGACACGTCATATAAATACACCGTTTTTCCCGCCATCGCCGCCGTTTGCGCGATGCCGCTTCCCATCACCCCGGCGCCGATGACCGCAATCGTTTCTGCCACGGTGTCCGCCTCCTTTACTCCTTCGCCGCATCGGCATAGCGCGCTGCCATCTCATCGCGCAGTTTCCGCTTCAAAAACTTGCCGACGCTCGTTTTCGGAATTTCATCGAGAAACACAATGTCATCCGGCAGCCACCATTTTGTAAATTGCGGGCGCAAAAAGTCGTACAGCTCTTCTTTTGTCACGCTTTTGCCTTCTTTCAGCACGACGCAGGCAATCGGGCGCTCTTGCCATTTCGGATGCGGCACAGCGACGACCGCCGCTTCGAACACCGCCTCATGGGCCATGAGCGCATTCTCCAAATCAACCGATGAAATCCATTCGCCGCCGCTTTTAATGACATCCTTCGTCCGGTCGACAATTTTCACAAACCCTTCTTCGTCCACGGTGACGACATCGCCGGTATGCAGCCAGCCATCGCGAAATGCTTCGTTCGTTCTCTCATCGTTGTAGTATTCGGCAGCAATCCACGGCCCGCGCAAGCAAAGCTCGCCCATTTCCTGCCCGTCCCAACGAACCGGCCCGTTTTGGCCGATCACTTTCATCTCAAGCCCTGGAGCAAGCAGCCCTTGCTTGGCGCGAATGTCCAGTTTCTCCTCGTACGACAGCCCGTCTTGATAGCTTTTCGGGCGTGAGACAAGCACAAGCGGGCTCGTTTCCGTCATGCCGTACGCGTGAATGAACGGAATGCCGTATTTTTCTTCAAACGCATGGATGATCCCTTTCGGCGCGGCTGAACCGCCGCAAATGACACGCGTCAGGCTGCTGACGTCATAGTTTCCTTTCTCCAACTCTTGCAACAGCCCGAGCCAAATCGTCGGCACGCCGGCGGTGATCGTCACCCGTTCGGAGTCAATCAGCTCGGCAAGCACTTTCGGCGTAAACGCCGGTCCCGGCATAACGATCGTCGAACCGAACCAAGTGGCGGCAAACGGCAGCCCCCACGCGTTGACATGGAACATCGGTACGACCGGCATGACGACATCGCGCTCGCACAGCCCTTGCGTATCAGCCAGCCCTAACGCCATCGCGTGCAAAACGGTGCTGCGGTGGGTATACACAACTCCTTTTGGATTTCCCGTTGTCGCCGACGTATAACACATACCAGCCGGTTGGTATTCATCGAGGTCTTTCAAGAACGGAAATGTTGGATCGCCCTCGGCAAGCAGTTTCTCGTAATGGTACACTGGTGACAACGTTGTTTCCGGCAGCTCGTCGGCATCGGTCATGACGATGAAAGCGCGTACGTTCGGGATCTCGTCCTTGATCGCTTCAATTGCCGGCAGCAAATCATCATCGATCAGCAGCACACGGTCATCGGCGTGGTTGATGATGTAAGAGATATGCTGCGGCGAGAGGCGGATGTTGATCGTATGGAGCACAGCCCCGATGCCGGGAATGGCAAAATACGCTTCCAAATGGCGGTGATGGTTCCAAGCGAACGTGCCAACGCGGTCGCCGACTTCCACCCCGAGCCGCTTCAACACGCTTGACAGCCTGCGCGTCCGCTCGCCGATCTCCTTGTATGTATGGCGGACGACGCCTTCTTTCATGCGCGAAACGACTTGCTTTTTTGGGAAAAACAACTCCGCCCGCTCAAGCATCATGGAAATGTTTAACGGTGTTTTCATCATCGGTCATTCCTCCCCCTTTACCAAATGCGCATGTTCATTGACTTTAGGCGGCTCCCCGCCGCCCCATTGGCCGTCCGGCCCATGTGCGGCCGTCCATGCGCCGCCCGGCTGCAGCCGAACGAGATGGCGGAGCCGGCTGTCAGCAAACAGCGCCTTCGCCTCACCCGTCTCCAGCACCGGGGCAAGGCAGACGTCGACCGCTTCGGCGAACGCGCTCCACTCATCCAATGTCTTTTCACGGAACAAGGCGGCGAGCTCGTCATATACGGCTTCCCCCGATCGCGCCGGCGCCCATTGCGCCTCCGTCCATTCCGGATGGCCGACCGCCTCGCAAAACCGCTGCCAAAAGTGCGGCTCGAGCGCCGCTAAACTCATATAACGGCCGTCTTTTGTCTCATACAGCTGGTAGCACACCACCTCCCCAGACAACTCGGAAAGACCGGTCTTCGGCCCACCGCCGTGTTCAATGGCAAAATGGCCAGCCATCATCGCTGCCAAGCCATCGACAAGCGAAACATCAAGATGGGCGCCTTTGCCGGTTCGCTCGCGTGCAAAGAGGGCAGCCAAAATGCGCTCGGCCGCCGCCATGCCGCCGATAAAATCGGCAAGCGTGATCTTCGGATGAACCGGGCGGCCGCGTTCATCGGCCAGCTGCGCAAGCAAGCCGGAGAGCGCCATATAGTTTAAATCATGGCTGCCAAGCAATGAGCGGCTGCTCTGTTGACCGAAGCCGCTGATCGAGCAATAGATGATTTGTTCGTTCATGCGGCACATATCGTCATAACCGAGCCCAAGCCGCGCCATCACCCCGGGGCGGAAGCTTTCGATCACTACATCGGCGCGGGCGGCGAGCCGCCGGGCTTGCTCGCGACCCGCGTCCGTTTTTAAATCCAACCCGATGCTTTTTTTGCCGGCGTTATAGGCGGCAAACAACCGGCCCTCGGCGAACGGGCGCAGCCGATCGCCGGATGGGGGCTCAATTTTGATGACTTCTGCTCCGAGCTGGGCGAGCCGCCAGCTGGCAAATGGGCCCGGCAAGTAATGGGAAAAATCAACGACTACAATGCCACGAAGCATATCTTTCCCTCTCTCTACAAATCTAGCTGCCGGGCGATGATTGTTTTCATCATCTCGTTCGTCCCAGCGTAAATGGCGCTTACGGGAATGTCGCGATAGCGCCGGGCGATCTCATATTCTTCCATATAACCATAACCGCCGTGCAGCTGCATCGCCTCGGCCGCGACACGTTTTGCCATCTCGGTAATCCACCATTTCGCCATCGACACTTCCGTGACGATCTGTTTTCCCGCCATATGCTCTTCAATGACGCGGTCGACAAACGTGCGGCCAAGGGCGATTTCCGTCGCCATCTCGGCAAGGCGGAACTGGACGGTCTGAAACTCGCTCACCCGTTTGCCGAACGCCGTGCGCTGTTTGACATATTGCTTCGTCAAGGAAAACATCACTTCCGCCGCCGTTTGTGCGGCAATGGCGACAACGAGCCGCTCCTGCTGGAGCTTTTCCATCAAATAGTAAAAACCTTTTCCTTCCTCGCCGAGCAAATTATATGCCGGCACTTTCGCATCTTGGAAAAACAGTTCGGCGGTATCTTGGGCGTGCAGCCCGACTTTCTCGAGCTTCCGACCGCGCGTAAACCCCGGCGTATCCCGCTCCACGACGAGCAGGCTGATGCCGCGGTGCGGCGGCTTTGCCTGCGGGTCGGTTTTGCAGGCGACGACGATCAAGTCGGCATGAATGCCGTTCGTGATAAACGTTTTTTGTCCGTTGACGATGTAGTAGTCACCGTCTTTTACTGCCGTTGTCGAAATGTTGGCCAAATCCGAACCCGCCCCCGGCTCGGTCATGGCGATCGCCGTGATGAGCTCGCCGGTGACGCATTTTGGCAGCCATTTTTGTTTTTGCTCCTCGGTTCCGTACGATGCGATATACGGCGTGACGATGTCGTTGTGCAGGCCGATGCCGACGAGGCTCGATCCGACTTTTTCCAGTTCTTCATTGATGACGACTGAGTAGGCAAAATCGGCGTTTAGACCCCCATACTTCTCATCGACCCACGGGCAAAGAAAGCCGTTCTCGCCCATCTTCGCCCAAAACGAACGCGGAATGATGCCGCGCTTCTCCCAATCGTTATAATGCGGGTACGCTTCTTTTTCCAAAAACTTGCGAAACGCCGCGCGGAACATATGGTGCTCCTCACGCAAATAGCGAGCCGTCACCCGTTCATCCCTCTCTTCTGTTCGGTCACTTTTTCTCTGTTCCGCCCGTCGCCTGTTTTTTCAGCTGTTCGCGCAGCAAAAACTTTTGGATTTTCCCGCTCGCGTTGCGCGGCAGGGCATCGATGAAATAGTAGGCGCGCGGACGTTTGTACGGAGCGAGGCGGTCGCTCGTTTTGCAAAACTGCTCGAGCTCATCGGCGGTCAGGAGGTCATCTTTTTTGACCACGAAGGCGACGACTTTTTCGCCCCACAACTCATCCGGCTCACCGAGCACAGCGACATCGAGCACTTTCGGATGCTCGTACAACACGTCCTCGACTTCGCGCGGATAGACGTTTTCCCCGCCGCTGATCACCATGTCATCGACCCGGTCGGCGACATACAAGTAGCCGTCTTCATCAAGGTAACCGAGGTCGCCGGAATGATACCAACCTTTGTACAACGCTTTTTCCGTCGCTTCCTCGCGCTTGTAGTAGCCAGCCATCATGCACGGCCCGCGCATCACAATTTCACCGACTTCATATGGCGGCAGCACATCGTCTGGGTCGGACGGCCCGTCTTCACGCGCACGGACGACGCGGATCTCATGGTTCAGGCAGGCGCGTCCAGCGGAACCGGCTTTTTTCAGCTGCTCGTCTTCCAACAAAAACGTCACCGCCGGCCCCATTTCCGTCATGCCGTACGCTTGAATCAGCTCGATGCCGAGTTGCTCTTGGCATTGCCTGACAAGCGCTGGAGCCATCGGAGCGGCGCCGTATAGGCCGAGGCGAAGCGAAGATAAATCGTAACCGCTTACATTCTCCTGCGAGATCATGTTCCACATCGTCGGGGCTCCAAACATGATCGTAATCCGCTCCCGTTCGATCGTTTCAAGCACGAGCTTGGCGTCAAAATGGTGCAAAATGACGCTCGCCGCTCCGGCATGCACGCGCGGCAGCAAGCAGCAATGCAGCTCGGCGCAATGGAACAGCGGCGCTGCCGCCAGCCCGCGATCCGTCTCGCGGATGCGCATGACGCCATGGCAAATGACGCTTTGCTCGATCATGTCGCGGTGACGGTGCATCACTCCTTTTGGACGCCCAGTTGTGCCGCTTGTATACATAATGGCATAAAGATCGCTCTCATCCACATGAACACGCGGCGCTTCCCCTAGGGCCCGCGCGGCCTGCTCGTGAGCGTTTTTGGCAAACGGCGGCGGATCGCGGTCGATCGACCAAAATGACACGTGCGGGAAACGGCTGTGAATCGCGGCAAGTTCCGGTTCCACCGCCCGTTCAAACAGCACGATTTTCGGCTCGGCGTCCGTCAAAATATAGGCGATTTCTTCCGCCCTCAGCCGAAAGTTGATCGGATTGAACACCGCGCCGATTTTGGCGCAGGCAAACAAGGCGGTCGCGAGCTCAAGCGTATTGTACAGCACCGTCGAAACGCGATCTCCTTTGCGGACGCCCGCTTCCAAAAACGCGTTCGCCCACCGGTTCACTTCCCTCTCCCATTCGGCGTACGTATAGCGGCGTCCGGTCGCCGCGTCGACGACCGCCTCCCGGTTTGGAAACTTTCGCACTGTCTGGGAAAACATCTCCCCAATCGTCATGTACAAGCGCCTTTCCCCCTTTTCTCCGAATGGACGCAGGGCGTGCAGATCCACTAGACAGATAATTCAGATAAATAGGTGTATGATGCCCCCGCTGTTTATGTATTCGCTCTTTTTGATCGCATTCCTCTTTTTTGCGGCACAAAAAAGAAAGGAAGACCTCTTTCTTTCGACAAGAAAAAGAAAGAGGAGCCTCCTTGGCTTTTTTATCATCTCGCGCCGAGAAGACCCCCACTTCCACGCGTGAGCGTAGGTGGGAGAGCGTTCAAGCATGAATCACTAAATCGCGGTCACGGATCGTCATCAGCTCTTTTTTGTCGTAGCGCCCTTCATGAAGAAGGCGGACCGCCTGCTTGCGGATCGCTTTTTCGATTAAGTTGCGCACATAGCGGCCGTTGCTGAACTTGAGGCGGCCGGTCGCTTCCAGCGTCCCTTCGAGATGAATGTACAGTTTCCGCTCCGCTTCCGGCGTCATTTCATACTCGCGTTCGCGCAGCATTTGCTTGGCGATTTGCACAAGCTCCTCGACCGTGTAATCGGGAAACTCGATCGTGAGAGGAAATCGCGACGGCAAGCCAGGATTTAACGACAAAAAATAGTCCATTTCTTTCGGATAGCCGGCCAAAATCACGACTAGGTCGTCGCAATAGTCTTCCATTCCTTTGACAAGCGTATCAATCGCTTCTTTACCGAAATCTTTTTCCCCGCCGCGGGCGAGCGAATACGCTTCATCGATGAACAAAATTCCGCCGCGCGCTTTTTTGATCAAATCGCGCGTTTTGCTCGCCGTATGCCCGATGTACTCTCCGACCAAATCGGCCCGCTCCGCCTCGATGAAATGCCCTTTGGACAGCACGTTCATCTCAAAAAACAGCTTGCCGAGCAAGCGCGCCACCGTCGTTTTGCCGGTGCCGGGATTGCCTTTGAAAATCATATGGAGCGCCTGGCGGTTGGCCTTTAAGCCGTTCTCCTTGCGCAGCCGGTTGATGTACAGCCAGGCGTAAATTTCCTTGATGATTTTTTTGACATGATCAAGGCCGATCAGCTGATCAAGCTCCTTTTGAATATTGCGGAGCGCCTGATGCTCTTCGCCATCGAGCCAGTCGTTTCTCTCTTCTTTCACTAAATGGTTTACCGTTTTGGAGTTCAACACGATGTTGATTTGCCCTTTCGCCTTGTTCATCGTCAATTCTGACAAGGGGCGTCACCTCGCTTCCCGTTTTCTGCCATCCGCACCCGTTCCGACTTGGCTTTTGACGCCTTGCCTTTTCGTTACTAGTATACGTACGCCACCGCCGATCCGTGACAATCGCCCAAACGAACAGCGGGTCGGCTATAGCGGAAAAAGTTTGTATATGTTTATTCACAAAAGCGGCGGTTTACGCATCTGAATTCACCTCGTCCCTCACTTCCCTTCGGGTGACGCAGGAGCTTGTCGATCAAATAGCGGGCGCGGAAGGAAAACGGGAAATGGCAAAAGGCGCCCTCCGCGAAGGAAGGCGCCTTTTTTCGGCGGCGTATGTACCGTCGGTCTTACTGTTCGGTTTCAAAATGGATGTTCCGCTCCGGCGCAAACGTCGAAATGGCGTGCTTGTAAATGAGCTGTTGTTTTCCTTGCACTTCCAAAAGTACGGTGAAGTTGTCAAACCCTTTAATGTATCCGCGCAGTTGGAAGCCGTTCAATAAGAAGACGGTCACTTGAATGCCCTCTTTGCGCAGCTGGTTTAAAAACTGGTCTTGAATATTGATCGTATTTTTCATCAAACGTCCTCCTCTTTTCTCTCTAAGGATATAATTATATATTCGCTTCAAGTTGAAGCTTTCCTGCTACATAGCGAGAAATTTCCTCCACCTTGGCGACGAACTGCCCAGCGTCGGTCATGTCAAACCATTTCACCGGCATTTGGTTGCGAAACCAAGTGAGCTGCCGTTTCGCATAGCGGCGCGAATTTTGTTTCAGCTGCTCAATCGCTTCATCAAGGGAAACGCGGCCGTCAAAATAGTCGTACAGCTCCTTGTAGCCGATGGCTTGCACCGCCTGGCAGTCGCGCAGGCCGCGGTCATAAAGCGCCCTCGCCTCTTCGATCAACCCTGCGGCGATCATCTCATCGACCCGCTCGTTGATGCGGCGGTAAAGCGCCTCCCGCTCCGCCGTCAAGCCAACGATGGCCGCCTCATACAAAAGCCGCTTTGACTGCCCTTGCTGCCACTCGCTGAACGGCTTTCCGGTGCAATGATACACTTCTAAGGCGCGGATGACGCGGCGGATGTTGTGCGGATGAATGCGGGCCGCACTTATTGGATCAACCGCCTCAAGCCGCCGGTGAAGCGCTTCGGCTCCTTGCTCGGCCGCCAGCTGTTTGAGCGCCCGGCGGTACGCTTCGTCGGAAGGGGCGGCGGAAAATTGGTAATCGTAAAGGGCTGCCTGAATGTACAGCCCGGTGCCGCCGACGATGATCGGCAGCCGGCCGCGCGCCGAAATCTCGGTGATGAGCGCACGGCAAAGCCGCTGAAATTCGACGACGGAAAACGGTTCGCACGGCTCTTTGATGTCCAGCAAATGATGCGGGATTCCTTCCATCTCATCGGGCTTCACTTTCGCCGTGCCAATGTCCATCCCTTTATAAATTTGCATCGAATCGCCGCTGATGACCTCTCCGCCCAGCTTTTTCGCCAACGCGATGCCGAGCTTCGTTTTGCCGACCGCCGTCGGCCCGACGATGACGGCGACTTTTTCAGCCATAGCGCGTCACTGCTTTCTGTTGTGGGACTTGTGTCAACCATCATTATACATAAAAACAGCTGTGCATGGAACCATTTCTTTCATACGTTTTCGCCATCCACAAATCGTTTTATACATGGCAGCGCGAAAAATCGCCTTTCTTCCCTTTCGCCATAACCATATGGAAAAAAATGAACGCCATAAAAGGCGCTCATCATAATGAAAACTTGTTGACAATCGCCTGCAAATCGTCCGCCATTTTCGAGAGCGACGCGGCCGAAGCTGAAATTTCCTCCATCGAGGCCAGCTGTTCCTCGGTCGCCGCCGACACCTCCTGCGCACCGGCCGATGTCGACTCGGCCACGTCGGCGACAAGCCGGACGGAGCGCACCATTTGCTCCGAAGAAGAGACTATGTCGCTGACCGCGGTGGATACGTCGCGGATTTGCGCCGCAACTTCGTCCACGGCGGCGCGAATGCGGGCGAACATTTCTCCCGAGGCGCGAATGACGTTCGTTCCGGCCGTCACTTCGTTGACGACCGACTCCATTGATTGGACGGCATGGACCGTTTCTTCTTGAATGGCAGCGATCAATTCCGCGATTTGCTGGGCCGATTGGGCCGATTGCTCGGCGAGCTTCCGCACTTCGTCAGCAACGACGGCAAAGCCGCGCCCGTGCTCGCCGGCGCGCGCCGCCTCAATGGCGGCGTTTAAGGCGAGCAAGTTCGTCTGCGCCGCGATGCTGCGGATTGCTTCGATGATCGAGCCGATTTGCTCGGAACGGTGGCCAAGCCCTTTAATGAGGTCAGCCAGCCGCTCGACCGTATCATTGACTTTGTTCATTTGCGCAACGCCCGCCTCGATCGTTTGCCCTCCCTCAGCCGCTTGTCTTGACGCCTCAGCAGCGATGGCGGACACGCTTTGCGCCCGTCCGGAAATTTGCTCGATTCTCTCAGACATCGAATCGACGGCGGCGGACGTTTCTTCCACGCTTTGCATTTGCTTGTCCATGCCGGAAGCAACGCCCTGAATCGTCATGGCGATTTGCTCGGTCGCCTTGCTCGTCTGTTCGGCGCTCGCTGCCAGCTCCTCCGACGAAGCGGCGACTTGCTCGGCGTTTTGCGCCACTTCTTGGAGCACTTCGCGCAAGTTTTTCGCCATTTGCTCAAACGAAGCGGCGAGTGCGCCAATTTCATCGCGGTTGCGAACCGAGAGCCGCCCGTCCGTCAAATCGCCGGCGGCGATCCGCTTCGCCGCTTCCGACAGCGCCAATAGCGGGCGGGAAAGCGAGCGGCTGATGTAATAGCTGACGGTCGCTCCAGCCGCCGCCGTCAACAAGCCGACGATGATGATCAGCCGCTGGACCGCAGCCGCCGATGCGCTCGCATCATCATTAGCTTCCTTCATTTCCCGCTGCTGGAGAGCGACCAATTGATTCACCTTTTCATCAAATTGGGTTGTTAAGTCGCGCCCTGTTGTGGTCACAAGGGCGATGTACTGCTCCGGTTTGTTTTGCGCTTTTAGGTCGAACGTTTTTTGCCCAAGTTCGTAAAACTGCTGTTCAAGCAAATCGAGCTCGGCAAGCAGCTGTTTCGTTTCTTCCCGCGTCAGCTCCGCCGCAAGCTTTTCGCTTATTTTCTTGTACTCCCCATGCGCTTTTTCAAAATTTTTCCTTGACGTCTCATCGCCGGTCAACAAATAGCCGCGCATGCTGCCGACCTCGCGGCGGATCAATACTTCAAGCTCTTTGGCATTGACAAGCTTCGTCACCCGTTTGTCGATCACATCGGTGTATGTACGGTCAAGAGTCGAAATTTCGTAATAAGAAAACCCGACTAGCAGCGCGATCAACACGTAGACGAGGCCGAAGCCAGCCAGCAGTTTTTTGCGCACGGTCATTTTCATGTTCATTGGCAAGTCCTCCGTCTGTGAATCAGTATGTTGTTCCATCTACATTATCGGATGATAACAGCCAATGTTTAGTATTTTTTTTAGCTCTTTCGCCATCTTTGATGAAAAGGCCTGCTTCATTGAGAAAATCAACTGGATTTTCTCAATGAGCCTCCTCTTTCACCGTAAACTCGCAAGGAGAGCAAACCGGCCGCCCCCATGCCGCTTCCCCGCCTTACGCCGTTCCTTCCGGCTGCCACGTGTTTCGGCCGGTTTCGGCTTCATCATGAATGAAAAGCGAGGTGACAAGCGCGGCGATGCTGCCAATGAGGCCGAATAAAAACAAATGATGGATGCCGGTCATAAACGTCGGCGCCTTCGTCAAAAACGCTCCCATGACGGTCACGCCGATCGCCGTGCCGATATTGCGGCAAAACATAAAAAAGGACGTCGCGATTCCTTTTTCATGGACGTCCGCAAGCTGCTGCGAGCCGATGACGCCGACGGTCGAGGTCAACCCAAACGACAGCCCTTGGACAAACATGACGAAAAACACATACCAAAACCCGTGACTTTCGTTCAGCAGCGCCAGAAGCAAGCCGGACGCAACCAGCAGCACATTGCCGATGATGAGAAGCGGACGGTAGCCATAGCGCAAAATCCATTTCCCGGCCGGCACGGCGGCGATCATCCAACCAACGGACGAGCCGAGCAAAGCGACGCCGCTGATAAATACCGATAAATGAGCAACATTTTGCAAAAAGAGCGGAATGTAGCTTGACGTGCCAAACAGCGCGACGCAGCTGACAAAGCCGTTAATGTTCATCCATTTGAGCGTGCGGTGATGAACAAGTGAAAGCGGCACGAGCGGAGACGGCTGCCGTTTTTCGAAAAAGTAAAACGCAACAAGCAAGAGCGCACCGGCCGCCCCGTACCACCATTGTCCGCGCTTCGCAACAGTGACGAGCAAAAGCAGGCTGACTGCGGCGGCAAATAACACCGCCCCCATATAGTCAACCGCCGCCCGCTTCGGTTCATATACTTCTTTATATGGAAACAACGTCACAAGCGAGAGCAGGCAAATGGGAATGTTGACATAAAAAATCCAGCGCCATGTCGCGTATTCGACAAACAGCGAGCCTAAAAGCGGCGCCAAGACGGCGGAAATCCCCCACATGGCGGTAAAAAACGCCTGGATCTTTCCGCGCTTTTCCACCGGAAACAAATCGCCGGCGATAATGGCCGGAAACGGCATCATAAACCCGGCGCCGACCCCTTGTACGGCGCGGAACAGGACGAGTTGCACCATATTTTGCGACAAACCGCAAAGAAGCGAGCCAATCAAAAATAAAATGATGCCAAAGCTGAATACGTTTTTGCGGCCAAACAGGTCGGACAGACGGCCGGCAATCGGTGACAGGACGGTTGTCGTAATCATGTATGACGCAAACGCCCATGCATAAAGGGAGAATCCCCCAAGTTCTTTGGCGATGATCGGCATCGTCGTGTTCATGATCGTCGTATCCATCGAGGCGACGAGCATGACCAGCACAATGCTCACCATCACGGACAGACGGCTGTTCATACCAATGCCCTCCTTTTTGATCATCTATGAATATCTTATTTTACATGATGAATCATCATGGCACCAAATGATACGCGCCAGAAAGCCGGACTATTTGTACTTGTTGCTGTTTTTTGTTGCCTTAAAAGCAGAAAGCCTCAAAACCGCTAACCCGTTTTTCCGCGGCATCATCCTGCATCTTTGTTGGATTCGGCTTTCACTCGCACGAACAACAAAAAAGCTGTTCACCGAAGCGCCTAAGGCTTCGCACGAACAGCTGCGTTAATCGTCTTTCATTTAGTTGATGACCCGAACCGCTTTTACATACCGCGTTTTCCAATAGGATGACGTCAGCGACGAATACGCAACACCCAACGAAACGGTCGCGTTGATCATTTGCCCGTTGCCAGCGTAAATGCCGACATGGTTGATCGTCCCATTTGAATCGGTGTCAAAAAAGACGAGATCGCCTTTTTGCAATTGGTTAAACGACACCGTTCTTCCGGCTTGCGCTTGAGCGGTGGATGTGCGCGGCAGCGAAATGCCGGCTTCGCTGAAGACGCGCATCGTAAACGATGAGCAGTCAAACACATCGGTGCGCGACGGGCTTGCTCCGTACAAATAACGCGCCCCTAAATATTTTTCCGCAATATCGATGATTCGGTCGGCAAGCGATGCGGACGACTCAGTGGCAGCCGAGTTGGCGGCCGATACTTGCTGCTTGGCCTCCCGGACATCAGTCGTTCCGCCCGCCACTTTAATGGCTTGGCCAATGCGGATGGTGTTCGGGTTTGTAATTTGCGGATTCAGTGCCAATAGACGGTCGACCGTCGTTTGAAACTTGTTCGCAATCTCAAGCAGCGTATCCCCCGCCTGCACGATATACCGGCCGCTTGTCGGCACGGCTGCCGGCTGCACATTGTATGTATTGGAACGTTCCTGTTCCCCTGCTACTTGCAGCTTCTGCCCGGCGCGAATGAAGTCTGGGTTCGTAATGCTTGGATTAAGCTTGAGCAACGCATCCACAGTCGTGCTAAACTTGCGGGCGATTCCGCTTAGCGTATCACCAGGCTCGACCGTATATGTATTCGAAGAAGTTTCGTTCGATTTATTTGGTTCATTGACGCGCAATACTTGTCCGGGAAAAATCAAATCCGAAGACAAACCGTTTTCTTGCTTTAACGCGGCGACCGTCGTGCCGGATTGCCGGGCAATCTTCCAAAGCGTATCGCCTTTTTGCACCGTATAGCTCGCCGCCGATGCCGCGTGGCCGGCCAACAGCGAGCCGATCAACGTGCTTGTCAATACAACCGTCTTTTTCATGCTGCATCCCCCTATGACGTCGATGTATCCATCTTTATGTATCCATGTTTATACAAAATTCGCTATCACTCTACAAAATTCACCACGTATTCCTACACATGAGCCATTATAGTAAAATCAAAGCAATCCGTCTGTAACAGAAAGAATAAAAGTAGATTACAAAACGATTACAAAAAGCGCCCCCTTTGTCGCGCAAAGGGGGCGCAGGCTACATCACCCGTTTAAATAGTTTTTCAATTTCATATGTCGAAAAATGAACGATGATCGGCCGGCCGTGGGGACAAGTAAATGGGTCCGTTGTCTGCCGCAGCGCCTCAAGCAAAGCGAACAGTTCATCCTGGCGCAAATGTTGGTTTGCTTTAATGGCGCGCTTGCAACTCATTAAGATCGCCGCTTGTTCGCGCAATTGCTTGATGTCGACCGTTTTGGCCGCCAACACTTGTTCGATCATTTCCTCGATGATTTCCCTTTCTCTCCCTTTCGGAAACCACGTCGGATGGGAGCGAACGAGAAACGCCCGCGGCCCAAACGGCTCAAGAAACACGCCGCAGCGCGCCAGCTCATCGCGGCAGGCGGCGATCCGCTCGTACTCGTCGGCTGGATATTCAAACATCAACGGAACGAGCAGCTCCTGCACTTCCTTCGTGGCTTCGCCGAGTTTTTCCCGGAAATATTCATAGTTGATCCGCTCTTGAGCCGCATGCTGATCGATCATATACAGCCCATGTTCGTTCTCCGCCAAAATGTACGTCCCATGCAATTGTCCGATCGGATAAAGCGGCGGCAGGCGATCGGCCGCCGCTTTATCCTCCGCTTGCCCATCTGTCGGCAAGCGGGGAGAGCACCGCTCTTCTCCCACCTCTTCCTCCTGCTTTCGCTCAAAAGCGGGCCCATGTTCGTCCAGTATTCCACATTCATCCGTCTGCACAGCCGCGGATGGCCGCTCAGCCGGTGCGTCACCGGTTAGCGGCGCAAGAGGGGCGGTCGCATCTTCCCCGCCGCCGATGTCGCTCGATAAGACAGACGGCTCGCGGACGCGATGAGTGAACGTCCAAGCCGCCTGCTCCGCCTTTGGTTTTGCCATCTTGCTGTCGGCAGATACGGACGGAATGAGCGTCCGCTTGCGAAATGCCTGGCGGATGGCGTCTGTGACGAGCTCATTCAGCTCTGCTTCCTTGCTAAAGCGGACTTCGAGCTTTGCCGGATGGACGTTGACATCGACAAGCACCGGATCCATTTCAATGGATAAAAACACAATCGGATAGCGGCCGATCGGCAAGAGCGTATGGTAGCCGGCTTCAATCGCTTTCATGAGCGGCACGCTGCGCACATAGCGGCCGTTGACAACAAGCGAGATGTAGTTGCGCGAGGCGCGCGTCACGTCCGGCGGCGAAATGTAACCGCGAATAGTAAAATCGAGCGATTCCGCTTCAATGGGGATCATTTGCCTCGCCGTCTCGGCGCCGTAAATAGCGGCGAGCACGTGCCGAACATCGCCGCTGCCATTGGTGGCAAGCAATGTTTTGCCCTGGTGGCGGAGGCGAAATGATACGTCCGGATGGGCGAGCGCTAGCCGGTTGACGACGTCGGCCGCATGGCCGAGCTCGGTGTGGATCGTTTTCATATATTTCAAGCGCGCTGGGGTGTTGAAAAACAAGTTCGATACGGTAATATCCGTTCCTTTGCGCCCCGCCGCCCGCTCGCGGGAGACGAGTGCGCCGCCTTGAAGCACAAGCTTCGTTCCCGGTCCGCTGCCCGTGCCGGTCGTCAGCTCCACTTCGGATACAGAAGCGATGCTCGGCAGCGCCTCACCGCGGAACCCGAGCGTGCGGATGCGGAACAAATCGTGCTCGTCATGAATTTTGCTTGTCGCATGGCGTTCAAAAGCGAGCAAGCAGTCGTCTTCCTCCATGCCGTCGCCGTTGTCGATGACGCGGATTTTCGCCATTCCCGCCTCTTCAAGCTCGATGTTGATGACCGTACTATGGGCATCAATGGCGTTTTCCACCAACTCCTTGACGACCGAAGCCGGCCGCTCGACGACCTCGCCGGCGGCGATTTTGTTTGCCAGCAGGTCATCGAGCTTGCGGATGCGTCCCATCGGGCCTCCCTCCTTTACTTGAGGAGCTTTTGCAGTTCATACAGTTTGTTGAGCGCCTCAAGCGGCGTCATCTCGAGCAAATTGATCTCTTTCAGCGCCGCGAGCGCCTTTTTCTCTTTGTTTGAAAGAGGCGGCTCCACAGGCGCCGGGGCAAGGTCAGGAAACATACTCAGCTGCTCAAACGCCGCTTCCGCCAAAACGCCCTCCCGCGCCGCGCCGGCTGACGGACGGGAGGCCTTCTCGCGCTCAACCTTGCTGCCGACGTCTAACGCTTCGTTCCCCTGAAAAGCCAAACCCGCTTCCGCCAAAGCGCCATCGTCCATCCTGCCTGCGGCGGCTTCCTGTTTTCCCGCCGCTTTCTCCAGTTCCGCTAAAATGGCCCGCGCGCGTTCAATGAGCGAAGCCGGCAGCCCGGCCAGCTCGGCGACGTGAATGCCGTAGCTCTTGTCGGCCGGCCCGTCGGCGATTTGATGCAAAAAGACGACTTTGCCGTTTTCCTCGATGGCGCGGGCATGGACGTTCGAAAGCCGCGGGAGCGAACGCTCCAAGGCGGTGAGTTCATGGTAGTGGGTGCTAAATAGTGTTTTCGCGCCGATATGGTCGTGAATGTACTCAATGATCGCCTGGGCGAGCGCCATGCCGTCGTACGTCGATGTGCCGCGCCCGATTTCATCAAACAAAATGAGGCTGTTTTGTGTCGCATGAGCGATGGCGTGGCGCGCCTCCAACATTTCGACCATAAACGTGCTTTGTCCTGCCGACAGGTCGTCAGCAGCGCCGATGCGGGTGAACACTTGGTCAAAAATGGGCAGCACCGCCCGCTCGGCGGGAACGAAACAGCCGATTTGCGCCATGACGGCGGTGAGCGCCACTTGCCGCATGTACGTGCTTTTTCCAGCCATGTTCGGTCCAGTGATGAGCAGCATTTCCCGCTCGCGGTTCATGTAGCAGTCATTCGGCACGTACATTTGCGCGCCGAGCACTTTTTCGACAACCGGGTGGCGGCCGCCTTGAATCACCAAGACGCGCTCCGTGGAAAACTGCGGACGCACGTAGCGATACTCGTCGCTGATCGTTGCGAATGATTGAAGCACATCAAGCTCGGCAATGGCTTTCGCCAACGTCTGCAGGCGCGGGATGTATTGCTTCACCTGCTCGCGAATGGCGACAAACAGTTCATATTCGAGTTCGATGCTTTTTTCTTCCGCCTCCAAAATGAGCGCCTCTTTTTCCTTCAACTCCGGGGTGATAAACCGCTCGGCGTTGGCGAGCGTCTGCTTCCGCTCGTAACGTCCTTCCGGAACAAGGGGGAGATTGGGCTTTGTCACTTCAATATAGTAGCCAAACACTCGGTTGTAGCCGACTTTGAGCGATTTGATGCCGGTCGCTTCCCGCTCCTTCGCCTCAAGTTCAGCGATCCACGCCTTGCCGTTGCGGCTCGCATCGCGGTAGCGGTCGAGCTGCTTGTCATATCCGTCTTTGATGAGGTTCCCTTCTTTGACGGAAAGCGGCGGCTGTTCTTGAATCGAGCGCTCGAGCAAATCGACGAGCTCTTCGCACGGGTCAAGGCGCTCGCACAGCTTGTCCGCTTCAGCGAGCGGCAGTGCGCCGACCGTCTGGCGGAGCGCCGGCACTTGAAGAAGCGACTTTTTCAGCTGCACGAGATCGCGGGCATTGGCGTTGCCGTAGGAGACACGGCCGACAAGGCGCTCAATGTCGTAAACGCCGCGCAGCCTGTCGCGCAGCTCCTGCCGTTCAAAATAGCTCGTTTTCAACGTTTCCACAAAATCGAGGCGCCGTTCGATTTCGCGCCGATCAATGAGCGGCCGGTCCAGCCATTGTTTTAAGAGCCGCCCACCCATCGCTGTCACCGTTTCATCCAAAAGCCATAACAACGAGCCTTTCCTTCCTTTTGACCGCACCGTTTCGACCAATTCCAAATGCAGCTTGGAATGTCGGTCCATTTTCATATAGTGGTCAACTTGATACAACTCAGCCGGCTGCAAATGATCGAGCCGCCGCTTTTGCGTGCGGACGAGGTAATGAAGCAAGCGGGCTGCGGCCTGCCGCAGCTTTTCTTGCGCCACATGGCCGATGACGCCGTTCCATTCGTCGCATAGAGATGTGTCGTCCTCATAAGAGACCGCCGCCCCGTACCGCTCTTTCAGCTCGCGCACCCACTCTTCGCCGCTGTCTGTGGCAACGATGATCTCCCGCGCTCCAACGGCGTGCAATTCGTTTGCCGCTTCCTCCCACGAAGAAAGAAGCGTCAACCGGACCTCGCCGGTCGACAAATCGGCGTAAGCCAATCCGTATGTACCATCAGCAAACGGCGTGAGCGCCGCCAAGTAGTGGTTTTCCTTCTCGGTGAGCCCTTTGCCTTCCATGAGCGTCCCTGGGGTGATGAGCTGCACAACTTCGCGGCGAACGACGCCTTTGGCCGTTTTCGGGTCTTCGACTTGTTCGCAAATGGCGACTTTATATCCCTTTTCGATTAACTGCTCAATATATCCTTGCGCCGAATGGTACGGCACCCCGCACATCGGCACCCGTTCATCGCCGCCGTCGCGGCTTGTTAATGTAATTTCCAGCTCTTGCGCCGCCTTGATGGCGTCGTCAAAAAACAGTTCGTAAAAATCGCCAAGCCGGAAAAATAAAAACGCGTCCGGATATTGCGCTTTAATGTGCAAATATTGCTGGATCATCGGTGTGTACGATGGCATCGCTTCTCCCCAACCTTTTCGGCCCGAAGGCTCGTTGATTGCGCTACTATTATAACAAGCGGCAAAAGAAAAAACTAGGAAAGAAATTTCCTAGTTTTATTCTTCTTCGCCAAGCAGCAAATCTGGGCTTAAATCTTCTAATTCTTCATCAAGGTCATCCTCGTCGCAAAAATCGTCGTCCTTGCCGCATCCTTCCGGATTGATGGCAACGCACACCTTCGTTTCGCCGATCACTTCGGCGACAAACTCCCGCTCAACATCGACAACGATTTTATTGCCGTTTGGCGAAATCGTGCATTCGAGGCAGTTCGGCTGCTGGATGACGCGGACGATGACATCGGTGTCATCGCTGATTAAATTATCTTTGTCGCGATATTTTAATTTGACGACGTCCGTATACGACACCGTTTCGGTGACGACTTCGGTTTTTGTATTGTGGTTGTACGAATACCAGACGTTGATGTCATAATGGCCGTGAATTTCGACCGTTTTATCGCATTTTTTCGCTTCATAACGGTGGTTGATGATCCAGCAGCCAAGAATGCTTGACGGGCGGTTCGGCGCCGTCACCGTATGGGTCGATTGTGTAAACTTGCGGCCTTTGCCGACAACGGCTTTCGTAATAATTTCTCTGTATTCAGACATCGAACGGAACCCTCCTCAAATGAATCTTCATTTCATCCTATGCGCCATCTCCGCTAATGTGCACAGCAAATGAATCATTATTCCGTATAGTTCATTGTATGCGCCTGCTCCGTTCGATGTGCCTTCTTTTTTGCCGCCAGGCAGCCGCCCGCGGTTTGGGGGAAGGGAGAGCGCGCCCATAAGAAAAAAAGCGCCCCGAAGGACGCTTTTGAGCCGCATGCCATTAATGGCAGCCGCCGTGTTTGTTGTAGCGAAGCGCGGCGCCGGTTTCGCCGCGCAGCACGTCGCCGCCCGTCGAAGCGAGAATTTCATCAGTCACCGTATTCGAAATCGTCGAGGCGACGAGCTGAAGCAGGTCGTTCACATCGGATTGGGACTGCTGGAATTCGCTGACGATCGGAATTTGCGACAACTCTTCGTAAATGGCGTCAATTTTGGCCTCAACCTGTTTCAGCGCTTCATGTTTTCCGTAATGCTGAAGGTTGACCGCTTGCTTTTGCAACGATTTCAGCTCGTTGATCAACGTGCGCACTTTTTCGTTTTGGTGGATTTTTTCTTCCGCTCGTTTGAAAAAGTCGACTTCTTCCGTTTCGGCGATCATTTTCGCCAGCTGCTTCGCCTGGGCCAAGATATCATCCCGCGTATATTTTGCCATGTTCGTTCACCTCGATCGCTTCATTGACTAGCTCGCCCGTCAGCGTCCACGTCTTTGCCTGCGTAATGCGCACGTTGACCAATTGGCCAATGAGCGATTTGGGGCCGACGAAGTGGACGAGCTTGTTTTTGCGCGTATAACCCGCCAATACGTCCGGATTCGTTTTGCTTTCGCCTTCCACAAGCACTTCGACGACTTGCCCTTCGTATTGCTTCATTTTCTTGGCCGCGATTTCCTGAACAAGGTCGTTGAGACGCTTGAGCCGCTCTTTTTTCACTTCCATCGGCACGTTGTCCTTCATGTTCGCCGCCGGCGTGCCTTCGCGCGGTGAATAGATGAACGTGTAGGCCGAGTCAAATTCGACTTCACGGTAAAGCGACAGCGTTTCTTCAAACTGCTCGTCCGTCTCGTTCGGGAAGCCGACGATAATATCCGTCGTCAACGCGACATCCGGAATGGCGGCTTTGATTTTGCGAACGAGCTCCAAGTACTCCTCGCGCGTATATTTGCGGCCCATCATTTTTAAAATTTCCGTGCTGCCCGATTGCACCGGCAAATGGATATGCTCAACCAAGTTGCCGCGTTTGGCGAGCACTTCGATGAGCCGGTCGTCAAAGTCGCGCGGATGGCTCGTTGTGAAGCGGATGCGCGCAATGTCAATTTTGCGCAGCTCATCCATTAAATCGCCAAGGCCGTACTGGATGTCGGTGAAATCTTTTCCGTAAGCGTTGACGTTTTGCCCAAGGAGCGTAATTTCTTTATAGCCTTGGGCGGCGAGCTGGCGCACTTCTTGGATGATGTCTTCCGGACGGCGGCTTCGCTCTTTGCCGCGCGTGTACGGAACGATGCAGTACGTGCAAAACTTGTCACAGCCGTACATAATGTTGACCCATGCTTTAATCTTCCCTTTGCGCACTTTCGGCAAGTTTTCAACAACGTCGCCCTCTTTCGACCATACTTCGACGACCATTTCTTTCGACATGTACGCCTCATGCAAAATGTACGGCAGGCGATGGATGTTGTGCGTGCCGAAAATAAGGTCGACGTATTGGTATTGCTTTAAAATTTTCTTGACAACCGATTCTTCTTGCGACATACAGCCGCACACGCCGAGCAATAAGTCCGGGTTCGTCGTTTTGAGCGGCTTTAAGTAGCCGAGCTCGCCAAACACTTTGTTTTCCGCGTTTTCACGGATCGCGCACGTGTTGAGCAAAATGACGTTTGCCTCTTCCGGACGGTCGGTCGGCTCATAGCCGAGCGCCATGAAAATGCCGGCCATCACTTCCGTATCGTGCTCGTTCATTTGACAGCCATACGTGCGGATGTAAAACTTCCGTCCGCGCCCCATGCCGCGAAACTCTTCAGGAATCGAAAAGTCTTTGACGTACTTGACTTCCTCTTTGCCGCGTTTCTTCGCCTCTTTTAAATTCGGCGGGAGAAACACGCTCGTGAAATATTTCTCATAGTCTTTCGTCGTTTTTTCTTTCAGCCGGTCCAAGGCGGATTTTCTGTCCGCTGGATGGCTTTCGGTTTTGATTTGTCCCGTTTGCTCCAAACGTTGTTTTTCGTTCATAGCAATCTCCTTTCTTCACAAAATCATTCGATCATCCGGGACGAGCGGCCGCCGTTTCCTGTGCAGCCGGCCTCGCCTCGGCAAATTTCTTCCAACCACACACTACCATAGTATATCGCGAGCGGCAAGGAAACACAATGGGGTTTGTTCCGGAGGACCGGAACATGTCATGATAACAAAAAACACCCAATGAGGCAAGCCTCCATCGGGTGCAAATTGTTTCCATTTTTACATAAACTCTGCTACGAGTTCGGCGAACTTTTCTTTGCTCATTTTCAGCTCCGCCTCGGCAAGCGGCGCCTCGCTGTAGCCTGGCACAAGCTCTTGGTACGACTTTTGTTCTTTGTTTTGATAAATGATCCCGGTGACGAGCCCATCGTATTTCATGACCGTCTGCATCGCCATCTCCCGGTCGGACGGGTCGTATCCTTCGATGTCGCTCACCTTGATGAGCCGCTCTTTGAACCACTCGTACGTATTCACTTTGTTGTACGTCACGCACGGGCTGAAGACGTTGATGAGCGCAAAGCCTTTATGCTTGACGCCTTCCTCAATCAAGCTCGTCAATTCTTTTAAATCGCTTGAGAAACCTTGCGCGACAAACGTCGCTCCGGCGCTTAACGCGATCTCAAGCGGCGACAAAGCCGGCTCGATCGACCCGTGCGGCGTGCTTTTTGTTTGGAAGCCGGCAGCGCTGCGCGGCGATGTTTGTCCTTTCGTCAACCCGTAAATTTGGTTGTCCATGACGATGTATGTGATGTCGATGTTGCGGCGAATGGCATGAACCGTGTGCCCCATGCCGATCGCGAATCCGTCGCCATCCCCGCCGGCGGCGATGACCGTCAAATCGCGGTTCGCCATTTTCACTCCTTGCGCCAGCGGCAAAACGCGGCCGTGCGTGCCGTGAAAGCCGTAAGAGTGAATGTAGCCGGAAATGCGGCCCGAGCAGCCGATCCCGGAAATGACCGCGAGTTCGTGCGGCTCCAACCCGAGATTGGCGGCCGCGCGCTGGATGGCGGCCTGCACGGAAAAGTCGCCGCACCCCGGACACCAGTTCGGTTTCACATCATTGCGGAAATCTTTAAAAGTGGCCATTGCGCTAACAACTCCTTGCATTTAGTATAGACGTCGCCCGGCAAGAACGGATTGCCGTCGAATTTTAAGACGCTGGCGATTTTATCAGCGTGCCCGACGTTCATTTTCAACAAGTTCGCCAGCTGCCCGGTGGCGTTTTGCTCGACGACGACGACTCGTTTCGCTTTCTCGACAAGCGGCCGCACGTCGTCAACCGGGAACGGATGAAGCAGACGGATGTGCGCATGGTTGACTTTGACGCCATCTTGCTCGAGCCGCTCCATCGCTTCTTCAATGGCTCCGCGCGTCGATAAAAAGCCAACAAGGAGCAAATCCGGTTCTTCGTGGCGGAGTTGTTTGTGCACCGGCGTCGGGAAGTGGATGTGCTCGAGTTTGCGCATCCGTTTTTCCATTTGCGCCCGGCGGTTTGCCGCCGTCTCTGACGGGCGGCCTGTTTCGGCGTGTTCGACCCCGGTGACATGGTGGATGCCGTATTTTGTTCCCGGCAGCACCCGCGGCGAAACACCGTCCGGCGTGATTTCATACCGTTTGAAGTTGTCTTTGTCCGGAAGCGGCGGCAGCTCACCATTCATCAGCTTGCCGCGGCGGATCTCGATCCGATCGTAATCAAGCGGCTCAACCGTCTGCTTGCCGAGCGACAGCTGCAAATCCGACAGGAAAATGACCGGGCATTGGTATTCCTCAGCTAAGTTGAACGCTTCCGCCATATCGTAAAACGCTTCTTCGACCGTGCTTGGCGCCATGACAATTTTGGGAATTTCCCCGTGCGTGCCATAGATCATCGCGAGCAAATCCGACTGCTCTTGCTTTGTCGGCAAGCCGGTGCTTGGACCGCCTCGTTGCGTGTCAACCACAACAAGCGGTGTTTCCGTCATCCCAGCTAGTCCGATCGCTTCGGCCATAAGCGACAACCCGGGTCCGGCGGAAGCGGTGAACGCCCGCACGCCCGCATAGTTGGCGCCGATCGCCATCGTACAGGCTGCGATTTCATCTTCTGTCTGGATGACCGCGCCCCCAAAATCCGGCAGCTTTTTAATCAAATACTCCATAATCTCCGAAGCTGGGGTGATCGGATAGGCGGCCATAAAGCGCGCCCCGCCGGCAATGGCGCCCAAGGCGATGGCATCGTTGCCAATCATGAACATTCGCCGTTTGCCGTCGGCTTTGGCTAGTTTCATCGTTTTCGTCGAACCATCGAGCTGCTCTTTCATATATTGCGCTCCAGCGCGAATCGCTTCCATGTTTTTCTCAACGACTTGCGCCCCTTTGCGCCCAAATGTATCCACAACAACACTTTCGAACACGGCGGCGTCCAAATCGAGCACCGCACTTGTCGCGCCGATGGCAACCATGTTTTTCATCAGCGGATTGCCAAGCTGTGTAGCGATATCGGTGAACGGAACGGCGTAAAGCGCCACTCCTTTTCCTTCCGGAATCACTGGATTGAATTTGGCGTCCGCAATGACGATGCCGCCGTCACGCAGCTCGTGGAAGTTGAAGTCGATTGTCTCTTGGTCGAACGCCACCAAGATGTCCAAATCATCAGCGACCGCCCGCACCGGTTTCGTGCTGACGCGAATTTTGTTGTTCGTATGACCCCCTTTGATGCGTGAAGAAAAATGGCGGTATCCATATAAGTAATATCCGAGGCGGTTCAGCGCTGTGGAAAAAATTTCCCCTGTACTTTCAATTCCTTCCCCTTGCTGGCCGCCTACCTTCCATGACAGCTGTTCGATCATGAATTACACCCCTTTATATTCACTCCAGCCTTTCGCTACTATTGTACCACTTTTCTGACAAGGAAACTACCATTTTGAACGCCTTTTTCAGCCGGCGCCGCGGATGCCCTGTCTTCTATTCTAGGATACGCAGAGCCGATACTCAGTGATATTCGTCACTCCGGCAAATGGGCGTAGAAGTTGCCGAATAAAAAGCGGGATACTTGCTCGGTGGAGTAATGCTTGTACAACTCGTTGACAAGCCGCGCATATTCCCTTACCGTTCCAAGGCCGGCGACCGTCTCCGTGATGCCATCAAAGTCGGAGCCAAACCCGACGTTGTTTTCCCCCCCGAGCGCGCATATATGGTCGAGATGGCGAAGCACATCAGCGATCATCGCCTTGTTTTTCTTCGCCGTCAAAAAATACGGAACGAAATTAATGCCGATCATGCCGTCTTTTTCGATCAACGCTTTGATCTGCTCGTCGGTTAAGTTGCGTGGATGTGGGCATAGACGATGCACGTTGGAATGGGAAGCGATGGGGAACCGAGCCATCTCGATGACATCCCAAAACGCTTTCTCCGATAAGTGGGACACATCGACCCATCGTTTTGCTTCATTAAGAAGTGCAACGACTTGCCGGCCAAACGCCGTCAGCCCGGCGCCGCGCTTCTCCCACGCTCCGTCAGCGACAGCGTTCGGGAAGTTCCATGTCAACCCTACGGAAGCGACGCCGAGGCGGAGGAGCGTCTTTAGCTTGACAAGGTTGACGCCGATGGCGTCGCACCCTTCCAGCGTCAACATGGCGCCGACTTCCTCTTTTTTAAGGGCGGCGATGTCCCGTCTCGTCCGCACGAACTTCACAGACGGAAACGCATCGATAATGCGGGCAAAGAAGATGTCCACCATCTCCAGCGCAACAGTGAACCGGGCTTCCTCCGGCACCGTTTCCGGTATGTAGATGGCAAAGCATTGCACTTTCACCCCTGCTTCCGCCATCCCGGAAAGAGTGACGTGAAGCGAAGCTCCGTCGTAAAACGACAGAGACCGATCTTGCCATAACTTCATCAACACATCGCAATGTGCATCGAAGATCATTCCGTTCCCCCCTTGAAAAAGCAAAAATAACCTGCCTGCCTTCGCAGCCGAAGGCGCCAACAGGTTATAGCCGCCATTGTCTGATCATCCAGTTAACGAGGTTCGACAATCAATTTGATCGCTGTCCGCTCTTCTCCGTCGATGATAATATCCGTAAACGCCGGAATGCAAATCAAGTCCATGCCGCTCGGTGCCACAAACCCTCGTGCGATCGCTACTGCTTTAACGGCTTGGTTCAATGCACCTGCGCCGATCGCTTGAATTTCCGCTGCGCCGCGCTCGCGCAACACCCCGGCAAGTGCACCAGCTACAGAGTTCGGATTCGATTTTGCTGAAACTTTTAATATTTCCATTCCTAGCTCCTCCCTCGTTTCCTTGGAAAATGATTTCGGTAAAAGGTCTTCATTGTAACTATATTCACTGTTTCGACAACTATTCCTGCATGGGAGGAGGACATTTTAAAAAATTTTTAAAAGATGGACTATTCAAAATAAGGGTGGTCATCGTTAATGATCAACCGTTCAATGCGAAACGCCCGTCCGCTTTTTTCGTCTACATCAACAAAGACGGCATTCAATTGGCTTCGTCCTTCCTTGACGTCGAAACGAACTGGCAGCCCGGTTAAAAATTTGCGCAGCACCGCCTCTCGATCGACGCCTAAAATGCCGTCGTATGGACCGGTCATGCCAACGTCGGTAATGTACGCCGTCCCTCTTGGCAAAATGCGGTTATCGGCCGTCTGGACGTGTGTATGCGTGCCGATGACCGCGGATACGCGGCCGTCTAAGTACCAGCCCATCGCCTGTTTTTCACTCGTCGCCTCGGCATGGAAATCGACGATGATGACCGGCGTGCGCGCGGAGGCGGCGGCGATCAGCTCGTCCGCCTTTTGAAATGGGCAGTCAATCGCCGGCAAAAACGCCCGCCCTTGCAAATTGATGACCGCCGCTTCGCCATGCTCGGTCGGCACAAAGACGATGCCTTTTCCCGGCGTGCCGGGCGGGTAATTCGCCGGGCGAATCAACGCCTTCGCCTGATCGATAAACTCAAAAATATCGCGTTTGTCCCATGCGTGATTGCCCAACGTGATCACATGAGCCCCCCAAGCGAGAAGCGCCCGGTAAATCGGTTCGGTGATTCCTTTCCCGCCGGCGGCGTTTTCGCCGTTGATCACAACAACGTCCGGCCGATGTTTTTCCTTCAGCCTTGGCAAATAGTGCTCCACCATTTTTTGCCCCGGCAAACCGACGACGTCGCCGATAAATAAAATTCTCATCCCTGATCCCTTTCTAAACGAAAAATATCGCCTTGCGCCCATCTCCGCATCGTTATACCCTCCTATTTTACGCACAAAAAAAGAAAGTGGCAATAGCCACTTTATTTCGCGTATTCGACCGCCCGCGTTTCGCGGATGACCGTCACTTTAATATGGCCCGGGTAATCGAGCTCTTCTTCGATTCGTTTGCGGATGTCACGCGCCAGCCGGTGCGCTTCCAAATCGTCGATCATATCTGGTTTGACCATAATGCGCACTTCACGCCCAGCTTGAATGGCGTACGATTTTTCAACGCCTTCGTACGATTCGGCGATTTCTTCAAGCTTCTCTAGACGACGGATATAGTTTTCCAGCGTTTCGCTGCGCGCTCCCGGCCGCGCCGCCGACAGCGCATCGGCCGCCGCGACGAGCACAGCGATGACCGACGTCGGTTCCGTATCGCCATGGTGGGAAGCGATGCTGTTGATGACGACCGGATGTTCTTTATACTTCGTCGCCAGCTCAACGCCGATTTCCACATGGCTTCCTTCGACTTCGTGGTCGATCGCTTTGCCAATGTCATGAAGCAAGCCGGCCCGGCGCGCCAGCATTTCGTCCTCCCCAAGCTCGGCCGCCATCAGTCCGGCTAAAAACGCCACTTCCACCGAGTGTTTTAAGACGTTTTGTCCGTAGCTCGTTCGGAACTTGAGCCGCCCTAAAATTTTGATCAAATCCGGATGCAAGCCGTGAACACCGACTTCAAACGTCGTCTGTTCGCCGACTTCGCGGATATGCTCATCCACTTCGCGGCGCGCCTTTTCGACCATTTCCTCAATGCGCGCTGGATGGATGCGGCCATCTTGCACAAGCTTATCGAGCGCGATGCGCGCCGTCTCGCGGCGAATCGGGTCAAATCCGGACAAAATGACCGCTTCCGGCGTATCGTCGATGATCAAATCGATGCCGGTCAACGTCTCGAGCGTGCGGATGTTCCGCCCTTCGCGCCCGATGATCCGCCCTTTCATTTCGTCGTTTGGCAAATTGACGACGGAAACAGTCGTTTCGGCGACATGGTCGGCGGCGCAACGTTGGATGGCAAGCGACAAAATCGCCTTTGCCCGTTTGTCTGCCTCCTCTTTCGCCCGCGTTTCCGCCTCTTTGATCATCATCGCAATCTCATGCGACAGCTCTTTCTCGACGCGCTCTAAAATGAGCTGGCGGGCATCGTCGCGCGTCAGGCCGGAAATGCGTTCAAGTTCGGCTTGTTGTTGTTTGACGAGCGCTTCCACTTTGCTTTCCATTTGTTCAATATGCTGTTGTCTTTCGTTCAACGCTTCTTCCTTTGCCTCAAGCAACGCCTCACGTTTGTTGAGCGCTTCATCTTTGCGGTCGAGATTTTCCTCCTTTTGCATCAGGCGGTTTTCTTGTTTTTGGAGCTCGCTTCTCCGGTCGCGGATATCACGCTCCGCCTCCGTACGCAGTTTATGAATCTCGTCTTTCGCTTCGAGAAGCGCCTCTTTTTTCAAGGCGTCCGCCTCGCGTTTCGCCTCCTCAATCAGCTGTTCGGCAGCGGCTTTCGCCCCGCCGATTTTCGCTTCGGCAATCGATTTGCGAACAAAAAAGCCAACAACGGCACCAATGACTAAGGCAAGCAAAGCGGAGATGATGATCGAACCCATCGTTTCACCTCCTCTTGCTGTTCGGTTTCCTTTCGCTCTCTCTTCTCACCGCCATGACCGGCGCAGATGGACATTCCCGTTTTCAATCCATTAGCTCAGTCGCTTGGCATCACAATCGACCCGCGCAGCCTTCCGCACGAAGGCGGTCCGCCGCAGCGGGCGGGCGTATGGCCCTGCCGCGCGTATGGACAAATATACATGTTCATTGTAAAGGCGGCAATAGGAATTGTCAAGATATTACACCGACGCGCCTAGAGGATGACAACGGAACAAGACCGTTCCGCACGCCGTCCTTTTTTAGGCTTATCGCTCTCCTTGGCAGGCCGAACGGATGGAAAAAGGCGCCCCGGCAGCTTGCCAGGACGCCTTGTCCCGTTATTCTTCAAGCAATCCGAACCCGTCTTGCTGCGGTTCGCTCGTTCCCTCTTCAACGTCGATGCCGTAATGCTGGCGGATGGCGCGGGCGATCTCATCGGCGATGTGCGGGTTTTCCTTCAAAAATTGCTTCGCGTTTTCCCGCCCTTGGCCAAGCCGCTCGTCTTTGTACGAATACCACGAACCGCTTTTTTGCACGATGTCCAATTCGGACGCCATGTCGAGAATTTCCCCTTCGCGGGAAATGCCTTCGCCGTACATAATGTCGACGTCAGCCGTTTTAAATGGCGGCGCAACTTTGTTTTTGACGACTTTAATTTTCGTCTTGTTGCCGACCATATCATTGCCTTGCTTAATTTGCTCGGCGCGGCGCACCTCTAGGCGGACGGAAGCGTAAAACTTGAGCGCCCGCCCGCCCGGCGTCGTTTCCGGATTGCCAAACATGACGCCGACTTTTTCGCGAATTTGGTTGATGAAGATGGCGATCGTTTTCGATTTGTTAATGGCGCCAGACAGCTTGCGAAGCGCCTGGGACATAAGCCGCGCTTGCAAGCCGACATGGGCGTCGCCCATCTCCCCTTCAATTTCCGCTTTCGGCACAAGCGCCGCCACCGAGTCGATGACGATAATATCGACCGCGCCGCTTCGCACGAGCGCTTCCGCGATTTCGAGCGATAGTGATAGGTAAGCCTTTGATGCAATCTCCGGCTTTTCCCCCACCCCACACCGTGCGTGCGAGTTTCCCCGCACACGGCGTTCCACCGGGACAGCTTCGATAGCCCCTTTGGGCTATCTCTCCACCATATCACCTCGCGATGACATGGCAGCAGCACCTACAATTCTTCCAGCGAACAGGACTTTTATATTTTCAGCTTGTTCCTATATTTCGTTAGTTTGTCAAACATTTTTCGTTCTGTAAACGGCAGTTCTTGGTTGCTATGGACAAGCCTATGGCATTGGTTGCATAAGCTAATTAGATTAACGGTCTTATTGATCTCACTTAAAGGTTTACTCGGGTCAATATGATGGCAGTGGAAGTTACCGGGACTTAAGTATACGGCACATATTTTGCATTTTCCTTTATCTCTGTGAAATACATTCACCCTATTTAAGAAATATTCAAGATTATATTTCCCATCATTATGCTCAGATAAAATGTAGATGAATATCGAATCGTGATCGAACAGACTCATTTTATCCGGCAATCGTATTTTTCTATGCTTTTCTTCATACATTTTTCTGCCGTCTGCAGTGTATGGGGTCATTTCTTGTTTGAATACTGTTGCATACTGTATAGGCCCTTAGCGGTTGGATAGATCAATCCCCGCCGTTTTGCTACCTTTATTGCTTTTAATATTGCGAATAGCTTCTAAAATGACAACATCATTTTGAAGCAACTCAAGCATGCCGTAAAAATGTTTTCCCTTTTTAGCTTCTTGATAAAGAAGATCCAAGCAGTTTCTCAAGTCCTGTTCGCTTTTTACGACAAGTTTGTTTACCTTCATGCTCCTTTCTCCCTTTTTATAATACTGGGTGGAAGTGCCATGAATTAGCCTGCTTGCCGTAACATGTAGATACTTTGCCGCCCCGGCTGGTTCCCTTCACTCCAGAGCGTTTTTTCCTCCCCCATCGTTGCCTTTGGGGTTCAAACGGCGCTCCTTCATCATTACTATGGAACCGCTGACTCCCCCTAAGATATCATCGACCAGCCCTGTCTCCTCCTTAGGGGGCCTCTCACGTTCCCTACAGCCTATCCCTTCTTTTGAACGCCCTTAGGTGCCTACTCTACTCGGCAGGACCTCTGATTGGAACGTCCGCTACCCATCAGAGCAGTAACCGAACTAAGCCAGCCGGTTAAAGGAAACACCGCAAACAAGACACGGTGGTTCGTCCTGTATGGTCCCTTTTCAGGGAGCACCGGTAACCGAGCTTCACGCATAGGTTCCTTTCGTCACCATAGGCGTCTTTTAAGGAGCCCCGCACCACTTTCGCCATAGCCACATTTTGCGGCCTTAGGCTACTTGGGTTACGACTTCACCTGGCTTCATACATCCCGGTGAGGGTGCACCGGAATGCATGCAGGAGTCTCAGGCTCGTGGATATAGGACTATCACCACGGGAAGGAATTTCACCTTCCAACTCGGCTGTAGAGTTGTCCCGATGTTCCCATCGGACTCCGCTTTCGTGCCTACGCACTTATACGGAAACGTGACGCACCTTGCTCGCCCGTGTCAGGCTGGGAAAGCAGCAATTCATCGATATTGACCCCTAATTTTTGTGCGTAAATCGGATCGAGCGCATGCTCTGCGTCGATGAAAGCTGCTTGCCCGCCCCGCTTTTGCACTTCAGCGATCGCGTGAAGGGCAACGGTCGTTTTCCCGGACGATTCCGGGCCGTAAATTTCCACAATCCGCCCGCGCGGATAGCCGCCGACTCCTAACGCGATGTCGAGCGCCAGCGAACCGCTCGGCACGACCGACACTTTGCGGTCGACTTGCTCGCCGAGCTTCATGATGGCCCCCTTGCCAAACTGTCGTTCAATTTGTTTTAATGCCTGCTCCAATGCAGCTTGACGATCTTGGTTCACTAACCTACTCCTCCTTATTCTAGGACTACTTATACTATACCGCGTTTTGCGGCCATTGCCAAGCAAAAAACGAACGTCCATTCGTTTTTTCGGTGGAGAAACTAGCAACAATCGCCATACTCATGCGGTGGAAAAAACGATGTGCGGTGGAGAATGTTCAAGGAAGGGGGCGGCCGATCAGCAGTCGGCCGCGAGCATCTCAAGCAGAAAAAAACAGCCGTATTTGGCGGTGCGGATGCGAATGGCATCACGCGTGCCGGACAGCATCAGACGGTGGACAGTCGCATCGCGCCCGCGGACGGCGATGCCGATATACACGGTGCCGGGCGGGTGGCCCTCAAGCGGATCGGGTCCGGCGACGCCGGTGAAGCTGATGCCGATATCCGCATCGCACATCGCGCGGACGTTTTCAGCAAGCAAACGGGCGCACGGCTCGCTCACCGCCCCTTCTGCCTCAAGCAGCGGGCGCGGTATGCCAAGCACCTGTTCTTTGACGCCGTTTGTGTAGCAGACGACACCGCCCTGCACGACTTGCGACGCGCCGGGGAGGGCGGTGAGCTGTTCGAGGAAAAGGCCGCCGGTCAAACTTTCGGCCGACGCGATCGTCCATCCTCTTTCTTTTAACCGCTCGAGCGTCTTTGTAAACAACGTTTCATCGTTATATCCGTAGCAGTGGCGGCCGACACGCGCCAAAATGGCCGATTCCACTTCGTCAAGAAGCCGCTTCGCCTCCGCCTCATCCTGATGCTTCGCTGTCAGACGAAGCGTCACTTCACCGTCGCCGGCCAGCGGCGCGATCGTCGGATTCGACTGGGCGTCGATCAAATCCGCAATCGCCGTCTCGAGCGCTGATTCACCGATGCCAAAAAAGCGGAGCACGCGCGACTCGATGCGCTCGGAAAGCGAAAACGTACGGCGCAAAAAGGCGTTTCCGTATTTTTTGAACATCGGCCGCATTTCTTTCGGCGGCCCGGGCAGCAGCATGTACGTAATGCCGTCTGCCACAAGCGCCATCCCTGGCGCCATGCCGTGCTCGTTTTTCAGCACCGTCGATCCTTCCAAGACGAGCGCCTGCTTTTTATTGTTTTCTGTCATCGGCCGGTTTGTGCGGGCAAAATACACCTCAATCGCTCGGAGCGCTTCCTCGTCGATCACGAGCCGGCGGCCAAGCAAACGGGCGATCGTCTCCTTCGTCAAATCGTCTTTCGTCGGGCCGAGGCCGCCGGTGAAAATGATGAGGTTCGCTCTCGTTTGCGCCGTTTTCACCGCCTGCTCAAGGCGGCCGGCGTTGTCGCCGACGACGGTATGGAAATAGACGTTAATGCCAAGCATCGCCAGCTGCTGCGACAAAAACTGGGCGTTCGTATTGGCGATTTGCCCAAGCAACAGCTCAGAGCCAACGGCAATGATCTCCGCGTTCAACAGACTTTTCTCCCCCTTTGTGGCCGGCTATTTCGAATGGGAAAACGCATGTCTGTTTTTCGCAAAATAATCCCAGCCAGACCAAATCGTGAAAATGACCGCCACCCACAGCGCCAATTCAGCGAACGGAAACGAAATGAGCGAGAATGGGAAGTTATGTAACAATAAAGCGGAAATGGCGACAATTTGCGTCCATGTCTTGATTTTGCCAAGCATGTTGGCAGCGACGACTTCCCCCTCGCCGGCAAGCACGAGCCGCAAGCCGGTGACGGCAAACTCGCGGCTGATGATGACAATCACCATCCACGCCGGAACGGCCCCGAGCTCGACAAGCACGATAAGCGCCGCCGACACAAGCAATTTATCGGCAAGCGGATCTAAAAATTTTCCTAAATTCGTCACCAACCCGTATTTGCGGGCATAGTAGCCATCGATCCAGTCCGTCGCTGAGGCGATGATGAAAATGAGCGCGCCGGCAAGATGGGCAACCGGAAGCTCTGTCCCGCCGATTTGGATGCTTCCCCACCCGAACGGAACGAGCATCACGATCAAGAAAAACGGGATGAGCATAATGCGCGCTACCGTAATTTTATTCGGCAAGTTCACCACAAATACCTCCGCTCATTCAACATAGTTCAGTCCGTGCGAAAAGCAGGCGCCTTCCTGCGGAAAAGCGCCCTGTTCCATCATTTCTTCAACACGAAATGCAGCTTTTGGTATACTTCCTCTTTCGGGGCAAACGGATAGGCAAACGGCTGGCCGTTTACCTTCATGTCGACGTCCAGCGTACGCCCGATTTTCACCCATACTTCGCTTTCGGCCGACAGATCGAACGTTTTCGTCTGCCCGCTTGTCAAGTTGCCGCGGTAAAACGTATGGCCTTTCGTATTGTATACTTCGACCCATGACGTTCCTTTGGATGAAAGCTCGATGGAAAACGCGCCGGAGCTGGCGACTTCAATCGTCGCCGTGTTGCCGCGCTTTTCCGTCACATTCATCGCCGCAGCCGGCTGTTCTTCTTCGCCAGTCGGCGCTGGCTGTTCATTTTGCTGTCCGTTTTCATTCGTTGCCTTCTCGTCCGTTTCCTTCGCCGACTGCTTTTGTTTCGCCTGCTCAAGCGGCGAATGTTTCGGCTTTTCGACCTCCGCTGTTTTTGGGCTTGTCTTTGTCGGCGGCTCATTTGCGGCGCCGTGCTGGAGCAGCACCCAAACGAGGACAGCCGCCCCGATGACGACCGCCGCGACAATCACTTTCGGCAGCCAATCGAGCCATTTCGCCCCCTCGGCAGACAGTTGCTGGCGCGTCTTCACGCGCGACAGCGTCTGCGGAATGTCATCTTGATAAGACTGGGGAATGTCCTGTTTATACTGTTCAAACAGCTCATCCGGATCAAGTCCGACCGCTTCAGCATATTGCCGGATGAAGGCACGCACATAAAAATTTCCAGGCATGATGGCATAGTTGCCTTCTTCGATGCCGATCAAATACCGCTTTTGAATTTTCGTCATCTCCTGCAACTCGTCCAAACTCATATTTTTTTCTTCCCGTGCTTCCCGCAAACGTTTTCCTAGTTCCGTCAACGGCCAACACCTTCCACTTTTTTAAATTAAAACCCAAATTCGGAAAATCCGTCATCGCCCAACAATGACGGGCGGTCAATCGCTTCGTAGGAAATATCTTCGTCCGGTTCATGGCGCAGCTCAATAATATAATCAAAATCATCGAGCGTGTATTCCGTATGGCGAACAAACATGTCCGGATGCTCGACGACTTTCGTCGCCTCAAGGCGCATGAGCTCACGGATGAGCTGCCAGTGCTGCTCGTTCCCGCGGCGCGTTGAGACGATGCCGTCGATAATGAAAATGTTGTCCTCGCTATACTCATCTTCCATCAACTGCGTGCGAACCGTCTGTTTAATCAGCGTCGATGAAACAAACAGCCATCGTTTGTTGGCGCACACGCTGGCGGCGACGATCGACTCTGTCTTGCCGACGCGCGGCATCCCGCGGATGCCGATGAGCTTATGCCCTTTTTCTTTAAAAAGTTCCGCCATAAAATCGACAAGCAGTCCAAGTTCATCACGGACGAAGCGGAACGTTTTTTTGTCATCGGCATCGCGCTGGATATAACGGCCGTGGCGGACGGCGAGGCGGTCGAGCAGCTTCGGCTGGCGCAGCTTCGTCACCGTAATGTTGTCCATCGTCCGCAAGATCGTCGCCAACCGTTCAATTTGCTCGTTATTGTCGCACAAAAGCAACATGCCGCGGCGCGAATCCCGGACACCGTTGATCGTCACGATGTTAATGGACAACATACCGAGCAGCGAAGCAACGTCGCCGAGCAACCCCGGGCGGTTGACATGAATTTCATATTCCAAATACCATTCCTGCTTGCCCATCCCGTCTCCTCCCTTGCCGGTGTCCGCACGAACGCCTTATGCTAAGTTCATACTACTATAATTATAAATGGAAAAGCAACCGAAAAGGAGGAAGAAAAAAGAGAGGGAGGCCCCTCTCTTTTACCGGGTGATTATTTTTGTTGGACCAGCTTGACCATCATGTTGGCAAGGGCGTGCTGCTCTTTTTCATCCGCAACGCTCCAAAGATCAGCGAGCACCCGTTCTTCTGGGTTTTTCGGGTCGACGTGTTTCGCCAAATAATCCCCGATTTGGTAAGCGACATCTGTGATCACTTGCTGAGTCAATCCTTGCTGTTGCGCTTGTTCTAAACGTTCCGCCAAAAAGTCTTTCCATTGTTCAAAGTTATCCAGTACCGACATGTCAATCCCTCCTTGTTGAATGTTTCAAGGATAGTTTGCCTGCCGAACCGGAAAATATACGTTCAACAATACCAGCCGCCGTTGACGGAAATGACTTGGCCGGTGATATACGAAGCGGCATCAGACAGCAAAAACGCCACCGTTTCCGCCACCTCATCCGGGGTGCCGAGCCGGCCGGCTGGAATTTCGTCAGTGAGCGCTTCCAGCTCCTCAGGACGAAACACCCGCAGCATATCGGTATCAATCGCCCCCGGTGCAACAGCGTTGACGCGAATGCCGCTTGGGGCAAGCTCCTTGGCCAGCGCCTTGGCAAACGCGTTCTGCCCTCCCTTTGTCATCGAGTACACCGCCTCGCATGAAGCGCCGCACAATCCCCAAATCGAGGAAATGAACACAATATGACCGCGCTTTCTCGCCACCATTGATGGGGTCAGCCTTTTGATGAGCAACGCCGGGCTTGTCATGTGAAGCCGCACCATCCGCTCGATTAATTCATCGTTCATGTCGGTCAACAATCCGTAATAGCTTGCACCGCTGTTGTAAACGATGGCATCAACCGGGCGATCGATTTGCGAAACGAGCTTTTCCACCCCATCCAGTGCCGACAAATCGGCCTCAATCGGCACAATATGCACATCGTTAAGCTCTTCTTTCAGCGCTTCAACAGGCGCCCGTCGCCGATAGTAATGGAGAAAAAGTCCGTACCCCTCCCGAGCGAGCACACGAGCGATGCTTTGTCCGATGCCTCCAGAGGCTCCAGTGATCAAGGCGTAGCGCATGAAACCATCCTCTCCTTTTTGCCGCAAAAAAGCATCCTTCTCAGGAAGGATGCCTTATTGCCCTTTTGGAACGACTTCGCAAACCGCGATTTGCGAATCGCGGAAGCAAGAAGAGGCAACCGCCGCGATATCGTCCATGGCAAGGGATGAAAGCGCCGGCAAAATGTCAAACAAGTTGGATCCGTAAAACGCGTAGCGCGTAAACTGGTTGGCGATGTATTCCGGCGAGTTGAGCGCGCGCAAAAAGGCGCCGATTTTTTTCTTTTTCACCCGTTCAAATTCTTCCTTTTTTATAGTCTCCGCGGCAAACGACAGCAGCACCGTTTGAATTTCCGAAGCGAGCCGTTCAGCGTCCCTTGTATCGCCGCCGATCAACGCGAAGCCGAACCCGCGCTCTTCTGTATAATCGTACATAAATGTATCATCGATCAATCCTTCGCGGTACAGCCGTTCATAATGCGGCGAGCTTTTTCCAAACAAATAGTCCAATGCGACGTGGAAGGCAAGCTCATGCCGAAGTTTTTGTTCGCCGGCTTCAGGAACGGACGGCGCTTTGATGCCGACAAAGCATTTGTTCGTCTGCACATGCATCGGAATCACTTTTTTCTTTTCCGCTACTGCGCTCGGTTCTTCATACGCAAACCGCTTCACTTCCGGGGCTTGCGGGAACGACTTTTTCGCCTGGTTGTCGCGGATTTGCTGCATGATTTTTTGTTCATCGACCGGGCCGACGACAAACAAAAGCATGTTGCTCGGGTGGTAAAACGTTTCGTAGCACTCATACAGCAACTCTTTCGTAATTTGGGCGATCGATTCAACTGTGCCGGCGATGTCGATTTTGACCGGATGGTTGTGATACATGCTTTCGATGGCGCCGAAATAGACGCGCCAGTCTGGGTTGTCGTCGTACATCCGGATTTCCTGGCCGATGATCCCTTTTTCTTTTTCCACTGTCTTGTCGGAAAAGTACGGGCTTTGCACAAAATCGATCAACGTTTCCAAGTTTTTCTCGACGTTGTCGGTGCTTGAGAACAAATAGGCGGTGCGGGTGAACGTCGTAAAGGCGTTCGCCGAGGCGCCTTGTTTGCTGAACTGCTGAAACACGTCGCCGTCTTCTTTTTCAAACAGCTTATGCTCCAAAAAATGGGCGATGCCGTCCGGAACGCGCTTCATCTCCGTTTTACCGAGCGGGACGAACTGGTTGTCGACCGAACCGTAGTTCGTGGTGAATGTCGCATACGTTTTGTTGAATCCTTTTTTCGGCAAAATGTATACGTCAAGGCCGTTGTCCATTTTTTCATAAAACAGCTCTTCGTGCAACGTCTCATACACCCGTTTTTCCATCTTCCGTCGCCTCCATTCCGGTCAAAAAGTACACCGTATCAAGCTCCACCTTGTCAGCGGCGCGCACCACATCCTCGCGCGTCACTTGATCGGTGCCGGCAATCCATTCATCGATCGGGCGCTTTCGCGTTGAGACGACGTTATGGTACAACACCTCCACAAGCCCGCGCGGCGTATCGAGCGTCTCAAGCAGCTGGTTGCGGATGACCGCTTTCGTCTGCGCCATTTCTTCATCTGTGAAATCGCCGTTTTTCATCGCCTGCATTTGCTCATCGATGATGCGGCGCGCCTTCTCATAGTTGGCCGGTTCAATGCCGGACATGACCATAAGCAGCCCTTTATGGCTCTCAAGCCTTGAGGCGGCATAATAGGCAAGGCTTGCCTTCTCGCGGACGTTGATGAACAGCTTCGAATGGGAAAAACCGCCAAAAATGCCGTTAAACATTTGCAAGGCGTAATAATCGTCATCCTCATACGTCACATTTGTCCGATAGCCGATGTTGAGCTTTCCTTGCTTCACGTCTTGCCGCTCGATGACTTCGCGAACTTCCCCTTGCGGCTTGACAGAAACCGACGATGCGCGCTCCCGCTTTGGACGATCCGGCAAAGAGAAGCGCTGCTTCACCGCTGTGAGCACCGCCTCTTCAGCCACGTCGCCAATGACATATAGATCCAGCTCATCCTCGGCCAGCGCTCGTTCATAATAGCGATACAGCCCTTCCGCCGTGATGCCGTCCACGTCTTCAAGCTCGCCGTTTGGCGAGAGGGCGTACGGTTCGCCTTTGCACATTTCTTCTACAAGGCGCATGTTCGCATAGCGCATTTTGTCATCATACACCGCCTGAATGCGTTGACGGAGCGCCCGCTTTTCCTGCTCGACAATGTCGGTGACAAACCGCCCGCCATCAAGAGCCGGGCGGAAAAGAAGATCGGCCAAGAGCTGAAGCGCTTTCGAAAGCAACGGCGTTTGCTCCGGCAAAAATCGTTCATTGGCGACATCGATGCGAATCGTCATGATATGATGTTCGCCTTTTTTCGTTAAATCGACGTTCAGCGTCGCCCCATACAGTTCATCCAAATAGGTGCGCAGCGCCTTAACGCTCGGATAGTCGGCCGTGCCGCTTTGCAAGACGTATGGCAAAAGCGCGCGCAGCGTGACCGTTTCTTTAGCAAGAGGGGCCTTCATTTTCCAAACGATCGTGTTCGTTTTGTACTTATCGGTCGAAATCGTATGGACGCGAACCGGTCCGACCGCTGTGACTTTTTCGTCGACCAATCCAACTCCTCCTTACTTTTTCTCTTTGCAGATATGCACTATCTTTAATTTATTGTAAAGCGTCTTATCAACAATATACCTTTTGCCAATAGAAAAATGCAAATCATTCCATTCAGCAAAAAACGGCCGTCCGTTTTTCGGACAGCCGCTTTCATCACCGTTTTCCTTTGATGTATGGCGTGCCAGCCGCTTTCGGCGCCTCAGCGCGGCCGATGAAGCCCGCCAGCGCCAAAATCGTGAGTGCATACGGGGCGATGAGCAAGTAAACGGTCGGGACGTTTTTCAAGAACGGAATCGTTTGCCCGACGATGCTTAAGCTTTGCGCCAACCCGAAAAAGAGCGCCGCCCCCATCGCGCCGATCGGATGCCACTTGCCGAAAATCATCGCCGCAAGCGCCATAAATCCGTGCCCGGAAATCGTCGCATGGCTGAAATCGCGGGAAATGATCGTCGCGTATACCGCACCGCCCAAGCCGCCGAGCGCGCCGCTGATCATGACAGCGATGTAGCGCATTTTGGCGACATGAATCCCCATCGTATCCGCCGCCATCGGATGTTCGCCGACCGCACGCAGCCGCAGGCCAAACGGCGTTTTGTAAATGACATACCATGATACAAACGCCAGCGCAATGGCGATATATGACGGCGCGTACGCGTTAGAAAACAACAGCGGCCCGATGACGGGAATGTCGCTTAACACTGGCACGTCAATTTTGTCAAACCCAACTTGAATTTGGTCCGTCTGCCCCTTGCCGTACATTTTCTTCACTAAAAACAGCGACAGACCAAGCGCCAAAAAGTTGATCGCCACCCCGCTTACGACTTGGTCGGCGCGAAATGTGACCGACGCGACAGCGTGCAGCAGGGAAAATACAGCGCCGACCACCATGGCAGCCAATAAGGCAAGCCACGGCGTCCATTCGCCAAACCGATCGGCAAACGTCAAATTAAAGACGATGCCGACAAACGCGCCGATGGTCATCAATCCTTCAAGCCCGATGTTGACGACGCCGGACCGTTCACTAAACACGCCGCCAAGGGCGGTGAAAATGAGAGGAGCCGCAAAGAAAATCGTTGTCGGGACAATCGTTTGCAAGACGTCATACACGCTCACTTACTCCGCCCCCTTTTGCCAACGAGATAACAGCCAGCGGATCATGTAGCTGGATGCAACAAAGAAAATGATGAGCGCGATAATAATATCGACGAGTTCGGTCGGCACGCCGGCGCTTGACGGCATTTCCAACGCCCCGACTTTTAAGGCGCCAAACAACAAGGCGGAGAGCAAAATGCCAAACGCGTTGTTTCCTCCGATCAAGGCAACCGCGATGCCATCAAATCCAAGGCCGGTAAAGCCGGCTTTCGTCGAGATGTTTCCAAATGTGCCAAGCCCCTCCATCGCCCCGGCGACGCCGGCAAAAGCGCCGGAGATGACCATCGCTAAAATGATGTTGGCGCGCACATTCATGCCCGCGTACTGTGACGCATGCTGATTGAAACCGACCGCCCGCAGCTCAAACCCTTTCGTCGTCCGCTCAAGCAAAAACCACATGACAAATGCGGCGGCGACAGCGATGAAAATGCCGTAATGCATGGTGGAATGATGCGTAATGGCATCAAAAAAGTCGGAGTGAAGCGATGCGCTTTCTTTCACCGGCTTTGATTTAAATCCCTCATCAGACAAAACGGAACGGATGATGGCGTTCGTTACATGCAAAGCAATATAGTTCATCATGATCGTAATAATGACTTCGTGCACTTTTAAATACGCCTTCAGCACACCCGGAATCAAGCCCCATAGCGCCCCGGCCAACGCGGCGGCCAACAAGGCAAGCGGCAAATGGATGATTTTGGGCAAATCAAAGGACACCCCGACCCAGACGGCAGCGAGCCAGCCGACGATCAGCTGCCCTTCAACCCCGATGTTAAACAAGCCGGTGCGAAAGGCAAACGCCACCGCCAAGCCCGTTAAAATGTATGGCGTCGTCTGGCGGATCGTTTCGCCGATATAGTACGTATCGCCAAACGCCCCGTACACGAGAGCGCCAAAGCCGGCGATCGGGTTGTAGCCGCTTGCAAGCATCACGATCGAACCGGCGATCATGCCAAGAAGAACGGCCAACAATGGTATCAAAAATTGCTGGAGACGATTCGACTTCATCACGACACACCTGCTTCCTTCCGTTTGCTTCCAGCCATCAACAGCCCGAGCTCCTGTTCGGTTGTTTCTTTCGGATCAACGATGGCGACGATGTTTCCTTCATAAATGACAGCGATCCGGTCGCTGACGTTCATCACTTCGTCAAGCTCAAACGAGACGAGCAGCACCGCTTTCCCGCGGTCTCGCTGTTCAATGAGCCGCTTATGAATAAATTCGATCGCTCCAACATCAAGCCCCCTCGTCGGCTGGGCGGCGATCAACAAGTCCGGGTCGCGGTCGACTTCACGGCCGATGATCGCTTTTTGCTGGTTTCCGCCCGATAGCGCCCGCGCCTTCGTATATTCATCCGGCGTGCGCACGTCAAATTCGCGGATGAGCTGGCGCGCTTTTTCGTAAATGGCTTGAAAATTCAACAGACCCCGTTTCGAGTACGGCGGCTGATAGTACGTTTGCAGCACCATGTTTTCGCCGATCGGAAAGTCAAGGACAAGCCCGTGCTTATGCCGATCTTGCGGAATATGGCCGACGCCGGCTTCGATGATTTTGCGCGGCGGCAAATTCGTAATGTCTCGGCCGTTGAGGCGGATTGTCCCTGATTCAGCTTTGATCAAGCCGGTTATGGCTTCAATGAGCTCGGTCTGGCCGTTGCCGTCGACTCCAGCAATGCCGACGATCTCGCCGGCGTGCACCGTCAAGTTCAAACCGTTGACCGCTTTGATCCCGCGCGCGTCCTTGACGACTAAGTCTTTAATTTCCAACACCGGTTTTCCCGGCTCAGCCGGTTTCTTAGCGGTCGTAAACTGCACCTCGCGGCCGACCATGAGCGCCGCCAGTTCGTTCGGATTCGTCTCCGCCACATTGAGCGTCGCAATTCCTTTGCCGCGGCGGATGACGGTGACGCGGTCGCACACTTCCATAATTTCTTTGAGTTTGTGCGTAATTAAAATGATGGATTTTCCTTCGCGGACGAGCGTGCGCATAATTTGCATGAGCTCGCGAATTTCCTGCGGCGTCAACACCGCTGTCGGTTCGTCAAAAATCAAAATATCGGCGCCGCGGTAAAGCGTCTTTAAAATTTCCACGCGCTGCTGCATGCCGACGGAAATGTCGGCGATCTTCGCTGTCGGATCGACCGCGAGTCCATATCGTTCCGACAATTCGCGCACTTCCCGCTCCGCCCGCTTCATATCGATCGTTCCGGCCCGCGTCGGCTCGCTGCCTAAGATGATGTTTTCCGTCACGGTGAACGTATCGACGAGCATAAAGTGCTGATGCACCATGCCGATGCCAAGATCATTGGCGACGTTCGGGTCGGTGATGCGCACCGGCTTTCCTTTCACGCGGATTTCGCCGCCGTCCGGCTGGTATAAACCGAACAGCACGTTCATGAGCGTCGATTTGCCGGCCCCGTTTTCGCCAAGCAGAGCGTGTATCTCCCCCTTTTTCACTTGCAGCGTAATGTTGTCATTGGCGACAAACGTGCCAAACACCTTGCGGATATTGAGCATTTCAATCACGTATTCCAAGCGATTCACTCCTTACTCAAGCAAGGTCAAAATCACAAAATGAAAGGCGACAGCGAAACAGCCGCCCTTCATTTTATGATTTTGAAGAAGGCTAGCGGCGCGCACTAGCCTTCTTCGCCGTTGTTCGTCACTTGATCGTCGCAGCGAATTGCTCGTACTCTTTCCGGTTTGTCGGAACTTTCACTTCGCCTTTGATGATTTTTTGCTTCCATTCGTCAACTGTTTTTAACACGTTCTCCGGAATGTTGTCTTGCGTCGGGGCAATGCCAACCCCATTTTCCGGCAACCCGTACTCAATCGTTTTGCCGCCCGGGAAGTCGCCCTCTTTCGCCCGTTTCGCCGTGTCATAGACAGCGACATCGACGCGTTTCACCATCGAAGTGAGCGTTACGTTGTACGTTTTGCCGCCGACTTTCACTTCTCCCTCCGGCGCTTGGTCTTTGTCAACACCGATGACCCAAATTTCGCGGTTCGGATCTTTCTTCTTCAAATCTTTCGCTTCCGAGAAGACGCCGTTCCCAGTCGCGCCCGCTGCATGGTAGATGATGTCGATGCCAGATGCGTACATGCTCGAGGCGATCGCTTTCCCTTTATCCGCTTGGTCGAACGCCCCGGCGTATTGCACTTCCACAGTCGCCTTCGGATTGACCGCTTTCACGCCGGCGCGGAATCCGCTTTCGAATTTTTCGATCAACGGAATCTCCATCCCACCGACAAAGCCGATTTTATTCGTTTTCGTCATTAGCCCGGCGACAACACCGACAAGGAACGAGCCTTCATGCTCCTTGAACGTGATGCTGGCGACATTTGGCTCGTCAACAACAGTGTCGACGATGGCGAAATGTTTTTTCGGGTTTTGCTTAGCGACTTCTTTCACCGCGTCGCCCATCAAATACCCGATGCCGAAAATCAAGTCAAAGTCGCTGCGCACAAGCTTGTTTAAGTTCGTGGCATAGTCAGCGTCGCTCGATGACTGCAAGTAGTCGTAGCCGCCGCGGCCTTTTTCAAGCCCGTTGTCTTTGCCGAACTTTTGCAGCCCTTCCCAAGCCGACTGGTTGAACGATTTGTCGTCAATGCCGCCGACGTCGGTGACCATGGCGACACTGAACGTATCTTTCTGATTGCCGCCTCCCGCATTGTTGCCGGCTTGTCCGCAGGCGCTAAGCAGCGTGCCGGCGGCAAACAGGACGGACAACACCAATCCGATTCGCTTTTTCACATTCACTACCCCCTGGCTTGAAAATTTGTTCTTTAATTAGTATAAAGCTTCCGCTCTCTTTCTATGTACCCATTTTCACCCCCCTTAAAAGCTGAACCGCTTCCGCATGACATGGAAGCTGAACTTGTCGGAGCGGAAGTAGTTGACGGAATAAAAAATCGGCTCATCGTTTTTATCGAAATGCATTTGCTTGAGCACAAGCAGCGCCGTTTCCGGGTCGCATTGCAAAATCGGCGACACTTTTTCATGATAGCCGAGCGGCACGATGCGCGCGACCGCATAGGCGATATCACGATGCGTTTGGTTGTGCAAGTTTTCAAACAGCGACTCCTGTTCATAGGAGATGCCCTTTGGCAAATATTTGCATAAAATTTTATCCAAGCAATAAACGACCGGCTCCCCATCGGCGGTGCGCACCCGCTCGATGAGCAACAAATTCTCGTCCGGCCGGCATTGGAAGCGGCGCATATCGTCTTCCGTCGGCTGTTGGATGGAGGAAGACAAAAAAATCGTTCCTGGCTTGCGCCCCGCTTGACGAATCATATCCGTGACGCTTGAGAGCTGCTCGATGCCGGACGTAAACAGCGGACGGGCGTTGACAAACGTTCCGACGCCGTGGCGGCGGATGATAATGTTTTCTTCTTCCAGCACCCGCAGCGCTTCCCTCAATGTCGCCCGGCTGACGCCAAGCTGTTTGGCGAGTTCAAACTCGGACGGCAGTTTTTGCTTTTCTTTGTACACTCCCGTTTCAATATCGCGCTTGATGCGATCAATCACTTGCAAGTAAAGGTGGCGGCTGTCTGATTTGATTGACATGACAACGTCCTCCGTGTTACGCATTTCCGTTGAGATCAGACCTCTGACATTAGACATATAACCTTTTTGAGATTACTATATCATTTTTTACTGGGCAAATAAATAGGTGATATCAAATTTTGTCGAAGAAAAAGAAATAGGATTGGCAACGCTTCCAATAAGATGTATGATTGAGCGGGCAGGCTTTTTTCGCCCGCCCTTTTTTCCCATTTATGATGTCTTTTTTAAATCTTCCTTCGACCAAAGAACGGCGCGCGGCTTGCTTCCTTCATACGGGCCGACGACGCCGCGCTCCTCCATGGCATCAATGAGCCGAGCGGCGCGATTGTAACCGATGCGGAAGCGGCGTTGCAGCATCGAGACGGAGGCGCTTTGCATTTCAACGACAAGACGGACCGCCTCATCGTACAACTCGTCTTCAAGGGCTGAGGAAGAGGGTTCGCTGTCTTCGACGAACATCTCCTCATAATATTGCGCCTGCTGCTGTCCGATGACAAACCGAACGACTTCTTCCACCTCTTGGTCGGAGACAAACGCCCCTTGGACGCGCACTGGTTTTGAGGCCCCCATCGGCAAAAACAGCATATCGCCGCGGCCGAGCAGTTTTTCCGCCCCGCCCATATCCAAAATGGTGCGCGAGTCGATTTGCGATGATACACTGAAGGCGATGCGCGACGGAATGTTCGCTTTGATGACGCCGGTGATGACGTCCACCGACGGGCGCTGGGTGGCGATGATCAAATGGATGCCAGCGGCGCGCGCCATTTGCGCCAAACGGGTGATCGCCTCTTCCACATCCGAGGAAGCCACCATCATCAAGTCGGCCAATTCGTCGATGATCACGACGATGTATGGCAAAAGCGGCTGCTGTTCCGACGCCGTTTCGTTATGGTGGCGGATATGCTCGTTATATCCTTCAATGTTGCGCGTGCCGGTATGCGAGAACAGCTCGTAGCGCCGCTCCATTTCTTGGACGACTTTTTTCAGCGCCTGGGCCGCTTTTTTCGCGTCGGTGACGACCGGTGTCAACAAATGAGGAACACCGTTGTACACACTTAACTCCACCATTTTCGGATCGATCATCATCAGCTTCACCTCATGCGGCTTCGTGCGCATGAGCAGGCTGACGATAATGCCGTTGATGCAGACGCTTTTGCCGCTGCCGGTCGCGCCGGCGATCAACAAATGCGGCATTTTGTTTAGTTCCGCAGCGACGACTTCACCGGAGATGTCGCGCCCAAGCGGAATCAAAAGCTTCGCCTTGTCCCGTGTATGCTCAATGGCTTCCAGCACTTCGCGCAGCGAAACAGTGGCGATCTCTTCATTTGGCACTTCGATGCCGATCGCAGACTTGCCGGGGATCGGTGCTTCAATGCGGATGTCTTTCGCCGCCAAAGCGAGCGCCAAATCGTCGCTTAAGCTGACAATTTTGCTCACTTTCACCCCGACGTCCGGATACACTTCATATTTCGTCACCGCCGGACCGAGGTGCACTTGCGTCACTTTCGCCTTGACGCCGAAGCTTTGGAACGTTTTCTCCAGTTTTCGCGCGTTGGCGTAAATGTTCGCATGATCGGCCGATTGCCCGGCCGGCTTCGGCAGGCGAAGCAAATCAAGCGGCGGCAGGTCGTAATTGGTGTTTTCATGCTCGGAAAACGCAAGCGGCGGCGCCGGTTTGTCCTCCTCCCCCCCACTGTCGCCTTCCACCAGTGGATTCTTCTCTTCTTCCGGCTCAGCGGCCGACCGGACCGCGGCAAAATCGGAAATGATCGGCGGCGGGGAAAGCAGTTCCTCATCCGGCTCGACGCTGCTTGCTTCAGCCGGCTCGTCTTCCCGCTTTGCGGCCGCCCGCCGCGAGCGTCGGCTTCGGCCGCCGCTTTCCTTGCGCTTCCTCCCCGCCCGCCATTGCTTTATATCTTCGACAAACGCCAACCATTCTTTTCGCACAAACGCTGCGGCAAAAGCAACCCATTTGCCGGCCGTCTCGCGCAGCGATTTCCCGGTCAGCACGACAAAGCCGACGATGAACAGAAGGAAACAAATCCATTTCGTCCCGGGCGAATCGAACAGCTGGTAGCTGGCGGCAAATAACAGGGCGCCGACCATTCCGCCCCCTAAATCCACATCGGCCGCCTTGCCGCTTGCTTCGTTCCAAAACAGCCCCCACGTCGTCCGAATGATGCTCGGATCAAGCTCGCCGCGCCGCGACATGAGTTCAAACAGCTTGTCATGGCTCAAAAGCAGAAGCGCCGCGGCGATGGACGAAGCGCCGACAAACGGGCGGCCCGTCCATGACGGCCACTCCCGCCGCCACATGACGATGAGCGATAATAGGAAAAGTCCGCCTACTAATAGCATGTACCATTCGCCGAAAAAAAAGCGACCCACAAGCACGAGCGTCTCCCCGACAAGCCCGAGGCGGGCCATCGCAACGACAGCGACCGCGAGCAAGCCAAGTCCGATCAATTCAAAGCGGATTGTTTCCGTCCATGGCTGTGTTTTTGACGGCTTCCCTTTTCTTCTTCGCTTTCGTTTCGCCATGATCGTTCACTCCAGCATGAATGAATTGGCAAGCCGGAAAAAAGCAGCCAACAATGGCTGCTTTTTTCCGTTTGTTTACTATTATATCATGAACGGCTGAACAATTCATTACGATGTTGCCGCAGAAGCCGGAAATCTCGCCCCAGGCGCATATTTGGCGTTTAAAAAATGGAACGGATTCGTGCTTAAGTTTTGCACGATTTCATATTCTCCCGTTTCTACAGATTGGACGAGAAACGGAATGCCATCGTAATACACCATTTTCCGCTTCTCATAAACAGCGGCATCGACCGGAAAAATCAAATGTTCGGGCATGATCGTATACAAAATCATTGGATCATCTTCCCTTCCCCGTTTTTCCTCATCGCGATCAGCTCGCGCAGCTTCGCCATCGCTTGGGACACGCCCCCGACTTCATCGATGAGCCCGTACCGGACGGCGTCAGGCCCAACGACGTTCGTGCCGATGTCGCGCGTCAAATTGCCTTTGGAAAACATGAGCTCTTTAAACTTTTCCTCGCTGATCTTCGAATGTTTCGTCACGAAGCGGACGACGCGCTCCTGCATTTTATCCAAGTACTCAAACGTCTGCGGCACGCCGATGACAAGCCCCGTCAAACGGATCGGATGAATCGTCATCGTCGCCGTCTCGGTGATGAACGAATAGTTGCACGACACAGCGATCGGCACGCCGATCGAATGGCCGCCGCCAAGCACAACGGAAACAGTCGGTTTCGAGAGCGAGGCGAGCATTTCGGCAATGGCGAGCCCTGCTTCCACATCGCCGCCGACCGTATTTAAAATGACGAGCAGCCCTTCAATTTTCGGGTTTTGCTCGATGGCCACAATCTGTGGAATGACGTGCTCGTATTTCGTCGCCTTATTTTGCGGAGGCAGCTGAATATGCCCTTCAATCTGTCCGACAATCGTCAAACAATGAATGTTCGTATCGGGATCCATTTGCGGGACGTTCGTCTGCCCAAGCTGGGTGATGGCCGCAGTCGCTTCCTCGGCCTTTGTTTCCGGCTGTTCGCCCTCGGTTTCCGCTTGAAAATAACGTTCCTTCTCCATCCATTTCTCGTCTCCTTTCTTGTCGATCATACGCTTAGTATGGCCGAAAGAAAAAAGAAAAATGCCGGCAACGGCTGACCGTTCCCGGCATTTTCCAGTTGACTTTGAGCATGATTGCATTATACTTCCATAATAATAGGCAAAATCATTGGTCTGCGCTTCGTTTTTTCAAATAAAAACTGACTTAACGCTTCACGGATGTTCGCTTTCAACGACGACCATTCAAGCATGTACGATTCAAGGCAGCGCTCGATGATTGCCGCCACCATTTTCTCTGCTTCCTCCAGCAGTGTCTCAGACTCGCGCATGTAGACGAACCCCCGCGAAATGATTTCCGGGCCGGCGGCGATCGTTTTCGCTTCTTTATTCAGCGTGACGACGGCGATCAAAATGCCGTCCTGGGACAATAAGCGGCGGTCACGCAACACAATGTTGCCGACATCGCCAATGCCGAGGCCATCAATTAAAATATTGCCGTACGGCACTTTGCCGCCAGGGCGGGCGGCACCGCCGCGGAACTCGATCACTTCGCCTTTGTCGATTAAAAACGTCCGCTCCTCCGAGATGCCGACCGCCTTCGCCAACCGGGCGTGCGCTTTTTGCATCCGATATTCCCCATGCACCGGAATAAAGTATTTTGGCTTCATTAAATTGAGCATCAACTTTAATTCTTCTTGGCAACCGTGCCCAGATACGTGCACTTGCCGGTCGCGGTAAATCACGTTGGCGCCGGCCCGATACAAGGCGTCGATCGTTTTCGCGAACCCAAGCTCATAGCCCGGCATGACGGATGCGGCGACGATGACGGTATCCCCTTCTTTGATGTTCACTTGTTTGTTCGCTTGACGCGCCATGCGCCAAAGCGCGCTCATCGGCTCGCCATGCCCGCCGGTTGTCAAAATGACGAGCTCGCGGTCATTGTAGCGATCGATATCGTGCGCAGAAATCGTCACCTTGTCTGGAACATGCAAATAGCCAAGGCGCACGGCGATGTCCATTACTTTATGCAGCGTTTTGCCAATGACTGCCACTTTACGCCCGGATTGGTGGGCGGCGTACAGCACCTGCTGGATGCGGGTGATGTTGGAAGCGTAGCAGGCAACAAACACTCGTCCTTTCGCATGGCCGATCACGTCAGCGATCTCATAGGCGACTACCGTATCGGAGCCGCTGTAGCCGGGGCGTTCGGCGTTTGTGCTGTCCGACAAAAGACACAGCACCCCTTCTTCGCCGATTTGCGCCATTTTCCCTAAGTCGGTGCGGTTGTTGCCGTACGGGGTTTGGTCGAATTTAAAATCGCTCGTGTACACGATCGCACCTTGCGATGTATGCAGACTGATGCCGATCGAATCGGGGATGCTGTGGATCGTGCGGAAAAACGTCACTTTCGCCTTGTCAAACACGAGCTCCGCATCCGGATGAACTTCATTGAGCTTCGCGCCCGACACCCCTTGTTCTTTTAACAGCGCCTCCGCCAACCCGAGCGTCAGCTTCGTTCCGTATACCGGCACAGACAGCTGCTTGAGCACGTAGGCGATCGCCCCCATATGCTCCTCGTGCCCGTGGGTGAGAAAAATTGCCTGAATGCGATGCTGCCGTTCAATCAAATATGTGATGTCCGGGATCACTTTGTCGATGCCGAGCATTTCGTCTTCCGGAAACATCACCCCGGCGTCGATGACAAAAATGTCCTCGTCCAATTCGACAACATACATGTTTTTGCCGATTTCTCCGACTCCCCCAAGGGCAAAAATGCGTATTTTCTCTACCGGCTTTATTTTCGATTTCAAGGCTGCGTCCTCCCAATTGTGATGCTAACCCGCTCAAAGTCACTTGCTTTTATTATAACGAATCGATGCTGAAAAACACAAGATGGTTCATTCACCAGCCAATGGATTTCACAGCCAAGGCAAAAAAAGGCCCCAACGCGCAAGCAAAGCGTTGGGGAATCGTTTCGTTACGACAGCGCATCGAGCAGGCGGCTTAGCTCCTTCCGCTCTTGTTCGGTGAGCGGCACAAGCGGAAGGCGCACCGAACCAACGTCCAGCCCGCGCAGCTGCAGCGCCGTTTTCACCGGCACCGGGCTTGGGGCGGCAAACAAGCCTTTCATGAGCGGCAGCCATTTTCGATGCAGCGCCGCCGCCTTCTGATGATCGCCCGCTAAAAAGGAACGAATCATTTCCTGCATTTCATTGCCAATGATGTGCGAAGCGACCGAGACGACGCCATTGCCGCCGATCGCTAGCACTGGAAGCGTCAAGCTGTCGTCGCCGCTGTAGAGCAAAAAGTCGTCCGGCGTACGCTCAATGATTTCCGCCATGGCGTCCAAATTGCCGCCCGCTTCCTTGACAGCGACAATGTTCGGAACTTCGGACAGCCGGATGACCGTCTCCGGAGCAAGACTCACCGACGTGCGCCCTGGAACGTTATACAGCATCACCGGCAGCGATGTGCTTTCGGCAATCGCTTTGAAATGTTGATACAGCCCTTCTTGGTTCGGCTTGTTGTAATACGGCGCCACAAGCATGACAGCATCGACGCCCGCCTCTTCCGCCTTTTTCGTCAGCTCGATCGACGCGCGCGTATCGTTCGTGCCCGTTCCAGCAATGACCGGCGCCCGGCCGTTGACGACGGAGACGACATGGCGAAAAAGCGCGATTTTTTCCTCGGTCGTCAACGTCGGCGACTCGCCGGTCGTGCCGGCGACAACGAGCGCATCTGTGCCATTGTCAAGCAAATAGTTGACAAGCTCCGTTGTTTTTGCCAAGTCGAGATTCCCTTTTCGGTCAAATGGCGTAACCATCGCCGTTATGATGTTCCCGAACTGAACCACGGTTTTCACTCCTCGCTCCAAATCGCTTCATCTTCGCCCGCATCCGCCTCGGATAAACAGAAGGCGTCATGCAGAGCGTTGACCGCCTTTTCCATATCGTCTTGCTTCACTAGCACCCAAATCGTCGTATGGCTGTCGGCGGACTGCAAAATTTGAATGCCTTGCTCCGACAAGGCAGTGACGATTTTCGCCGTCACCCCCGGTACGCCGGCAATGCCGGCGCCGACGACCGACACTTTGGCGCATCGGGGCGTCACGGCCGGTTCGTAGCCGATGCGGCGCAGGGCGGCCACCGCTTTTTCCGTCATGTCGCCGCTCACGGTGTACACAACACCGTACGGGGAAATGTTGATAAAGTCCACGCTGATCCCTTCATGGGCCATCGCTTGAAACACGTCAGACTGCAGCTCATAGTGGCCTTCTTTCGCCAGCACTTTGATTTGTGTGACGTCGGCGACGTACGTAATGCCGGTGACAAGCCGCTCTTTCACATCGCTTCCTTTTCGGCCGCGCACCGATGAAGTGACGAGCGTCCCGGGGGCATCGGAGTACGTCGAGCGAATGCGCAGCGGCACTTTCGCCTGCATGGCGATCTCCACCGCGCGCGGATGGATCACTTTCGCCCCTTGGTACGCCATGTTGCAAATTTCCGTATACGTAACGACGTCAAGCGGCCGGGCGCTCTCAACGATGCGCGGGTCGGCGGTCATGACGCCGTCGACATCGGTGAAAATATCAACCCACTCCGCGTTTAACGCCGCGCCGAGCGCTGCCGCCGACGTGTCGCTCCCGCCGCGGCCGAGCGTTGTTATGTCGCCGTTTTCCGCCATGCCTTGAAAGCCGGCGACAACGACGACGTCGTATTGCCGAAGCGCCTCAAGGAGGCGGTCGCAGCGCATTTCGAGAATTTTCGCGTTCGTATGATCGCTGTTCGTGCAAAATCCTGCCTGGGCGCCGGTGAACGCCGTCGCTTTGATGCCGTGTTCGTTCAACAAGTTGCTGAACACAACGCTTGAGATGATTTCTCCGCACGCCATAAGCATATCTTGCTCTCGTTTTGTGACATGGTGATGAACGCCGCCGATCAAACTAAGCAGCGTATCGGTCGCATATGGATCGCCGCAACGTCCCATAGCCGATACGACGGCCACGACTTTATAGCCATCTTCCAACGCCCGTTCAATATGGCGGCGCGCCAAGTTCCGCCCGCGCTCGTCGCGGACGGACGTGCCGCCGAACTTTTGAACAATGAGTTTCATGCTAACACCTCGATGCTTTTTCAAATGAGCCCGAGCTTCAACAAACTTTCTGCGATTTGCACCGAGTTCGAGGCTGCACCTTTTAGCAAGTTGTCAGCGACAATCCATAGATGGAAGCCGCGGCGGTTGTCCAAATCGCGGCGGATGCGGCCGACAAACACGTCGTACTTACCGACGCAATGGGCCGGCATCGGATACAACTGTTCGCTCGGATCATCTTGAAGCACGACGCCCGGCGCTTCGCGGAGCACCGCCTGCAAGTCAGAGGCGGTGACGCCGTCTTGTTCAATTTCGATGTACACCGATTCCGAATGGCCGCTCGCCACCGGAATGCGCACGCACGTCGCCGCCACTTTCAGCTCAGGCATATGCATAATTTTTTTTGTTTCATTGATCATTTTCATCTCTTCAAACGTAAATCCATTGTCTTGAAACTTATCGATTTGCGGAATGGCGTTGAACGCAATTGGGTAATGCTTTCGGTCCGATTTCACTGGCAAAATGTTCGCCTCCACCGGCTTCCCTTCGAGCACCGCTTTCGTCTGCTCGTTGAGCTCTTCAATGGCCTGCGCTCCCGCCCCGGAGACGGCTTGGTACGTCGAGACAATGACGCGCTCTAGGCCAAACGCCTTCCGAATCGGCTCCAACGCCACAACCATTTGAATCGTCGAGCAGTTCGGATTGGCGATAATGCCGTTATGCCACGTCAAGTCGCTTTCGTTCACTTCCGGAACGACAAGCGGCACGTTTTCCTCCATCCGAAACGCGCTCGTATTGTCGATCACGATCGCTCCGCGCCGCACCGCTTCCGGCGCCAGCGCTTTCGATACGGCGCCGCCGGCGCTGAACAAGGCGATGTCGACCCCGTCAAAGCGCTCGGGCGATGCCGCCTGCACTTCGATCTCCTCGCTGCGAAAGCGCATTTTTTTGCCGGCTGACCGCTCCGATGACAACAAAGTCAATTTTCCAACCGGGAAGTTCCGGTCTTCAAGCGTCCGCACCATTTGCTGCCCGACGGCCCCCGTTGCTCCGACGACAGCGACATGATATTGTTTTTGAGCCATCCACCATTCTCCTTCCACATCGTCACTCTAAGAAGTGAATTCATAGTCTTTATTTTATCACATTCCGCTGTGGACGAGAGAACATTTTTATGCGGAACATGGATTTTCGATTCAGTTGTAGCGGAACCGCTCGATAATGACCGGCTGCAGCTGCTTCCCTTCAAGCGCGGCAAGAATCGTATCGCGCAAAAGCGGCATGTAGGCGACCATGGAGTTCGGCTTCGCCTGCGGGGCGTCTTGGCCGAACGGGATGAAATAAATGTTTTTTGCTGCCATAAGCCGCATTAGATTGACGCCGTTTAAGCCGAGCGCATCGTTCGTCGAAATGCCAAGCACGACCGGGCGGTGGTTGCGCATCGTCGCTTTCGCCGCCATCAGCACGGGGGAATCCGTCATGGCATTGGCCAGCTTGCTCATCGAGTTGCCGGTGAGCGGAGCGATCACCATGCAGTCGAGCGGAATTTTCGGCCCGAGAGGCTCCGCTTTGACGATCGTATCGATCACTTCATGTCCGGTCAGTTGTTCGAGTTTTTTCACCCATTCTTCCCCTTCGCCAAAGCGGGTGTTCGTCGTTTTCACCGTATAGGTGACGATCGGCAGCACCTCCGCTCCTTCGTTGACAAGCTTCTCGATCTCCGGGAACACCGCATCATATGTGCAATGCGACCCGGTGAGGCCAAAGCCGATCCGCTTTCCTTTCAAGCTGTTTCCGCTCATGCATGATTCTCCTCCCGTTTTTGTAAATCTGCATATAATAGTTGCGCCAAGACGTTGGCGATGATTTGCCCAGCTGTCTTCGGCGCGACAATCCCCGGCAGCCCGGGCGCCAAAATGGCTTTCACTCCCCGTTTTTCGGCATAGCGGAAGTCAGTGCCGCCCGGTTTTGACGCCAAATCGATAATCAGCGTATGGGGCGGCATTTTGGCGATGACGCTCGCCGTCACGATGAGATGAGGCACGGTGTTGATGCAGACGTCAATGTCACGCACTTCTTTTTCCAAATCGTTTAAGTGAAACGGCACGAGCCCCATTTCTGTAATGCGGGCGAGATGCTCCGACCGGCGCGCCCCGACTTTCACTTTCGCCCCCAACGCGGCGAACGTCCGGGCGACGGTCATGCCAACGCGTCCAAGCCCCAAGACGGCAACGCATGAGCCGTGGATCGTAAAATCCGTATGCTGAATGACCATCATCACCGTGCCTTCCGCGGTCGGAATGGAGTTGTAAATGGCGACATCGTCGCGCTCAAACAACTGCACGTGCTTGCGCCCTGTTTTTTTCACCAATTCGTCCAAATACGCGTTGCTGATGCCGGAATAAATCGTGCATTGCCGCGCCGTTTTTTGCACCATCTCTTCTGTAAACGGAATCGGTTCGTGGGCAAACACGCTGTTGACGTTTCCGTCCAGCGTCGTGCCGTGAACCGGCAAAATGATCGCATCCAAATCGGCAAAATCGACTTCGCCAATCGGCAGCTTCATCGCCCCGGTGAAATGATGGGCGAGCTGGTCGAAGCCGACAAGCGACAACTTCGCGTCGAGTTCAACGAGTTTGCGGATGACTTCAAGCTGCCTAGCATCGCCGCCGATGATGGCGATATGCATTCCTGTCAGCATCATGTTGTACGCTCACCTTCTTTTCTGGCAAACTGCTCCGTTTCCTTTCCCATCTTATGTTGGAAGGAAAATATAGGTGAATATCCTTGCGGGAAAAAATGGGCGATATGCGCCCAAAGCTGACAAGAGGCAGTCATTTTTTCTGTTTTTGTTCCTTACATATAAAGTAAAGAAGCGAAAAAGGAGGAAACCAGCATGAGGCTGAGCGAATTAAGCGGAAAAGAAATTGTCGATGTAAGCCGAGCCGAGCGGCTCGGGGTGCTCGGGCAGACCGATTTGGAAATCAACGAGCAAACGGGGCAGATCGAGGCGCTGCTCATCCCAACGGGAAAATGGTTCGGGTTTCGCAAAGACGGACAGGAAATTCGCGTGCCGTGGAAATATATTCGCAAAATCGGCGCCGATATGGTGATGATCGACGTCCCCGAGGAAGGGTGAAAGAGGCGGAAACGAAAAAGCTAACAACCTAGCGAAAGGTCGTTAGCTTTTTTGAGCTTGGTCTATGAATGGAGCGGGCGCGGCAGCACGCCGTCCGGGCTGATTAAGGCGAGCGCGTAATCGTCCGTGAAAACCGTGCGCGCCAGTTCGTTTACTTTTTCCACCGTGACACTTTCAATCTCTTCAATGATCTCATCAAGCGAGCGGTGGCGGCCGAGAAGGAGTTCATTTTTGCCGTTGCGGCTCATCCGGCTGTTCGTGCTCTCGAGCCCAAGCATCAGGCTTCCTTTCATCTGCTCTTTGCTGTTATGCAACTCTTTTTCGGTCACTCCGTCCTCCTTCAGCTGGCGAATGGTGTGCTGGATCGTTTCGAACAGCACATCAAGCTGGCTGCTTCCTGTGCCGGCGTAAATGGCGAGCAGGCCGCTGTCTTGGTAGGCGGAATGGTACGAGAACACCGAATACGCCAATCCGCGCTGTTCGCGCACTTCCTGAAACAGCCGGCTGCTCATGCTGCCGCCTAAAATATTGTTCAAGATGAGGAGCGGGTACGCGTCCGGATGGCCGATCGGCAACCCGTTGAATCCGATGCATACGTGCGCCTGCTCAGTGTCCTTTTTGCGCGCGATCTTTTGCGGCACAAACGCCGGCGTCCCTGAAGAAGGCGGCTTGCTCTCTGCGGCAAACGAGCCGAAATAGCGCTCGACCTCATCAATAAACCGTTCGTCGACGTTGCCGGCGACCGAAATGACGACGCGATCCGGTGTATAGTAGTCCGCCATATATTGGCGCAGCGTGTCGCCAGTAAACGTGCGCAGCGTCTCTTCCGTGCCCAAAATCGGATAGCCGAGCGGATGACCCGCATAGCACGCTTTGCCGAGCAAATCGTGGACGATGTCATCCGGTGTATCTTCATACATTTTGATTTCCTCGAGCACGACGTTGCGCTCCTTTTGCAGCTCATCCTCCACAAATGTCGAGTGGAAAAACATATCGGCGAGCATTTCAAGCGCCAGCGGCGCGTGTTCATCCAACACTTTGGCGTAGTAACACGTATACTCCTTCGATGTAAAGGCGTTTACTTGCCCGCCGATGCTGTCGAATGCTTCCGCAATGTCCCGGGCCGTGCGCGTCGTTGTCCCCTTGAAAAACATATGCTCTAAAAAATGGGAAATGCCATTGGTTTGCTCCGTTTCATTGCGCGAGCCGGTCCCGATCCATATGCCGATGGCCACCGACCTTACAGTCGGAATTTGCTCGAGCACGATTCGCACACCGTTTTTGCACGTATATTTGTTAATCAACTCCATGTTCCTCCTGTTTGTTTGCCAGTCTTTTCTCATCGAATAAGGCCGTCAAGCTGCCTAGGGCGTAGCCTTTTTGCTTAATCGAGATGATCAGCTCGTCAAGTGCAGCCGCCGTCGGCATCGTTGGGTGCATCAAAATGATGGCGCCAGGATGAACTTTCGATGTCACCCGTTTCACTATAACAGATGGCGACGGTTTTTGCCAATCAATTGTATCGACGCTCCATAGAATCGTTTTCATGCCGAGTTCCGCGGCGACCTCGACGACCTCGTCGCGGTAGCTGCCGCTTGGCGGGGCAAACCATTTGCATTTAACCGATGTCGCCGCCTCAATCACTTCGTTTGTTTTTTCGAGCTCGCGGCGGATGTTGTCGACAGCGAGCGTTTTCATATCGGGATGGCTGTAGGAATGGTTGCCGATTTCATGGCCGGCGTCTGCTATCATTTTTGCCATCTCCGGGTGTTTTTTTACCCATCGTCCTTCCAAAAAGAACGTCGCCTTGACATTGTATTTTTTCATCGTCTCAAGCATGTCGGGGAGGTATTCTTCCCCCCAAGCGACATTGACCGCAAACGCCACCATCGGCTTGTCAGGATGGCCGCGGTAAATCGGCGCCGGCGGCAAATCGTCCAAATGGACGCGCGGGGGCACTTGACGGAACACGAGTTTTCGCTCATCAAACATCCCCGTTTTCTTCATGTTTTGATAGGAGGCGTCAATGTCGACGGCGAGCCCGTTGTAGCCGGGCGTCGCCTTCCATACTTTATCGATGACCGCATCTTGGGCGGGAATTTCATATTGCTTCGCTTGTTTGACGATCGTGTCGTACAGCTTGTCGCGCTCTTTCATCGCGGTTGTTTCCATCGGGCGCCAGCTCGCGATGTAATCGCCAACCGGAGGCCAATGAACCGCCGCCCAGGCGGCAAGAAACATGACCGCTAGCGCCATATAGCGGGCAATTCCGTTGTTCACCCTTGTCCCCCTCCTTTTTTACTACTACAACATATGTCTTAGGGGGACAGGATAGAACATAACAAAAGAGCCTTAAGAAACAAATTCCTAAGGCTTCATGCGATGGCGCTCCGGCCGTCTTCCTCGTTTTTCCCTAGATTCCCGCGGCAGTTCCCCTCCAATGTTGCGGGCATCGCGCAACACCGCTTTGCGCGACAGGTTGACGCGCCCTTGCTTATCGATTTCCGTTACTTTCACTAAAATTTCATCGCCAATCGAAACGACGTCTTCGACTTTGCCGACCCGCCCTTCAGCGAGCTCGGAAATATGGACAAGCCCGTCTTTGCCGTTGAACAACTCAACGAAGGCGCCGAATTTTTCAATCCGTTTCACTTTGCCTAAGTACACTTGGCCGACTTCGACTTCGCGGACGATGTCTTCGATGATTTGCTTCGCTTTTTGGTTGGCCGCTTCATCCACAGACGAGATGAAAATCGTGCCGTCTTGTTCGATGTCGATTTTGACGCCGGTTTCGTCGATGATTTTGTTGATCTGCTTGCCGCTTGGTCCGATCACCTCCCGGATTTTGTCCGGGTTGATGTGCATGATCAAAATTTTCGGTGCATATTTGGACAGCTCTTTGCGCGGTTCGCTGAGCGTTTGCATCATATGATCCAAAATCTCGAGCCGCCCTTTGCGCGCTTGCATGAGCGCCTCTTCCAAAATCTCGCGCGTCAATCCTTTGATTTTAATGTCCATTTGCAATGCCGTCACGCCTTTTCTCGTGCCGGCGACTTTAAAGTCCATATCGCCAAGATGGTCTTCGATGCCTTGAATGTCTGTCAAAATCGTGTAATGGTCGTCGTTTTTCACAAGCCCCATGGCAATGCCGGCGACCGGTGCTTTAATCGGCACCCCAGCATCCATCATCGCCAGCGTGCTGGCGCAAATGCTGGCCTGCGATGTCGAACCGTTCGACTCCAGCACTTCGGAAACGAGGCGGATCGTATACGGGAATTCGCGCTCCGACGGCACGACCGGCTCGAGCGCCCGTTCGCCAAGCGCCCCGTGTCCGATTTCACGACGCCCCGGCCCGCGCATCGGCCCGGTTTCCCCGACGGAAAACGGCGGGAAGTTGTAATGGTGCATAAACCGCTTCGATTCTTCAAGGTCAAGCCCGTCCAAAATTTGCACATCACCAAGCGCCCCAAGCGTACAAACGCTCAACACTTGCGTCTGCCCGCGCGTAAACAAACCGGAGCCGTGCGTGCGCGGCAGGACGCCGACCGCCGATGAAAGCGGACGGATTTCATCGACTTTGCGCCCGTCCGGACGGATTTTCTCGACCGTGATCAAACGGCGCACTTCCTCTTTTACGAGTTTATGCAAAATTTCCTGTACTTGCTTGAGCTTCTCCTCATCCGCTTCTTCCGCCTCATATTTGGCGATGACGCCAGCTTTCACATCTTCAATGGCAGCATCGCGCGCCAGTTTCTCCGGCACTTGCACCGCTCGCTTAATGTCCGCTTCGGCAAGCTGGCGGATTTCCGCCTCCAGCGCTGGATCCGGCTCGTAAAGGACGACTTCCATTTTTTCTTTGCCGACTTGGGCGGCGATTTCCTCTTGGAAGGCGATGAGCCGCTTCACTTCCTCATGGCCGAACATGATCGCTTCCAAAATCACTTCTTCCGGCACCTCATCCGCCCCGGCTTCCACCATGTTGATCGCATCTTTTGTGCCGGCGACGACAAGATGCAGATCGCTTTTTTCCATTTGCTCGACCGTCGGATTGATGACAAACTGGCCGTCAACGCGGCCGACGATGACACCGGCGATCGGCCCTTCAAACGGAATGTCGGAAATCGTCAGCGCCACCGACGAACCGATTAAGGCCGCTACTTCCGGCGCGCAGTCTTGATCAACGCTCATGACCATCGAGACGACTTGCACTTCGTTGCGGAATCCTTCGGCAAACAGCGGGCGAATCGGTCGGTCGATGAGACGGCTCACCAAAATGGCTTTCTCGCTCGGGCGACCTTCGCGCTTAATAAACCCGCCAGGAATTTTTCCAACCGCATACAACCGTTCCTCGTAGTTGACGGTAAGCGGGAAAAAGTCAACGTTTTTCGCCTCTCGCGACGCGGTGGCTGTGCTCAACACGACCGTATCGCCGTAGCGGACGAGCGCCGCGCCATTCGCCTGTTTCGCCAGCTCGCCGGTTTCGACGATGAGCGGCCGCCCGGCCACATCGATGGAAAACACGCGTTTCTCTTGTTCCATACAGACGAGTACTCCTCTCTATGTACAGATGAAATTATAGATCCGCTGATGATTAGTATAGACGAATTGGCACCATTGTTATCATCGCCGTGTCAGTCACGCCTATAAACTAGCAAAAAAGCGGGAATGCTCCCGCTTTTTTATCGACGTAATCCAAGTTTCTCAATCAATTCACGGTAGCGCGCCACATCTTTCTTGCGCAAGTAGGCCAATAAGTTGCGGCGCTTCCCGACCATTTTCAGCAAGCCGCGCCGTGAATGATGATCTTTTTTATGAATGCGCAAATGCTCGTTCAAGTTGTTGATTTGCTCCGTCAGGATCGCAACTTGCACTTCCGGAGAACCAGTGTCGTTCTCATGGATTTTAAATTGCTCGATGATTTCGCGTTTGCGCTCCTGCGTCAATGCCATCCTTGTTCACCTCCCTAGTCCTAGATCCCCGATTGCCGAGCGGGCGTCGGTGACTCGCCTAGCCAAGCAATGGTTCGCATACATTGATTAGAATACCTCTTTTTCCGGCAAAATGCAAGTCTTTTCGCTGAAACAGCGGAAATACTGCTCCGCCTCTTTCTTGTCGCGGGCGATTTGCGCCGTCAGTTCATCGACACTGGTAAACTTCTGCTCGCTCCGCAGACGGCGGTGCCACTCAATTGTCATCGTTTGTCCATAAATATCGCCGGAAAACTCGAATAAGTGCACCTCAATATTCGGCAATCCTTCGCGCGTTTTATGGAACGTCGGTTTGTAGCCGACGTTCGCCACCCCTTCATATACTTGCCCGCCGATCACCGCCTTGACTGCATAGACGCCGACTGCCGGCAAGGCATAATCGCTGTTTAAAGCGATGTTCGCCGTTGGAAAGCCGATCATCCGCCCGCGCCGTTCCCCGGCAACGACCGTTCCTTCAAGCTCATAAAAGCGGCCGAGCAGGCGGGGAAGCTGTTCGACCGCCCCGTCTTCGAGCAGTTTCCGCACCCGGGACGAGCTCACTTTTTCCCCGTCGACCGCGAGCTTCGGAATGACCGTCTGTCCAAAGCGGCCGCGCGCATGAATCGGCATCGTCTCCATCGTTCCTTTTCCGAACCGCCCATAAGTGAAATCGAAGCCGGCGACGACATGTTTCACGTGCAACCCGTCCAAATATTGGTCAACGAACGCTTCTGGCGACAGCGCAGCAAACGTCGGCGTAAATTCAACGATGTACAGCCGGTTGACGCCAAGTGATGCAATCAGCTGCTCCTTTTTGCCAAGCGGCGTGATCGAGCGCAGCTCGGACTGTTTGCCAAGCACAACGGACGGATGAGGATGAAACGTCATCACCGCGCTTTCGTACCCACGCTCGTTGGCGATCTCGACCGCGGTGCGGATCACTTTTTGATGGCCGAGGTGGATGCCGTCGAAATAGCCCAGCGCCATCACCGTCGGAGGGAGCGCCTGGCGTTCGAGACGGTGGGGATGCGAAAGAAACAGCGTTTCCATGTCCATGACCTACCTTCTTTATTTCCGCGCTGCACCCGCGGCGTTAACGAAACACTTTGAGCGGTTTCATCAAGCCGGGGCGCGCCGGATGCTTCACGTACAGGGCCAGCGCTTCCCGCTCGGGCGAAACAAGCACGACCGGCCCGTCAAGCTTCTCTAAAAAAGCGGGAAGCCGGAGCAGCGCCCCGTTTTTTACCTTCTCTGCTACTTTATCATTGATTTCATATTTCGGCAAATGAAAAAGCGCCCGCTCGATCGGGATGAGCAAGGCATCAGCCGTCCCGTCGGCCGCCCGGCGCTCAACGTCTTCAAACGTTACGCAATCTTCAAGCCGAAACGGCCCGGACGCCGTACGGATGAGGTCGGACATATGCGCCGGATAGCCGAGCCGCTCGCCGATCATCACCGCCAGCGTACGCACGTACGTGCCTTTGCTGCACGTGACGCGAAAGCGAAATGACACCGTTTCCCCAAAGAATTGTTCACGTTCATCAAGCAGTTCGAGCTCATAAATGGTCACGCGCCGCGTCGGACGTTCGACTTCGATGCCGGCGCGCGCGTATTCATACAGTTTTTTGCCGCCCACTTTCACCGCGGAGTACATCGGCGGCGTTTGCTCAATTTCTCCGGTCAAGCTGTCAAACACCGCTTCGATTTCCGCGCGCGCAATCGGCCGGTCAACCGGACGGGCGGCGATGATGTCGCCGTCCGCATCTTCGGTTGTCGTCGCGGCGCCAAGCGTCACTTTTCCTTCATACGTTTTCGTCGTCCCGGTCAAAAACTCGGCGATGCGCGTCGCCTTGCCAAGGCAAATGGGCAGCACACCGGACACGTTTGGGTCAAGCGTGCCGGTGTGTCCCGCTTTTTTTACGCCAAGCAGACGGCGCACTTTGGCCACGCAGTCGTGAGACGTCATCCCTTTCGGTTTATTCAGCAGCAATACCCCGTCCATCGACGCACCCTTTCCGTTTCCATGATCATGAATGGAAATGGATAGACGGTTCGTCTATCCATTGTTCGGCTCCCCATCCGCCTCTTTCGCCGGGTGGTCATCGCTTGAAATTTGCCGAATCAGCTGTTCGATGCGGCTGCCGTATTCAATCGTTTCATCGATTTCAAAGAAAATTTCCGGCGTCTTGCGAAGGCGGATGCGCTGCCCGATTTCCGAACGGATAAACCCTTTCGCTTTCTCGAGCGCCTTCAACGTCTCTTCCTGCTGCTTGTCATCGCCAAGGACGCTGATGTACACTTTCGCCTGTTGCAAATCACCGGTGACCCGCACATCGGTCACCGTGACAAAGCCGATGCGCGGGTCTTTCAGCCTGCGGCTGATGATGTCGCTCAACTCTTTTTTCATTTGCTCGCCAACGCGAGTTGCCCGTATATTCATCACCCATCACCTCGGTTACAACCACTCGAATGATGTGGCCGCCCGCTCCAGCTCAGGGAACGAGTCGATCAAAGCAAGCGCACGCTCGAGCTCCCGTTCGGTCGCCCGGCGGCTGGACGTAATGGCAACAAGGCCGATGGTCGCTCGTTGCCATGCGTCTTGATGATCGATTTCGGCCACAGAGACGTTATATTTTTGCCGGATTCTTGTCATGACCCGCTGCAGGACGGCCCGTTTATCCTTGAGCGAGCGGGCGTTGTAGATGATGCATTCGCACGCAGCGAAGCCGATCATGCCCGGGCCACTTCCTGCATGATGTATGCTTCGATGACATCTCCTTCTTTGATATCATTGAAGTTTTTGATCGTCAGCCCGCATTCATACCCTTGCGCCACTTCGCGCACATCGTCTTTATACCGCTTGAGCGAATCGATTTCCCCTTCGTAGACGACGATGCCTTGGCGAATGAGGCGCACCTTGCTGTCGCGGGTGATTTTGCCGTCCGTGACATAGCAACCGGCGATCGTGCCGACTTTCGATACTTTGAACGTTTGCCGCACTTCCGCCTGACCGATCACTTTCTCTTCGTACTCCGGATCGAGCATCCCTTTCATCGCCGCTTCAATTTCCTCGATGACATTGTAAATGATGCGATGGAGGCGGATGTCGACTTTTTCCGATTCAGCGGCGCGCTTTGCGTTTGCATCCGGACGGACGTTAAATCCAATGACGATGGCGTTCGATGCCGTCGCCAGCGAAATATCCGATTCGGTGATGGCGCCGACAGCCGCGTGGATGATTTTCACCCGCACGCCTTCCACATCGATTTTTTGCAAGGCGGCGACAAGCGCCTCAACCGATCCTTGAACATCGGCTTTGACGATCAAATTCAGCTCTTTCATTTCGCCTTGCTTAATTTGTTCAAACAAATCATCCAAGCTGACGCGCGTTTTGACGCTTCGCTGCTCCTGCAGCTGCCGCTGCGCCCGCGCCTCCGCGATTTGCCGCGCCTTTTTCTCATCCTCAAACACCATGAAGCGGTCGCCGGCTTGCGGCACTTCATGCAGCCCAGTAATTTCGACTGGCATCGACGGAGTCGCCTCTTTGACGCGCCGGCCGCTGTCGTTCACCATCGCGCGCACGCGCCCGTATGTTGTGCCGACGACGATCGGATCGCCGACACGCAACGTTCCCGCTTGAATCAAAAGCGTTGCCACCGGGCCACGCCCTTTATCAAGCTTCGCTTCGATCACCGTACCGACCGCACGCCGGTTCGGGTTGGCTTTTAATTCTTCCATCTCACTGACAAGCAAAATCATTTCCAAAAGATGATCAAGGCCCTCTTTCGTTTTCGCCGACAACTTGCAGAAAATCGTATCGCCGCCCCATTCTTCCGGAACGAGGTTGTATTCCATCAATTCTTGCATGACACGGTCCGGGTTCGCTTCCGGCTTATCGATTTTGTTGATGGCGACAATAATCGGCACGTTTGCCGCCTTGGCGTGGTTGATCGCTTCCACCGTCTGCGGCATCACCCCGTCATCCGCGGCAACGACAAGAATGACGATATCGGTCACTTGCGCGCCGCGCGCCCGCATCGTTGTAAACGCTTCATGCCCCGGCGTATCGAGGAACGTAATTTTTTTGTCATTGACCGTCACTTGATACGCACCGATGTGTTGCGTAATACCGCCGGCTTCTTGCTCCGTCACTTTGGAGTGGCGGATCGCATCAAGCAACGTCGTTTTCCCGTGGTCGACGTGCCCCATGATCGTCACGACCGGCGGCCGTTCAACCAAATCTTCCGGCGCATCGACAATTTCGATCGCTTCAAAGTTCGTCTCATCGATCGTCACTTTTTCTTCGACTTCAACGCCGTAATCTGAGCAGATGAGCTCGATGGCGTCTTTGTCTAAATCTTGGTTGATTGTCGCCATCACGCCGAGCATAAACAGCTTCTTAATAATTTCCGACGGTTCGCGGCCAAGCTTTTTCGCCAGTTCGGCCACGGTAAGCGAGCCTTCAAACGTAATTTTTTTCGGCAGCTCTTTTTCTTTTTTCGCCGGCTGCGGCGCTTGTTTTGCGGCTGGTGCTGCCTGCTTTTTCCCTTTCGCCGGCCCTTTTCCTTTCTTTTTCGCCGCTTGGAGCAGTTTCTTTTCTTGCTGTTGCGCCTCGGTTTTTTTCGTTTCCTTCCCTTTTGGCGCTCCCTTTTTCTTCGCCGGTTTCATTTTCGCCGCTTCTTTGCTGTCGTCAAAAATTTCCTCATCAGCAAAATCGGCCGCTTTCGCCGGCGTCGGCCGTTTCGGCTTCTCCGTTTTCTTTTCCGCTTTTTTCTCTTCTTTTTTCCCGGTGTTCGGGCGATATTGATGGTCGAGTTTTTCGACGACATCAGCCTCCAGCATCGCCATATGGTTGTTCACTTCAATGTTCATTTCTTTCAATTTATGAATGACGTCCTTGCTTGGAACGTTCTGTTTTTTCGCGTATTCATACACACGCATTTTCGACATACATTCACCCCCATTAAGATCGGTCGAGCATCGTTTGCAATTGGCGCGCAAACCCTTCGTCGATGACAGCGACAACGACACGGGCGTCCTTGCCGATCGCGCCGCCAAGCACATACCGGTCCGGCACTTTGCAAAGCGGGACGCCATAAAACGTGCATTTGTCCGTCACTTTTTTTTCGGTGTTGACCGATGCGTCTTGCGAAAGCAAGACGAGCCGCGCCCGGCCCCGCTGCACTTCTTTGACGACAAGCTCCTCGCCGGAGACGACTTTGCCCGCCCGCTGCGCCAATCCAAGCAGCGATGCCCAACGGTTATGCTTCATGTCCGGCCTGTTTCTCCTTTTCCGCCAAGGCGAGCAATTCGTCATAAATCGCATCATCGATGTCTGCTTTTAAATGGCGGGCCAAAATGTTTTTCTTTTTCGCCTGCAAAATGCACTCCGGATCAAGGGTAATATACGCGCCGCGCCCCGCCTTTTTGCCGGTTGGGTCGATCGACACTTCCCCCTCTTTCGAGCGGACGATGCGCACCATCTCCCGTTTCGGCTTCATCTCTCCAGTGACGACGCATTTGCGCAACGGAATTTTCTTTTGCGCTGCCATTTTTCATTCCCCCTCACTCGATTTCCGCCGATTGATCAAACGATGGGCCGTTTTCTTCGCTATTTTCATTATCGGCCGCCGCATCGCTGAAATCAAGCGAAGTGGATGGCGCATGCGGATCAATGCCCATCTCCCGCGCTTCCGATTCGCTTTTAATATCAATTTTCCAGCCGGTCAATTTCGCCGCCAGCCGCGCGTTTTGCCCGCGTTTGCCGATGGCGAGCGACAGCTGATAGTCCGGAACGATGACCGTCGTCGCCTTTTGCTCCTCGTTGACAATGACGCGCAACACTTTCGCCGGGCTTAACGCGTTGGCGACAAACTCCACCGGATCGGCCGACCAGCGGACGATATCGATTTTTTCTCCGTTCAGCTCATCAACAATGGCCTGCACGCGTTGCCCTCTCGGTCCGACGCATGCGCCGACCGGATCGACTTCCGGGTTGTCGGAGTGGACGGAAATTTTCGAACGGTCGCCGGCTTCGCGGGCGATCGATTTAATCTCGACCGTTCCGTCGTAAATTTCCGGCACTTCGAGCTCAAACAGCCGTTTCAACAGTCCCGGGTGGGTGCGGGAGACGAAAATTTGCGGCCCTTTTGTCGTTTTTTCCACTTTCGTAATGTATACTTTCAACCGGTCGTGCGGCTTATAGGTTTCATTCGGCATTTGTTCGTTTGCCGGCAGGAGCGCCTCCGCCTTACCGAGGCTGACGTAGACAAAGCGCGGGTCGACGCGCTGAACGATGCCGGTCATAATGTCCTCTTCACGGTCGACAAATTCGGCGTAGATGATGCTCCGCTCTGCCTCGCGCACGCGCTGGGTGACGACTTGCTTCGCCGTCTGTGCGGCGATGCGCCCGAAATCGCGCGGCGTCACTTCGAGCTCGACGACGTCGCCGATTTGATAATTCGGATTGATCCGCTGCGCGTCCTCAAGTGAAATTTCAAGGCGCGGATCGGCCACCTCTTCGACGACATCTTTGCGCGCGAACACGCGGATCGTGCCGGTGTCCATATTGAGATCGACGCGCACGTTTTGCGCCTGGCCGAAATTGCGTTTATACGCTGAAACGATCGCCGCTTCGATCGCTTCCATCACGACTTCTTTGCTGATGCCTTTTTCCCGCATCAGATCGGCTAACGCCTCAAGCAATTGCGTGTTCATGCAACAAAAATCCCCCTTTTGCGATTAGAAGAAAATGACGGCTAATCGGGCGCTTGCCACTTTTTCATACGGAATGGCGACCGTTTTTTGCCGTCCGCGGTCTTTGACCAACAGCGTCACGGTCGTTCCGTCAAAAGCGGTTAGTTCGCCTTCAAACTGCTTTTCTCCTTCAATGGGCTCATACGTTTTGATATATACATTTTTCCCAATGGCCTTGGCAAAATCTTTTGCCTTTTTCAGCGGCCGCTCTGCTCCGGGCGATGATACTTCCAAAAAATAGTTATGCGGAATCGGATCGACTTCATCCAGCTTTTCGCTCAATTTTTCGCTGACAGCACCGCATTGTTCAATATCGACGCCATCGTCAGAGTCAATGAAGACGCGCAAAAACCAATTTTTCCCTTCCTTCACATATTCAATATCGACGAGTTCAAGCCCCATTTCGTCCAAAATCGGTGTGACGAGTTGTTCGACCGTTTCTGTCACCTTTTTGCTCATTGTGTTCCTCCTTACCGAGCAAACGTGCATGCGTGGCATAATGAGAAAATCCCCTGCACAAGGCGGGGAATGAACGAGAGACGGGTGCCCATTCAAGACGAAAGAGTGGGTTTCCCCACTCTCTGCTTGCCATTATCTTTGCCAATTCCACTAAAACTATAACACATTGGGAAATATATTGCAACGGGAAACTGCCGCTCGGGCGAAAGAGCGCTGTCCGCTTCCTTCAGCGGCGGCGTTTCCACTAAAACAGCGACAGCTGGTTATGGTCTGGAAGCGAGTCAAGGCAGCCGCGGCTTTCTAGATACTCGAGCAGCGTTTTCGACAATTTGCCGCGCTGTTGCAAATCCTCCTTCGACAAAAACTCACCTTCCTCGCGAGCGCGCACGATCGCCTGCGCCACGTTCGTCCCAAGCCCCGGAATGGCGTTGAACGGCGGAATGAGAGAATTGCCGTCAATGACGAATTCCGTCGCCTGCGAGCGGTACAAATCGATATTTTTAAAGGAAAAGCCGCGCTCGCACATCTCTAAGGCCACCTCAAGAACCGTGAGCAAGCTTTTTTCTTTCGCCGTCGCCTGAATGCCTTTGGCGTTGATTTCCTCAATCCGCTTGCGAATGGCGGCTGATCCTTTGATCATGGCGTCAAGGTCAAAGTCCTCCGCCCGCACCGTAAAGTACGACGCGTAATACAAAAGCGGATGGTGCACCTTAAAGTAGGCGATGCGCACCGCCATTAACACGTAGGCGGCGGCGTGCGCTTTCGGGAACATGTACTTGATTTTTTTGCATGAATCGATGTACCACTCCGGCACGTCATGTTTGCGCATTTCTGCTTCAAACTCCGGCGTTAAGCCTTTTCCTTTGCGCACGGATTCCATGATTTTAAAAGCGAGCGACGGCTCGAGCCCGCGGTAAATCAAATAGACCATAATGTCGTCGCGGCAGCCGATGACTTCCGATAACGTACACGTGCCGTTTTGAATGAGCTCTTGCGCGTTGCCGAGCCACACATCGGTGCCGTGCGACAAGCCGGAAATTTGCACGAGTTCGGAAAACGTTTTTGGCCTTGTCTCTTCCAACATTTGTCGAACGAAGCGCGTGCCAAACTCCGGAATGCCGATCGTGCCGACATTGCACATGATTTGCTCCGGCGTAACGCCAAGCGGCTCGGTACTGCTGAAAATGCCCATCACATCCGGGTCGTCGGTCGGGATCGTTTTCGGATCGATGCCGCTTAAATCTTGCAGCATGCGAATGACCGTCGGATCGTCGTGCCCGAGAATATCGAGCTTCAACAAATTGTCGTGGATCGAATGGAAGTCGAAATGGGTCGTCCGCCATTCAGAGGACGTGTCATCGGCCGGATATTGAATCGGCGTAAAATCGTAAATTTCCATATAATCAGGGACGACGATGATGCCGCCCGGATGCTGTCCGGTCGTCCGCTTCACCCCGGTGCAGCCAGCCGCGAGCCGGTCGATTTCCGCGCCGCGCAGCTCTAAGTTATGGTCGCTCGCATACGCTTTGACAAATCCGTACGCCGTTTTGTCAGCGACCGTGCCAATCGTCCCGGCGCGGTAGACGTTGTCTTCGCCAAACAGCACTTTCGTATAGTTGTGGGCGCGCGGCTGGTATTCGCCGGAAAAGTTCAAGTCGATATCCGGCACTTTGTCGCCTTTAAAGCCGAGAAACGTCTCAAACGGGATGTCGTGCCCGTCTTTCTTGTATTTCGTTCCACATCGCGGGCAGTTTTTATCCGGCAAATCAAACCCTGAGCCGACTGAACCGTCGTTAAAGAACTCCGAATGCTTGCAGTTTGGGCAAACGTAATGCGGCGGCAGCGGATTGACCTCGGTGATTTCCGTCATCGTCGCGACAAACGACGAGCCGACCGATCCGCGCGACCCGACAAGGTAGCCGTCATCGAGCGATTTTTTCACAAGCTTGTGCGAGATCAAATAAATGACGGCAAAGCCATGGCCGATGATGCTTTTTAGCTCCTTCTCAAGCCGCTCTTCAACAAGTTTCGGCAACGGGTCGCCGTAAATTTCCTTCGCCCGCCGGTAGCTCATTTCCCTGATTTCCTCGTCCGCCCCTTCGATGCGCGGCGTATACAGCTCATCTTTGATCGGCTTGACATCGCCGATTAACGAAGCGATTTTTTGCGTGTTGTCAACGACGATTTCCTTCGCTTTTTCCGGCCCTAAAAACGAGAAGCAGTCAAGCATTTCATTCGTCGTACGGAAATATACATCCGGCAGTTCATGGCGGTTGAGCGGATTCGCCCCGCCTTGCGAATGGATTAAGATTTTCCGGTAAATTTTATCTTCTGGGTTCAAGTAATGGACGTTGCCAGTGGCGACAACCGGGATGTCAAGCTTCTCACCAAGGGCGACGATGCTGCGGATGATGTTTTTGATCATCTCTTCGTCTTTCACATAATCCATCTCGATGAGCGGCTTGTACACGTCCGGCGGATGCACTTCAAGAAAATCGTAAAAACGGGCGATGTCTTCGACTTCTTCCGGCGCCTTTTGGATCAAGTTGTCAAACAGCTCTCCTTTGTCGCAGCCCGAGCCGACAAGCAGGCCGTCGCGGTGCTTGACGAGCACGGAGCGCGGGATGCGCGGCACACGGTGAAAATATTGAATGTGCGACAATGACACAAGCTTGAACAAATTTTTCAATCCAGTCTCGTTTTGCGCCAACAGCGTCACATGGAACGGGCGCGCAAGCCGATAGGACGCTTCGCTGTGCGTGCGGCTGTTTAATTCGTCATGAAACAGTATGCCGCGCTCTTCCGCTTCCTTCAACAGCCGCATAAGCAAATGCCCGGTCGCCTCCGCGTCGTAGATGGCGCGGTGATGCTGCGTCAATTCAATGTCAAATTTTTTGCACAATGTATTGAGCCGATGGTTTTTCAAATCCGGGTATAAAAAACGGGCCAGCTCGAGCGTATCGATGACTGGATTCGCGATTTTGCCGCGCCCCATGCGAGCGAGGCCCGCGTTTAAAAAACCGATGTCAAAGCTGGCGTTGTGGGCAACAAGCGTCGCATCGCCGGCCCAGTCAACAAAACGGGCTAGCACCTCGTCCGGCTTCGGGGCGTCTTTCACCATCTCATCGGTGATCCCAGTCAGCTCCATCGTTGTCACTGACAACGGATGTCCAGGGTTGGCAAACGACATGAACCGGTCGATGATCTCGCCGTCTTTCACTTTCACCGCCGCCAGCTCAATGATCGTATTGTACACAGCCGACAGGCCCGTCGTCTCGACGTCAAAGACGACGTACGTTTCCTCCGAAAGACGGCGGTGCGTTTCATTGTAGGCGATCGGCACGCCATCGTCGACGATGTTCGCCTCAAGGCCGTAAATGACCTTCATGCCGTGTTTTTTCGCCGCGCTGTAGGCCTCCGGAAACGACTGAACAACGGCATGGTCGGTGACGGCGATCGCCGGATGCCCCCATTTTTTCGCTTGCTCAATGAGTTTTGTCACCGAGGTGACCGCGTCCATTTGGCTCATCGGGGTATGCAAATGGAGCTCGACCCTCTTTTCCCCTTCCGGCGCCGTATCTTGCCGTTCGTTTGCGGCGATTTCGTTCAAATCGTTGGCGATGATGACCAAATCACGGACGAACGTATCGTTTTGCACGCTGCCGCGCACTTTCACCCACATGCCTTTTTTGACGCCGCTCATGAGCTCGGCGTCCTCTTTGTCGCGCGAGAACATTTTGACTAAAATCGAGTTCGTGTAATCTGTGATTTTCATGGTCAACAGCGTGCGGCCGCTTTTTAATTCGCTCACTTCGGCGTCAAATACATAGCCTTGCACAACGACGCGCCGCTCTTCTTCGACGATCGTTTCAAGCCGCCGCACCGGCTCCTCGTCGCGGATCGGATAGCCGATGACAAGCGGACCGGACGGCGGCGCAGACGCGGCCTTTTCTTCTTCCCTCGCTAAATCGGTCAGTACAGCAAGCGCTCGCTCTTCGTCCTCTTGCTGTTTTTGCGCCAAAAACTGTTCCATTTCTTGCTTGGACGGCTCGACGCTGACGTCAAGCTGAAGGGGGGGGAACCCAAACGAAGCGTACACATCAGCGATTTTTTTGGCGAACCGCCGTTTGATCGCCAGCGCTTCCGCTTCATGGCGGGCAACGACAAGCAGCTTGTTTCCTTTCAGCTCGGGCGTCTGCCGGCTGAGCCAATCGACAAGCGGCGACATGCCTTCTTGCAGCTCGGCAAGGCAAAGCGGCCAATACGCCTGCACATCCGCCTCAGTTACGCGCGGCGCTTCGACCTCCATCGTATGGCGGACGGCGGCGATATGGCGGAACGCCGTCTGCAGTCGATCGGCAAACGTTTTGTATACATGAACCGGCAGCACGTTGTCGAACTGAAAATAAAAATGCCAGCTTTTCTCCTCTTTATCGATCACGACTTTGCGAATGGCTGCCTCACGAAAATGCGGCATCCATTCGTCCGACGTCATCTTCAACTGCTCAAGCAGGATGAGAAACCGCTCTTTTTGCTCTTTTGTCACCATGACGTCCGTTTGTTCCCCTCTCAACATCATTCTCTTTCTATATCATACCATAACAAAAGCGCCGGCGAAAAAGACAGAATTCTTTTTCGCCAGCGCCGGCACTCATGATTGAAGGAGACGGCGCGCAGTGTCGACAAGCTCGCTGACCGGCACATCGAACGTCTCGCCTGTTTTCCGCACTTTTACTTCCACAACGCCTTCGCCCGCTCGCTTGCCGACGGTGACGCGGAGCGGAATGCCGATCAAATCGCTGTCGGCAAACTTCACTCCGGCCCGTTCGGGGCGGTCGTCATACAACACTTCAAACCCAGCCTGTCCGAGCTTTTCATACCACTCTTCCGCCAACGCGCGCTGTTCATCGCTTTTTGCGTTCGCTGTAAGCAAATGGATGTGAAACGGTGCGACCGAAGCCGGCCACACAAGCCCGTGTTCGTCAGCAAACTGTTCGGCGATTGCGGCCACCAATCTTGATACGCCGATGCCGTAGCAACCCATGATCATCGTCTTCGTTTGGCCGTTTTCATCCAAGTACACGGCGTTCATTGCCTCGCTGTATTTCGTGCCAAGCTTGAACACGTGCCCGACTTCAATGCCGCGAGCGAAGCGGATCGTCCCTTTGCCATCCGGAGACGGGTCGCCCTCTTGGACAAAGCGCAAGTCGGCGTATTGACTGACGGCAAAATCGCGGTCCGGGTTGACGCCGATGTAATGGTAGCCTTCCTCATTCGCGCCGCAAACACCGTTGACGATGGCAGCAACAGCATGGTCCGCGATCACAGTGACGTCTTCGCTGACGCCGATCGGGCCGAGCGAACCAATTGGAGCGTTCATCACCCGCTCCGTTTCTTCCGGCGTCGCCAATTCGACGACCGTCGCGTCGAGCACGTTTTTCACCTTCACCTCGTTCGCTTCATGATCGCCGCGGACGAGAACGAGCGCATAGCGGCCGTCCACATTGAACAAAAGCGATTTGATACAGCGCTCCGGCGATATTTGTAAGTGCGAAGCGACTTCAGCGATCGTTTTTTGCCCCGGCGTCGCCACTTTTTTCAATTCGGCTGGCGGCTCATCGCTTTTTTCGTACGTCGCCACGACCGGCGCCATCTCGATGTTGGCGGCATAGTCAGACGCATCGGAGTAGGCGATCGTATCTTCGCCGATGTCCGAGAGCACCATAAACTCATGCGTATCTTTGCCGCCAATCGCCCCCGAGTCGGCGATGACGGCGCGGAAGTTCAATCCGCAGCGGCGGAAAATGTTCGCATACGCCTCATACATGTTGTTGTACGTTTCATCCAAGCTTTCTTTCGACGTATGGAACGAGTAGGCGTCTTTCATCATGAACTCGCGGCCGCGCAACAGCCCAAAACGCGGACGCTTTTCATCGCGGAATTTCGTTTGGATTTGATACAAGACAAGCGGCAGCCGCTTGTACGTTTTCACCTCGTCGCGGACGATCGCCGTGATCATTTCCTCATGCGTCGGCCCGAGGGCGAAATCGCGCTCGTGCCGGTCTTTTAAGCGCATCAGCTCCGGCCCGTACGAGTACCAGCGGCCGGACTGCTGCCAAAGCTCAGCTGGCTGCAAGGCCGGCATGAGAAGCTCCATCGCCCCGATACGATTCATCTCCTCACGGATGATCGCTTCCACTTTTTGCAAAACACGCTGCCCGAGCGGCAAAAACGTATAGACGCCGCTTGCGCTTTGACGAATGAAGCCGGCCCGGAGCAGGAGCTGATGGCTTTTCACTTCCGCATCCGCCGGCACTTCACGCAACGTCGGAATAAACGCTTGACTTTGTCTCATCCATTAGCCACCTCGTTTTCTCTCTATAGGAAAAATTTTTGAATGTCATTCCATGTCACCACAAGCATAAGCAACATAAGCAAGGCAAAGCCGATAAAATGAACCATTCCTTCTTTTTGCCGGTCGACCGGCTTGCCGCGCACCGCTTCAATGGCGAAAAAGAGGAGCCGCCCGCCGTCTAACGCCGGCAATGGCAACAAGTTGACAATCCCCAGGTTGATGCTTAAAATCGCGCCCCATTTCATCAAGTAGTAGATCCCAGACTCAGCCACTTTGCCGGTCGATACGGCGATGCCGACCGGTCCGGACAGCATGTCAAGCTGAAACTGGCCGGTGATCAATTGGCCGAGCCCCGTTACAATTTCCCGCGTCCAGTAATACGTCTCAACCAGCCCTTGCTTGATCGAGCCCAACACCGATTTTTCCATCGGCTGATAGACGCCGATCAAGCCGATCGTCTCCCCTTGCACCGTTTTCGCCTCCGGAGTGACCGTCACACTCCGTTTTTTCCCATTCCGCTCAATTTGAAACTGAAGCGGTTCTCCCGGATGGGCGCGAATCGTGTTGACGATTTCCGTCCATGTTTCCATCCGTTCGCCGTTAATGGCGATCACTTCATCCCCTTGCTTCAAGCCGGCGGCGCGCGCCGCTCCCTCCGGCGTCAGCTCGCCGATCACCGGCTTGTCGACCGGATAGCCTTGCAAAAGACCGATGATGATAAAGACAACGAGCGACAAGAGAAAGTTGGCGAGCGGTCCGGCCAAAATCGTCATCGTTCGCTGCCCGAGCGTTTTTGCCGCAAATTGGCGATGGTACGGAGCAATTTGAATCTCTTGGCGGTCGACGACGAAAAACGCCGGCTCCTTGACCGTAAACCGCTCGAACCGCTCGCCGTCCGTATAGCCGGTCACATACATGCCATGCTCTAAATCGGCCTCTTCCACTTCCACTACGCGGATATTCGGATAATCGTCCTTATGGTTGAGGACGATTTTTTCCACTTGGCCGCTCTCATCAAGCAAAAGACCGACGACTTGCCCACGCTTCAATTCAATCGTCTCCGGGTCTTCACCGGCCATGCGGACGAAGCCGCCAAGCGGGAGCAGGCGGATCGTGTACACCGTTTCGTTTTTCTTGAACGAAAACACTTTCGGTCCGAAGCCGATGGCAAATTCGCGGCACAAAATGCCGGCCCGTTTTGCTAGCAGCAAGTGGCCGAGCTCGTGAAAAAAGACGAGGGCACCAAAGACGACGATAAATGAAATGATCGATTCCAACGTTTCAACCACCTTTATGATAGTAGTGAGCGGACGTAGGCGCGCGCGTCCGCATCGATTTCACGAATGTCCTCAAGCTGCGGATCGCTCACTGGCCGATGACGCTCGAGCGCGCGTTCAATCCACTCCTCGATGGCCAAAAACGGAATGCGCCCGGCTAAAAACGCCGCCACCGCCTCCTCATTGGCCGCATTCAACACCGTCGGCAGCGAGCCGCCGCGCTTGCCAGCCTCATAGGCGAGACGCAAACAGCGATAGCGGTCGAAATCAACCGGGGCGAAATGGAGCGCCCCAAGCGAGATTAAATCAAGCGGCTTGGCGGATGGGAGCGGCAACCGCTTTGGATACGCAAGCGCATATTGGATCGGAACGCGCATATCCGGCGTTCCAAGCTGCGCCAATACACTTGTGTCACGGAACTGAACGAGCGAATGGATGATGCTTTCTCGATGCAAAACAACCTCAATCCGCTCATACGGCAGCCCGAACAGCCAATGAGCCTCAATGACCTCAAATCCTTTATTCATCATGGTCGCTGAATCAATCGTAATTTTTGCCCCCATCGACCAGTTCGGATGGCGAAGCGCCTCCTCAACCGTCACATGAGCGAGCTCTCGGCGCGTCTTGTCGCGGAAGCTGCCGCCGGATGCGGTCAGAATGAGTTTGTCGACTTGCTCCATCCTTTCCCCTTGCAGACATTGAAAAATGGCGGAATGTTCACTGTCAACTGGCAACAGCGGCACGCCGCGCCGCTTGGCTGCAGCCATGACGAGATGTCCGGCGACAACGAGAGTCTCTTTGTTGGCGAGGGCGATCGCTTTTCCCGCTTCAATCGCCTTCAGCGTCGGCACAAGGCCGACGCTGCCGACGACAGCGGTGACGACAACATCGGCTTGTGGGCAAACGGCTGCTTCAATCAATCCTTCCTCTCCGTACACGATCGTCGTCCGCCCGCGGTACTCGCGATAAAGAACTTCATACGCATCACGGTCAGCGACGGCGACAAGACTTGGGGAAAATTCAGCGATCAGCCGCCTCGCCGCCTCGATATTTTTCCCGACCGATGCGGCGGCCAAGCGGAATTCGTCCGGATGGGCGCGGATGACATCGAGCGTCTGTGTGCCGATCGATCCGCTCGCCCCTAATATACTAATATATTTCAATCGTTTCACTCCTCACCCGCTTATCGTGCGATTTCAAGCAATATGTACAATATCGGCAGCACGAACAGCAAGCTGTCAAACCGATCTAAAATGCCGCCATGTCCCGGCAAAATCGCCCCGGAATCTTTGACGCCGTAATGGCGCTTAAATGCCGATTCGATCAAATCGCCGAGCTGACCGAACGCCGACAGCAGCAACGCGACGCCAAGCGCGGCCGCCAAACTGCCAAACGGCGCCGCCGCCCACTCGTAAATCGCGGCGACAACAGCCGCTGAAGCGATGCCGCCGATGGCGCCTTCCACCGTTTTTTTTGGGCTGATCTCCGGCCATAGCTTGCGCCGGCCAAACGCGCGGCCAAAGAAATACGCCCCAATGTCAGTCGCCCAAATGACAAACAAGGCATAAACGAAGTACACGAACCCAACCAAACGAACAGCGCCGAAACAGAAAAACCCTACGCCGACATAGACGACCGCCAAAACGACAAACGCCGCCTCATCGAACGAGAGCGCATTTTTCGTCACGACTGTGCCGACAAGCAGCAAAAAAGCCAAAGCGGCGAGCACGCCAAATTTGGCGGTCCCAGACGCCAACCACTCGCCGCCGTAACGGGCGGGAACGAGCAACAGCCAAAGGGCGATCAATCCAGCCGCCCCGACAAACGACAACGGGTGCATCCCTTTCATCCGCAACAATTCAAACAGCCCAATCGTGGCCAATATATATGTTACTATTATAAACGGAAATCCGCCAAAAATAACAATCGGCAAAAAGAGCGCCGCCGCTATGACTCCGGTGATGATTCGCTGCTTCATCGCGCTGACACTCCTCCAAATCGGCGGTCGCGCCGCTGGTAAGCGGCAATCGCCTCTAAGAAATGTTGCTCCGTAAAATCCGGCCATAAGACATCCGTAAACCAAAGTTCCGTATACGCCAACTGCCAAAGCATGAAATTGCTCAAGCGAATCTCCCCGCTCGTACGGATGAGCAAGTCAGGGTCAGCGAGCCCGCTCGTCATCAAGTACGAGGAAATGAGCGGCTCGGTGATGTCTTCCGGCGCGAGCATCCCGCGTTCAACGTCTTTGGCGATCTGCTTTACGGCGGCAGTGATTTCCGCCCGGCTTCCATAATTAAGGGCAAAGTTTAACACAAGGCCGGTGTTGCCGCTTGTTTCCTTCACGGCTTTCTCGACCGCCCGGCGCGTATGATCAGGCAGCGCCTCCGCATGACCGATCACTTGGACTTTGACATTTTCGGCGACGAGCTCGGGAAGAAACGTCGTCAAAAACTGTTCCGGCAGCTTCATCAAATAATCGACTTCACTTTTCGGACGTTTCCAGTTTTCTGTCGAAAACGCGTAAAGCGACAAAATCTGAATCCCCAGCTCATTCGCAAAACGAGTGATTTTGCGCACAACTTGCATGCCTTCGTAATGGCCGGCCGCCCTTGGCAGCGCCCGCTTTTTCGCCCATCTCCCGTTTCCGTCCATAATGATGGCGACGTGGTTCGGCATCGGATGCCTGAGCACCTCTTCTTTCGTCACCGGGACGTCTTTCTCTTTTGTTTTTCGCATTTTATTGAACATACGAGTCCTCCGGGATCGTGTTTTGCCTTTCCATTATAGCAAAAAAACCCTCCATCAACATAGAGGGTTTGCATGGTTTTGCCTATACTTCCATCACTTCTTTTTCTTTTTCTTTTGTGATGGCGTCAATTTTGGCGATGTGGTCATCGGTCAGCTTTTGCACTTCGTCCGTGTAGCTGCGGAGCTCATCTTCCGTAATTTCGCCGTTTTTCTCGAGCTTTTTCAATTCATCGTTCGCATCGCGGCGGATGTTGCGCACCGCGACTTTCGCGTCTTCTGAATACTTTTTGACAAGCTTCGCGAGCTCGCGGCGCCGTTCCTCGGTGAGCGGCGGAATGACAAGACGAATGACTGATCCATCATCCGATGGCGTCAGCCCTAAATCCGATGCTAAAATCGCTTTTTCCATTTCTTTAATGGCCGATTTGTCGTACGGCTGAATGACAAGCAGCCGCGCTTCCGGCACGCTGATGGAGGCCAGTTGGTTGATTGGCGTCGGCACGCCGTAATAGTCAACGGTTACTTTCTCAAGCAGCCCTGCGTTCGCCCGCCCGGCGCGAATGCTTGCCAGCTCGCGGGTGAACGCTTGCACCGCTTTATCCATCTTTTCTTTCGCCTGTTGGATCACTTGCTTTGCCATCGTTATTTCCCCCTTACGATCGTTCCGATGTTTTCACCTAACACAGCGCGTTTAATATTGCCTTCTTCCATAATCGAGAAGACGATGAGCGGAATGTTGTTGTCCATGCAAAGCGAGGAAGCAGTCGAATCCATGACGCCGAGCCCTTGCTTGATGACGTCCAAGTACGACAGCTCATCGTATTTGACCGCATTGGCGTCGACGTTCGGGTCGGCGCTGTAGACGCCATCGACGTTGTTTTTCGCCATTAAAATGACGTCCGCCTCGATTTCCGCCGCCCTGAGCGCCGCGGTCGTATCGGTCGAAAAGTACGGGTTGCCTGTGCCGGCGGCGAAAATGACAACTCGTTTTTTCTCAAGATGGCGAATCGCCCGGCGGCGAATGTACGGTTCGGCCACTTGCCGCATTTCAATCGATGTTTGCACCCGCGTTTCCACACCGAGCTGCTCAAGGCTGTCCTGCAAGGCGAGGGCATTCATCACCGTCGCCAACATGCCCATGTAATCAGCCGTCGCCCGGTCCATGCCCATTTCGCTTCCCGTTTTTCCACGCCAAATGTTGCCGCCGCCGACGACGATGGCGACCTCGACGCCCAGTTCAACAACTTCTTTCACTTGTTTGGCGATCGACTGAATGACCGCCGGTTGAATGCCAAACCCTTGCTTTCCGGCGAGCGCTTCCCCGCTCAACTTTAACACGACGCGTTTGTATTTTGGCTGTTCCATGTCCAACCTCCATGATGCGAATCACTTTGAAAAACAGGGAACACGCGCGTGTTCCCTGTTGCGGTCCGTCATTGTTTTCTGACTTGGCTCATGACTTCTTCTGCAAAATTGTCTTGGCGTTTTTCGAGCCCTTCGCCGACTTCGTAACGGATGAACTGCTTGACTGTTGCTCCGTTCGATTCGACGTATTGGCGCACCGTCACATCCGGGTTTTTCACGAACGCTTGCTCGAGCAGGCAGACGTCTTCGTAAAACTTGTTCAGCCGGCCTTCGACCATTTTTTCAACGATTTTCTCCGGCTTGCCTTCGTTTAAGGCTTGCTGCTTCAACACTTCACGCTCATGCGCAATCTCTTCCTGCGGCACGTCGTCGCGCGAGACGTATTTCGGATGAAGTGCGGCAATGTGCATGGCGACATCTTTGGCGACGTCTTCGCTCGCATTGCCGGCTAATAACGTTAATACGCCGATGCGCCCGCCCATGTGCAAGTACGCACCGAACGTTTCGCCGTCCGCTTTATTGACGACGGCAAAGCGGCGAAGCGTAATTTTTTCACCAATTTTGGCGATCGCTTCGTTGATGTAGTCTTGGACGGTCGAGCCGTTGTCCATCGTTTGACCGAGCGCTTCATCAAGCGAAGCCGGCTTTTGTTTCAGCAAGTGGGCGGCCAGCTCTTTGACAAGCGTTTGGAATGCTTCGTTTTTCGCAACGAAGTCCGTTTCCGAGTTCACTTCCAAAATGACGGCGGTATTGCCTTCCACCGCGATGTACGCCATCCCTTCGGCCGCGATGCGGTCCGCTTTTTTCGCCGCTTTGGCAATTCCTTTTTCGCGCAGCCAGTCGATCGCTTTCTCCATGTCACCGTTTGTTTCGGTGAGCGCCTTTTTGCAGTCCATCATGCCTGCGCCTGTTTTTTCGCGCAGTTCTTTCACCATTTGTGCTGTAATCGCCATAAAAAAATCCTCCTTCTCATTGTCCCGTATATGTATCGGTGCCGGCAGCGGCTTCCCGTTTTGCTCTTATTCGTTAGTATAGCCAAAAGTTGCTCATTTCTGTCTCAAAAAAAGGTGATAAAAGGCTTTCCCCTCTTATCACCTTTCTTGTGCATCGTTACTCTGCTGCGACGGCCGCTTCTTCGCCTTGTTTCGCCTCAAGCACGGCGTCGGCGATTTTCGAAGTCAACAGCTTAACAGCGCGGATGGCGTCGTCGTTGGCCGGAATGACATAGTCAATTTCATCCGGATCGCAGTTCGTGTCGACGATGCCGATGATCGGGATGTTCAGCTTGCGCGCTTCCGCCACCGCGATCCGCTCTTTGCGCGGGTCAATGACAAACAACGCATCTGGCAGCTCTTTCATGTCTTTGATGCCGCCCAAAAACTTCTCAAGACGCTCTTTTTCTTTTTTCAAGCGAATGACTTCTTTTTTCGGCAGAACGTCAAATATTCCATCTTCTTCCATTTTTTCAATTTCACGCAGCCGTTTGATCCGCTTTTGGATCGTAGCGAAGTTCGTCAGCGTGCCGCCGAGCCAGCGTTGGTTGACATAAAACATGTCGCAGCGTTCCGCTTCTTCCTTCACCGACTCTTGCGCTTGTTTTTTCGTGCCGACGAACAAAATTTTGCCGCCATTCGCCGCCAATTCGCGGACGAAGTTGTATGCTTCCTCGACTTTTTTCACCGTTTTTTGCAAGTCGATGATATAGATGCCGTTGCGCTCCGTGAAAATGTATTTTTTCATCTTCGGATTCCAACGGCGCGTCTGATGTCCAAAGTGGACGCCAGCTTCAAGCAGTTGTTTCATCGAAATAACCGACATGTATGCTCCTCCTGTTTCCTCAGTGGTTTTTGGTCCTCCGCCTGCCTCATCTTTCAGCAAGACTGGCGTTGCCAGCACCGTTGCTGAAATCACCAGGCGTGTGTATTCACACCATGAAAAAATATATCACAACTGCAAGCGGCAAATCAAGCTGTTATTCGCCTATTGATTCGTTTTTTGCGCAAATTTGAGCCATAGCTCGACTTCCGTTTTCCCTTTGCCGAGCTGTTTGGCAATTTCCTCGACCGTCGCCCCTTCCGCATATAGGCGGCGAGCAAGCTCACTCGCGTCCGCTGGTCGGGTGAGTGAAAGTTCGAGCACATCCTTGACCGTTCCGATGTCTGGGAAATAGCCCGGAGCGGCGCTTGGGCGGCTTGTTTCTGTGCGTTTTTCGGTTTCTCCCCGCTCCGCCGGCTCGTTTTCCCCCTTTTTTGCTTCCGCTGTTCGCTTTTCGAACCCCGCTCCGATTTCACCGCCTCCTGCCCCGGGCATGGACGCCGTCTCTTTCCCGCTCGCGCCCCGTTGCACACTGGGCGCACCGTTCGTTTCCGGTGCAGAAACGAATGGAGCCGCGCCGCTGCCAAGCAACGAGTCAAGTTCAGCCAAAAATCGCTCGTTTTCTTCCTTCCAGGCAGCGAGATAAGCGGTCATGGCTTCCTCGAGCTCCTCGGCCCGCCTCTCCGCCTCGCCAAGCCGCGACAGGCGAAGGAAAAGCACAATGATCAACCAAAACGACAAGGCGTGCAGCAGCAAACTGATCGTTAGCCAAAATGCCATCATGATGTTCACTATCCTTGAATGTCGATCGTTTTTCCTTTATAAGGGTGTCCTCCAAAACGGGACGCCTCCTGCTCAAGACGGGCGCTCGTTCGTTTATCCGTCACCCGACGGCGCGCACGCTCCGCCCGCTTTTGGCCGGCAGTTGCCATTTGCGCCTGCACTGCATAGGAGTGTTGTTGCGTCGAAGCTTGAAGTCTTTCCGCGTCGGGCGCTTTCGGCATGACGCTTTGCAACGCTGGAAGCTGGATGTCCATCGCGTTTTCTCTCCCCTCATGGCTCTTTTTCAAAAAAGCGGCGCAGTTTCCAAAGCGCTTTCGCATGAATTTGCGAAATTCTTGATGTCGACAAATGCAAAAGGCTCCCGATTTCTGTAAACGTCAGCTCCTCTTTGTAAAACAAACTGATGACGAGCTGCTCTTTTTCATTCAGCTGTCCGATGGCTTCAGCCAGCTTTTCGATCATTTCCTGCTTAACGATTTGCTCCTCGGGAAGCGGAGCGCGGTCGTCGCGAACCGCCAACAGTCCTTCATCTTCGTCGACGGTCGTCTGCCCGAGCGGCAGCCAATGGGAAAAAAACGTTTCACTCGCCGCCGCCTGCACTTCCTCTTCCGTCATCCCGAGCTCAGCGGCGATCTCTTTCGCCGTCACCGATCGCATGTGCCGCTGTTCAAGCCGCTCGATCGCTTCCTCAATTTTTTTTGCCTTATCGCGCATGCTGCGCGGCAGCCAGTCTTCTTTGCGCAAACCGTCTAAGATGGCGCCGCGGATGCGGAACGAGGCGTACGTGTCGAACTTCAAATCACGCGATGGATCAAATTTCTCCAACGCATCGTATAAGCCGACGAGTCCAAGGCTGACGAGCTCATCCTTCGGCACGGAGCTCGGCAGCGTCGCCGAAAGCCGCTGCACGTGGTAGAAAACAAGCGGCATATAGCGCTGCACCAGCTCCTCGGCCGCGTGACGGTCGCGGCCATGGATCCATTCATCCCAGTATTTCCGTTCTTCTCCTTTTAGCGCGCTTCCCATTATTCTCCCCCTTGCCTTGCGGAAACGGCGCATCCCGGTCATATTTCCTTTATTTCTTGAGCGGCGGTGCGGATGGAGAGCACACCCGTCTGCGGATTAAATTCGATCGTGCGGCCGCTATGGCCCCCGACATCTTCGGCGACGACCGGAATGTGAAGCCGCTCGAGCTGCTTTTTCACTTCCTCCACATTGCGCGCGCCAATGCGCATCATATCGCCGCCAACTGTCGAAAACGAAAACATTTGCGCCCCGCCGGCCAGCTTCGCTTTCAGCATCCCTTTCCGCCCGCCAGCGGCAATGACAAGCTGAACGAGCGCCTCGACCGCCGTATCAGCGTATTTGGCCGCATTGATGACTCCGCCGCGCGCCATCGAGGAATGCGGAAGCATGACATGCGCCATGCCAGCAACCGCCTTGCCTGCATCGTAAATGACGACACCGACGCACGACCCAAGCCCGCACGTGCGGATGACATTCGGCGCTATGACGACCTCCATTTCCGCAATGCCGATTTTGACAGCCTGCGCTGTGCTCATAGACCATCCACACCTAGTGCTCGAAAGATGGTGGAAAACGACTCGGGGTCAGGTAGAAGAAAGAAATGGCCGTTGATGCTTTCGTCCGGGCGCCGTTCATCGTAAATGGCTGTGTCAATCAAAATGGCGTAATCGCCAACACGCGACAGCTCAAGCAATCCGAACGACAGCACAGCTCCAATCATGTCGATGGCCAATGCCGGCACGGACGGGTGCAAGTTGAGCCGCGTAAAGTCAGCCAATGCCGACAAATACGAGCCGGCTAAAATATTGCCGAGCTCCTGAAGCGCCGAGCAGCCAAGCTCATGGGCTTCTCCTTGAAACGAAAACGAGTCATCGCCAATCATCCGACGGACAAACCGCTCAGCCTGTTCCGGCGGCAACACGAAAAACATGTTTCCCGGCGCTTCTCCTTCGATGCGCAAATAGACGCACGCCACTACTTGTTCCGGTCCACCGATTGATTCCATCATTTCGGCAAACGTCGCAATTTGAACGCGCGGCACCGCCATTTCAATTTTTTTGTTTAGCAACGTCGACAAAGCCGTCGCCGCGTTGCCGGCGCCAATGTTGCCGATTTCGCGCAAAATGTCAATATGCATCCCCGTCAAGTTGCGAATATCGTCCAATGTCAACGCTCCTCTCCACGGATTATCGGTCGAGCACTTTCGCCAAATCGAGCAAAATGAGGAGCCGATTCTCCACTTTCGCCACGCCGTCGATGTAACTTGCCTCAACGGAGCCAATTGCCTCTGGCGGCGGTTCGATGCTTTCCGCCGGCAGATCAAGGACATCATTCGCGGCATCGACGATGAGCCCAACTTCCATATCCTCAAGAGCAACGATAATGATCCGCGTCTGTTCCCCATATGGTTCGGGGGCAAACCCGAACCGCTCGCGCAAATCGATGATCGGCGTCACAACACCGCGCAAGTTGATGACCCCTTTTACATAATGGGCCGTCCCCGGCACGCGCGTGATCGGCTGCATTTTCTCGATGGAACGGACATGCTGCACCGGCAGAGCATATTCTTCTTCTTTCAGGCGAAACGCAATCACTTTCCAGTCTGCTTGCACGCTGGCCGTCATCCAATCCTCCCCCTTTTTTTCGACATGCCACTGAAAACGGCAGATCAACGCCATAGGCGCCCCCGCACCGACACGGCCATCTCCTACTTCACGAGCGCGTTGCAGTCGATAATCAGCGCCACTCGGCCGTCTCCCAAAATCGTCGCCCCCGAGATGGCGAAAACCGAAGATAAATAGTTTCCTAGCGATTTCAACACGACTTCTTGCTGCCCGATAAACGAGTCGACCGCCAGCGCCGCCAGTTTTTCCCCTTTCCGGACGATCACGACCGCCACCGCATCTCCGTCATCGGCTGCTCCAGGAACAGCGAAGACGTCTTTCAGGCGGACGAGCGGCACGATTTTGCCGCGAAAATCGATGACCGGCTGGTTGTGGGCGGAAAAAATCTCTTCCTTTTTCACCAGCGCCGTCTCAATGATCGATGACAGCGGAATCGCGTACGTTTCCTCGGCGATTTGAACGAGCAACACAGAAATGATCGACAATGTGAGCGGCAGCTGAATCGAAAAGAGCGACCCTTTTCCAGGCTGCGAATCGACCGAAACGGTGCCGCCGAGCGACTCAATCGTGCTTTTGACGACATCCAAACCGACGCCGCGGCCGGAAATGTCAGAAACTTGCTCAGCGGTCGAAAAGCCGGGAGCGAAAATAAGCTCGTAAATTTGCTGATCGTTCAAATGCTCCGCCGCCTGCGGCGAGACAATGCCGCGGCTTTTCGCCTTTTGCAGCACCTTCTCCCGGGAAATGCCGGCGCCGTCATCCTCGATTTCAATAAAGACATGGTTGCCGCTATGGTACGCTCGCAATTGAACGGTCCCTTCTTCCGGCTTTCCGCGCGCCACCCGGACGTCCGGCGCTTCGATGCCGTGGTCGAGCGCATTGCGGATCAAATGGACAAGCGGGTCGCCGATTTCATCGATCACCGTCCGGTCAAGCTCGGTATCCGCGCCGATGATGTCAAGGCGCACCTTTTTGCCGAGCTCGCGGGCGAGCTGGCGCACCATGCGCGGGAAGCGGTTGAACACCGTTTCGACCGGCACCATGCGCATATTTAAAATGATCGTCTGCAAATCGCTCGAGATGCGAGACATCCGCTCGACCGTTTCCGTCAATTCGGCATGGTTCAGTTCGCGGGAAATTTGCTCAAGCCGACCGCGGTCGACAACCAATTCTTCAAATAAGTTCATCAACCGATCGAGCCGTTCAATGTTGACGCGGATCGTTTTCGTCGCCTGTTTCGCTGTTTGTTTTTCCGGCGCCTCCGCTTCGGCCTGAACGGCCGCCGCCTGCTCCATAGCGGCCGGTTGTTGGGGCGCAGCCGCTTTCTCGCTTTCTGCCGACGGTTCATTGCTCGATAGCATAGACACCTTGACGTCATCAATTTCCGAAATGCCCATCAGCCGCTTTTGCAACTCATCGGCTGGCGCTTTGGATACAACCGTAACGAGAAACTCCCGGTCAAACTGTTCTTCCTCCAGCATCTCGACCGGCGGCGTTGCTTTCACAATTTCTCCGACTTCATTCAGCTGTTCAAACACCATATAGACGCGCGCTGCTTTCAACAAGCAATCATCGCGAAGCCGAACGCGGATTTCGTAGACGGAAAATCCCTGCTCCTTCGCCTGCTCGAGCACATGGTATTCAAATTCCCCATACGCATGTTCAAGGGGCGGTTCTTCTCTTGCTGCCTGCTTGTTCGGCATCTCCCCTTGCTCGATTCGTTTCAGCTGTTCGACTGTTCTCCTTACATCGCGCGTTCCGTCGCCGCCTGCAGCGATGGAACTGATCATCGCCTCCAAATGGTCGACGGCCTCAAAAATGACGTCAAGCAATTCCGGGGTAACGGAAAGCCGCCGATTGCGGATGCCATCGAGCACGTTTTCCATTTGGTGCGTCAAATTGGCCAAATCTTCAAACCCCATCGTGGCGGACATGCCTTTCAACGTATGGGCCGAACGGAAAATATCATTCACCACAGACATGTCCTCCGGAGTTTTTTCAAGTTCCAACAGCCGCTCGTTGATCGCCTGCAAATGCTCTTTGCTTTCATCAATAAATAAATCCAAATATTGGCTCATGTCCATGCCGTTTCCCCCTCACTCCCCGATCAATTGGACGATGGCAGCGGCGATGCTGTCAAGCGGAACGATGACATCAACGACGCCAGCCTCGATCGCCGCTCTTGGCATCCCAAAGACAACGGCTGTCTCGCGCGCTTCCGCGATCGCTTTTGTGTTCCCGCTTTCCTTCAGCTTTTTCAACCCCGCTGTTCCGTCGCTTCCCATCCCGGTCATGATCACCGCGATTTTCCGACAGAGGCGAATGGCAGCGAGCGACTCGAACAACACGTCAACAGCCGGACGATGGCCGGCGCGCGGCGGCGATTCGTCGAAACGGGCTTTAAGCGCGCCGCCTTCTTCGCGAACGATGAGATGGACGCCGCCTGGCGCGATATAGGCGGTGCCATTTTGCAGCACTTCCCCGTCTTCCGCCTCCTTGACCGTGATTGCGGCAAGCGCATCAAGCCGGTTGGCGAGCGATGTCGTAAATCCTTTGGGCATATGCTGGACAGCGACGACCGGAGCGGCTAGATCGGGCGGAAGCTGCGTCAGCACCGTCTCGAGCGCGCGCGGGCCGCCGGTGGAAGTGCCGATCGCGACGATGGCCTGTTGCGGCCGCGCCGCCGCTTTGAACGATGGGCGCCAAGACGGACGTTGGCGGCGCGGGGCAGTCAAGGCAGCCACGTTCGCTTCGCTCGCGTGCAGCACTTTGCCAATCAGCTCGTCTTTCACTTTGTACAAATCGAGCGAAATCGGTCCGGACGGCTTAGCGACAAAGTCGACCGCCCCGTACTGCATGGCGGCGATCGTGTTTTCCGCCCCTTCGGTCGTCGTGCTTGACACCATGACGACCGGCACGGGATGGTCCCGCATGATGCGCTGCAACGTTTCGAGTCCGTTCATGACCGGCATTTCCACATCAAGCGTCACGACATCCGGCCTTAGGGCGGCGATTTTCTCGAGCGCCTCCCGGCCGTTGCGAGCTGTTCCGATGACTTCGAGGCGCGGATGTTCGGACAAAAAATCACTGATCCATTTGCGCATAAACGCCGAGTCATCGACGACAAGCACCTTGATCGTCTTCATGTTCCGTCTCTACCTTTCTAGCAAAAGTTGACGCAGCTTCGCAAAAAAGCGGGGAGCCCGCTCCGGCTCTTTTTCTCCTCCCGCCGCATAGCGGCATGCCATTTGACGCACTGCCCGGCTCGCCTTCGCCGCTGGATCAAAGAGAACAAACGGCGTTTGCCGGACGACACAGCGCGCGACCATCCGGTCTTCAGGAACGACGCCAAGCAAGGCGATGTCTTTATGGAAAAACCGACTGGCGGCATGCTGCAGGCGCGAAAAGACGCCATATCCTTCCCGCTCGCTGCCGGCGCGGTTGACGATGACGGAAAACGGAGCCTCGCTGCCGGCGGTGTGCATATATTTCATCATGGCGTACGCATCCGTCATCGCGGTCGGCTCCGGCGTCGTGACAATAAACACATCGTCGACGGACTTTAAAAAATACAATCGTTCTTCTGAGGCACCCGCCCCCATATCGAAAATGAGATAATCATATCGCGACGCCACCGTCTGCAGCTCGGCCAACAAATAGTCGATAGCGGATCGATCGACACTCAACCATTGCGCGGCGCCCGTCCCCCCAGCAATATACGATAGATGCTCCGGTCCGCTTTTTACCAGCTCGGAAAGCGGCAACCGCGCGGAAAACCAATCCGAAAGCGTCAATGGCGACGACTGACCGAGCAAAATGTCGATGTTGCCCATGCCGATGTCCATATCAAGCAGCAAGACGCGAAACCCGAGCTTCGAGAGCGACAGCGAAAAATTGAGCGAAAGGTTTGACTTGCCGACTCCGCCTTTCCCGCTCGTCACCGCGATGGTCCGCGGCCCCGCCGCCGGCTGGCGCCGGCGGCCCAGCTCATAGCGCAGCCGTTCTGCTTGATCGCTCACCATCGCTCCGCCCCAAACAGCAGATGAACGAGCCGGTCTGCGGACGCTTCCACCATGTCGTCCGGCACATTTTGCCCGTTCGTGAAATAGGCGGCGGCAAGCCGGCTGTCAAGCAACACATTGACGATCGTTCCAAACGAGTCCGTCTCATCGAGCTTCGTCACGATCAGCCGATCGATCGGCAGGCGGGAAAAGTGGTTGTAAATCATTTTCATATCGTCATACTTTCCCGTGGCGGCGAATACAAGAAACGTTTCCGTTTCGCTGTCAAACTCGAGCGTTTGCTGCAGTTCATCCACGTATTGCGGGTTGCGGAAGTTGCGGCCAGCCGTATCGACGAACACGAGATCGCAACCGGCCAATTTCCGCTTCGCCGTCCGAAAATCGTCGGCATTGTAGCATACTTCCAACGGAGCGTGCAAAATGTCGGCATACGTCTTCAGTTGGTCGATGGCGGCGATCCGGTACGTGTCGGCCGTGATGAACCCGACTTTTTTCCCTTGCTCGAGGACGGCGCGCCCTGCCATTTTGGCGAGCGTCGTCGTTTTTCCAACCCCGGTCGGACCAAGCAAAATCATATACTTTTTTTGCTCCGCCGTTTTGACAAACGGAAGCGTCGACAATAGATCGCGCACCGCTTCTTTCGTCCAGGCGGAGACCGCAGCGGGCGACCGGCTGTCTTTGTCGGCATACCACCGTTCAAGCAGGCGATCCATCACTTGGCGGACGTACACATCCGCCATCCCTTGCCGAACGAGACGCCGTTCCGCTTCCGCAAGCGGCGGAGGATACAAAAGCGAAGACGAGCGGGCGTTGAACTGACGGATGAGCGCCTTGACTTCCTCGATCTCACGGGCAAGCGAGCCGTCTTCCTCCCGCTCGGCCGCCGGCAAAGGGGCAAAGGACGCAGCACTCGGCTGACGCGTCAAAGACGCGGCGGCACTCGGCTGACGCGTCAAAGACGCGGCGGCACTCGGCTGACGCGTCAAAGACGCGGCGGCATCCGGCTGACGCGGCGGCAGTGGATCCGGATCAACGCCGGCCAACACTTCGATCTTTTTTTTCGCAAACAGACCGAAAAATCCGCCGGTCTGCACGACTTTCGAGTGCAAAATGACGGCGTCGCGGCCAAGTTCGGCGCGAACCATTTTCATCGCTTCGTTCATGGACGGGGCGACAAATTTTTTCACTTTCATTCGATTTCCACCATCCCCACGCTTTGAACTTCGACATCCGCTTCAAGCTCGTTGTACGACAGCACCGGAACAGTCGGAAAATGGCGCTCGGTCAGCTGGCGGACGTACATGCGCACCGCCGGGGAGCAGAGCAAAATCGGCGTCTGGCCGGCGAACGGATAGCGTTCAAGCGCCGCGGCGACCGCTTCCACAAACGCCTGCGCCCGCGCCGGCTCGAGCGCCAAATAGCGGCCATGCTCTGTTTGCTGCACGGCGTCGGCGATCGTTTTTTCCGCTCTGCCCGACAGCGTAATGACGCGCAGCGGCTCGCCCGGCACGGCGTACTGCGAGGTGATTTGCCGCGCCAACGCTTGGCGGACGTATTCCGTCAACAAATCGGTGTCGCTGGTCAGGCGGGCAAAATCGGCAAGCGCCTCAAAAATGAGCGGCAAGTTGCGGATCGACACTTTCTCTTTCAATAGCTTGGCGAGCACTTTTTGCACGTCGCCGACAGACAACGGATTCGGCGTCACATCGTCGACAAGCACCGGATACGATTCTTTTAAATGATCGATCAGCTGTTTTGTTTCCTGGCGCCCCAGCAGTTCGTGGGCATGGGCTTTCAGCACCTCCGTTAAGTGTGTCGAGACGACCGATGGCGGGTCGACGACCGTATAGCCAAGCATTTCCGCCCGGTCTTTTACGGTCTCGGAAATCCATTTCGCCGGCAGACCAAACGCCGGCTCGATGGTGTCAATGCCATCAATCGAATCGTCGTCAACCCCGGGGCTCATCGCCAAATAATGGTCAAGCAGCAACTCGCCGCGCGCCACTTCCTCGCCTTTGACTTTGATCCGGTATTCATTCGGCTGCAACTGGATGTTGTCGCGAATGCGCACAACCGGGATGACAATGCCAAGCTCGAGCGCGAGCTGCCGACGGATCATGACGATCCGGTCAAGCAAATCCCCGCCTTGATTGGCATCAGCGAGCGGAATGAGCGCATAGCCGAACTCAAATTCAATAGGATCGATATGCAACAGTTGGATGACGCTTTCCGGGCTTTTCAATTCGTCGGCGGCCGCCGCCTCCTCTTCCGGAGCGGCCAATGCCGCTTCTTCTTGCTTTTGCCGCTCGATAAATCGGTAGCCGCCAAGCGCCAGCAACCCGGCAATCGGCATCGTCAACAAGTCGTTGATCGGCGTAAACAAGCCGAGCAGGAAAATCGTTCCTGCCGTGACGTACAACATTTTCGGAAACGCGAACAGCTGGCGCATAATATCGCCGCTCAAGTTGCTGTCCGACGCCGCCCGGGTGACGATGATGCCGGTCGCCGTGGAAATCAACAGCGCCGGAATTTGGCTGACGATTCCGTCGCCGACCGTCAAAAGCGTGTAGCGCTTCGCCGCCTCCGCCATCTCCATCCCTTGCTCAACGACGCCGATCACCATGCCAAACAACATGTTGATGACGACGATAATGATGCCGGCGATGGCGTCGCCTTTCACGAACTTGCTCGCCCCGTCCATTGCTCCGTAAAAGTCGGCTTCTTGCGCCACTTTTTCCCGCCGCTTTCGGGCTTCTTGCTCCGAAATCATGCCGGCATTTAAATCGGCGTCAATGCTCATCTGTTTGCCGGGCATCGCATCGAGCGTAAAGCGGGCCGCCACTTCAGAGACGCGCTCCGCCCCTTTGGTGATGACAACAAACTGGATGATGACCAAAATCAAAAACACGACAAACCCAACGACGACATCGCCGCCAACGACGAACGTTCCGAACGTTTCAACGACGCCGCCCGCCTCCCCTTTGCTTAAAATCGAGCGGGTGGTTGACACATTCAGCCCGAGCCGAAACAGCGTCAGCACTAAAAGCAATGACGGAAAAATGGAAAACTCAAGCGGCTCTTTCGTGTTCATCGCCGTCAGCAATACAAGCAAGGCAAGGGAAATATTGATGATGATCAATACGCTCAACAGCCATGTCGGCAGCGGGATGACGAGCATGGCGACGATGAGCACGACAAGAAACAATACGGATAAATCTTTGATTTGCGCTTGCATTGTTTTCTCTCCTTGTTGCTACACGTTTCCTTTGAGCCGATAGACGTACGCCAAAATTTCCGCCACTGCCTTAAAAAACGCCTCTGGAATCATATCGCCGACTTCCGTCTGGCGGTAGAGCGCCTGCGCAAGCGGGCGATTTTCGACAGTCACGACGCCATGGGTTTTCGCCACTTCCTTGATTTTCATCGCCATATAATCCGCCCCTTTCGCGACGACGACCGGCGCTTCCATCTTGCCGTCTTCATACTTGAGGGCAACGGCGTAATGCGTTGGGTTGGTAATGACGACATCCGCGTTCGGCACTTCCTGCATCATCCGCCTCATCGCCATCTCGCGCTGTTTTTGCTTGATGCGCGATTTGATGAGCGGATCGCCTTCCGTCTTTTTGTATTCATCTTTAATGTCCTGTTTGGACATGCGGATGCTTTTTTCAAATTCAAACCGCTGATACAAGTAATCAAACAGCGCTAAAAACAAGAGCGCCCCCGCGGCGTACAGCCCCATTTTCACCGTCAAGCCGCCGACGACAGTCAAAGCCTCACCCGGCGTCTTGGAAACGAGCGCCGCAAGCTCGCTTCGTTCGGCCAACAGCGCCGCGAACACGACCGCACCGATGATTCCAGCTTTTAACACGGATTTCAACAGCTCGACCAAGGCGCGCAACGAAAACAGCCGTTTCATTCCTTGCACGGGATTGAGGCGGTTCCAATCCATTTTTAACGGTTCAACGGTGAACAAGGCGCCGATTTGCAAAAAGTTGGCCAACCCAGCCGCCAGCACTGCGGCGGCGAACAGCGGCGCCAAAAGCAAGGATGCATGGGAAAGCCAGTCAAGAAACAGCCGGTGAAGCGAGTCAACCGTCAACGAAGCGGACGCATAATCGGACAAGGCGCGGGCGAACAACCGCAGCAGACCGTCCCGCTCGTACGCCCCGGCCAAGGACAAAGCAAGAAATGAAGCAAGCAGCACGGAAGCGGAGACGACATCACCGCTTTTGGCCACCTGTCCTTTTGCCCGCACTTCTTGCCGTTTGCGAGGCGTCGCCTTTTCCGTTTTTTCCCCAGCGAAAAATTGCAAATCGAGCCGCCACTCGCCCATCTTATCCGCCCCCCAACAGCCGCATCAACTCGCGCAACGAGGCAAACATGAAGTGAAATACGCCGCGCGCCGCGAGCAATATTCCCCCGACTGCCGCCAACAGGAGCAAAAACGCCGCCGCCGTTTTGGCGGAAAAGCCGACCGCGAAAATGTTCATTTGCGGCACCGCGCGGGCGATGATGCCAAGCGCCACGTCGACTAAAAAGAGCGATCCGACAAGCGGGGCGGCCATTTGCACAGCGGCGGCAAACATGGCAGCGAACACCCGCACGACGTACTCCACCGCCGGCCCATCGGCAATGTGCGGCAAGCGGTCAAGCGGCAGCCAATGATAGCTGTAAAACATGCCGTCAAGCAGCAAATGGTGCCCGTCAAGCATAAGCAAAAGCAAAAGCGCCAGCAAATGAAGATATTCGCCAAGCAGCGGGCTTTGCGCTCCAGTTTGCGGGTCGATGACGTTGGCGATGGCAAACCCGATTTGAAAATCGATCAAGCCGCCGGCGACTTGCACCGCCGCCATGAGGATCGCTGCCAGCAACCCAAGCGCCAGTCCGACGAGCGCTTCTTTTACGACAAGCAATACATACACGCCGTCAAGCGCCAACACCGGTTTGGGCATCGCCCAAAACAACAGCCAGCTGAACAAAAACGCCAATCCGGCTTTATACGAAGCCGGCACGGTCCGGTAGGAAAACAACGGCATCGCCGCGAAAAACGAAGCAGCGCGGACAAAGACGAGCAAAAACGCCGGAAAATAAGTCCATACTTGTTCCATCGCCGATCAGCCTATAAACGAAGCAAGATTGTTGAAAATATCGTGCGCGTACGACACCATTTTCGAGAGCATCCACGGCCCAAAGAACACAAGTCCAAGCAAGACGGCGACGATTTTCGGCACAAACGCGAGCGTCTGCTCTTGAATTTGCGTCGCCGCCTGAAAAATGCTGACGACAAGCCCGACGGCAAGGGACAACAACAAGAGCGGCCCGCAGACGACAAGCACGATATACACGCCTTGTTCAGCAAGGCGGATGATGAAATCGGCACTCATAAACGCCACCTATCTTTATTGAAAACTTTGCAACAATGATTTGACGACCAAATGCCAGCCATCAACAAGGACAAACAATAAAATTTTAAACGGCAGCGAAATCATCACAGGCGGCAGCATCATCATCCCCATCGACATTAAGACGCTGGCGACGATCATGTCGATGACTAAAAACGGAATAAAAATCATAAAGCCCATTTGAAACGCCGTTTTCAACTCACTGATGGCAAACGCCGGCACGAGCGCGGTCATCGGGATGTCGTTGATCGTTTTCGGCTGTTTGGCGCCGCTGTATGATAAAAACAGCGCCAAATCTTCCTGCCTTGTGTATTGGCTCATAAACTGCTTCAGCGGAACAGCCGCCCGTTCATACGCCTCCTCCAAATCAATTTTGTCGGCAAACAGCGGCTGCAATGCCTGATCGTTGATGTCTTTCCAAGTCGGCGCCATAATGAAAAACGTTAAAAACAAGGCGAGCCCGACGAGCACTTGGTTCGGCGGCATCTGCTGCGTGCCGAGCGCCGTGCGCACAAACGACAAAACGATGACGATGCGCGTAAAACATGTCATCATAATGAGAATGCCGGGAGCGATCGACAAAACGGTGAGCAGCAGAAGAAGCTTCACCGCTGTCGACACGTGCTCGGGAGCCATCGAATCAAACATATGGACAAATTCACTCATCGCCCGCCGTCCCTTTCTTCTTCAACCGATTGAGCCACTCGTTTCGCTTTTCGGCCATTTGCTTCATCTCCTCAGCCAACAGCGCCGAAAACGATGACAGCGAACCGCTTTTCCGCTTTGATTTCGCCGTCCACTCACCGCGAAGGAGGGAGCCAAGCCGGCCGAACTCCGCCATCCGTTCCAACCGTTCGCGATGCTGCGCTAACAGCTCATGGATTTCATCTTCGTCTTCAATTTCCTTAAGCAGCTGAATCGAATCGCCGACGCCGATGACGAGCAGCCGGCGGCCGACTTTAATCAGCTGCACAGAGCGGTTCGCCCCGACGCTTGTTCCCCCAAGGTGCTCAATGGCGCCTTTTTGGCCGGAAACGAACAACTGACGGCGGGAAAGCCATTGAAACAGCGCATAAAGAAGGAAGAGAACAAAGGCGGTCGCGCCGATGAGCCGAAGCACATCGAAAGCGGAAACCGCATCAGCGGCTTGATTCGCTGTCTGTTTTGTCTGTTGCCCGGAAGGAGCTGACTTCCCGCATGAATCGGGATGCTGCAGGCAGTCGGCGACCGTCGGGCTTTGGGCGGCCAATGCCGGCACCGGCCCCAAAGCGATGGCTGCTGCCAGCAAAACGGCCGCCCAGCGCCAAATTGCCATAGTTTCCACCTCTGATCGCTCACCCGATCGTTTTGTTGATCGCTTCGATGACGCGGTCCGCTTGGAACGGCTTGACCACAAAATCTTTCGCCCCGGCTTGAATGGCATCAATCACCATTGCCTGCTGCCCCATCGCGGAGCACATAATGACTTTGGCGTTGCTGTCGATTTTTTTAATTTCCTTGAGCGCCGTAATCCCATCCATCTCCGGCATCGTAATATCCATTGTCACTACATCGGGCCGCGTTTCCTTGTATTTCTCGATCGCCTGCCGCCCATCGGCCGCTTCGGCGACGACTTCATGTCCGTTTTTCGTCAAAATGTCTTTAATCATCATGCGCATAAATGCTGCATCATCAACGACAAGCACTCTTGCCATGTCCCCTTACCTCCCAAACGCCTGTTTATTTTAGCCGTGTTAGCCGATCGCTTTGGCTGATGATGTCCGTGATGCGGACGCCGAAATTTTCATCGATGACGACAACCTCTCCTTTCGCGATCAGCTTGTTGTTGACAAACACGTCGACCGGTTCGCCGGCCAGCTTATCGAGCTCAATGATCGATCCAGTCGACAGCTGCAAAATTTCCTGCACCGATCGCTTCGTCCGTCCGAGTTCAACCGTCACCTGCAGCGGCACATCAAACAGCAGCTCCAAATTGCGCGCCTCCGTTGCCGCAAGCGGCGGGGCATCGAACTCGACGAAATCGGCGGTTTGAATATGCCGAGCGGTTGCACCATCCCTATCCTTGTCCGCGCGCCCAGCCGACGGTTCATCCGTCGAGCGGCTCGCCGCTTCTGAAACGGCCGCACCGCCGTTCGCCTGAGCGTAAGTCGGAACAGGCTGCGGCTCGCTAAACGGCCGCGCGTCCGCCGACGACTTGAGGTTAACTTCCGCAGCCCCCGGCTCCTCAAGCGGCGAGCCGAGCAATTGGGCAACCAATTCTTTCGCGAAATCGACCGGCAGCAGCTGCATAATGCTTGAGTCGATCAACTCGCCGATTTTCAGCCGAAATGACACTTTAATGAGAAAATCTTCGTCCGGCAAATATTCCATCCCTTTTCCTTCCGCCAAATCAAGCAGGTGGAGCGTCGGCGGGGAAATATCAACCCGCTTGCCAAAGACGGTCGACATCGACGTCGCCGCTGAGCCCATCATTTGGTTCATCGCTTCTTGAACAGCGCTCAGCTGAATCTCTCCGAGCGGACCATCGGCCGCCGTTCCGTCGCCGCCAAGCATTAAATCAGCGATAATCGCCGCGTCTTTCTGTTTAATGACCAACAAATTTGTCCCGAGCAGCCCTTCCGTATAGTTGACTTGGATGGCGACATATGGCTGCGGAAATTCATCAGCGACGCTTGTGCGCTCGATCATGGACACGCTTGGCGTCGTAATTTCCACCTTTTGGTTCAATAACATCGACAGTGCAGTGGCCGAACTGCCGAATGAAATATTGCCAATTTCCCCAAGGGCATCTTGCTCGAGCGGGGTGAAAATATCGTGGAGCGCCGGAACGTGATCGCTATTGTCCATTCCGCGCAACAAAGCATCAATTTCATCCTGCGACAACATTCCATCATTCATCATGGTCGTCTTCGTCCCCCTCGATCATCGCTAAAATTTGCACCGCCAGCTTTTTGTTCCGCTTCCCCGGCTGGCCGATAAACTTTGGAATATGGCCGATTTTGACCACGAGCGGCTCATGAATCGACTGCTCGAGCTGAATGACATCGCCGGCCTCGAGTTGAAGAAATTCATTGACCGTGATGACCGCCGTTCCCAGTTCAGCGATAATCGGCAATTTTGCCGCGCGGATGCGCTGTTCGATCCGTTTCGCTTCCTCGGGGGAACGCTCCTTTTTTTGCGCCTGCATCCAGTAATGCACCGACAGCCGCGGCATAATCGGCTCCAAGACGACATGCGGAATGCACACATTCATCATGCCGCGCGCTTCGCCGATTTGCGTGTTGAGCGAAATGACGACGACGGTGTCGTTCGGCGCAATCATGCGCAAAAACTGCGGATTGACTTCAAAATCGACAAAGAGCGGGTCGACTTCCGCCACCGATTCCCAAGCGTCGCGCCAATGGACAAACGCCTTGTCAAACAAATTGGACATGATGCGTGTTTCAATCTCAGTCAAATGCTCCACTTTATCCATGCCGACGCCGCGCCCGCCCATCACCCGGTCAAGCATGGCGTAAGCGATGTTCGGGTTGACTTCCAAAAGGACATGCCCGCCAAGCGGCGGCACCTCAAAGACATTGATGATCGTCATTTTTGGGATGGAGCGGACAAATTCTTCGTATGGAATTTGGTCGGCCGATGCGACCGAAATTTGCACATATGTGCGCAACTGGGCGGAAAAAAACGTTGTCAGCAGACGGGCGAAATTCTCATGAATGCGCGTCAGGCTGCGGATTTGATCTTTGGAAAACCGGAGCGCCCGCCGGAAATCATACGTTTTGACGCGTCGGCCTTCCTCCTCTTTTTTCAGCTCCTCCGCGCTCATCTCCCCTGCAGAAAGCGCAGCGAGCAACGCGTCAATTTCGCTTTGCGACAATACTTCCCCGGCCGTCATTTCATCTTCCCCCCTTCCAATGACAGGGCTACTGGAGGATAAAAGAGGTAATGTAGACGTTCTCCACTCTCCCTTCTTGCATCAATCCGTTGATCTCGCGCTTCAGCCGCTCTTTCAGCGCCGTCAGCCCTTCTTTTCCTTTAAAGTCGGCCGCTTTCATCTGCGAAAGTTGCTCGATGATCACGTCTTTCATCTGAAAATCGCGTTTCTCCGCCTCTTCTTTTCCTTGATCGCTGTCTGTTTCAATTTTAAATGAGATTTTAATATAACGCCCGTCCGCTAAATTGGTGGTCATTTCCGGAATGTCGATCGATCGTTCCGCCAGTTCATCGGCGCTTGGCGCCCCTTGTTTTTCCGCATGCCCCATCTTCATCACCGCGACAAGCGCCGCCGTTCCGGCCAAGGCGATGACCGCCAGCACAATGATCATCGTTTTGATTGCTTTATTCCCTTTCACTGTCCAATCCTCCTGCTTTCGGTAAGCGAAACACACCAAGCTGCCGGTAAAATTCGCTCGCTCGTGCAGCCACTTGCTCGACCGTTTCGCGCACGACGAATTTTTTTCCGTTCGTCAGCGTCACGGTCGTATCAGGAAACGCTTCAATTTGTTCGATGTACAACGCATTGAGCACAAACCGTTTCCCGTTGAGCTTCGTTAACGAAATCATCGGCCAGCAGGCGCAAGACGCCGCTCACGCCCTACCTCCTATTCTATTTTTTCAAGTTGACAAGCTCTTGCAAAATTTCATCCGATGTCGTAATGATGCGCGTATTCGCCTGGAAGCCGCGCTGGGCGACGATCATCTCCGTGAATTCCTCGGCAAGGTCGACGTTGGACATCTCAAGCGCGCCGGAGACGATCGTTCCTGTTCCGTTCGCTCCCGGCGCCCCTGTCGTTGGCGTTCCAGAGTTGGTCGTTTCGCGGAACAAGTTGTTGCCGGCTTTTTCTAATCCGTCATTGTTTGCAAATTTGACCAGCTGAATCGTGCCTATCAGCTGTAAATTCCCAGAAGCATCGATGATGTTGACCGTGCCATCGGCTCCGATGCTTAAACTTTTCGCATTAGAAGGAATTTTCAAACTCGTGATTTTCCCAGTCGAATCAGTTCCAAGTAAATATTGACCATCGGCATTGACAATAGAGCCTTGCGAATCGAGATAAAAATTCCCCGCTCTCGTATACATGCGATTGTTGCCGGACGCATCGCCGACGATGAAAAACCCGTCGCCGGAAATGGCCAAATCGAGCACACGGCCGGTCGTTTGCAAGCTGCCTTGCGTATGGACGGTGTCGATCGCCGCCAGCTGCGAACCGAGCCCGACCTGCTTTGGATTCGTCCCGCCGCGGCCGGCATTGGGCCCGCTTGCTCCAGAAATCGTCTGGCTCATCAAATCTTTGAAAATCGTTCGTCCTTTTTTAAACCCGTACGTATTGACATTGGCAATGTTGTTGCCGATGACATCCAACTTCGTTTGAAAGTTGCGCATGGCGCCGATTCCGGAATACATGGAACGAAGCATCGGTTCCCTCTCCCCTTTTATCCTTTTTGTTCGACTTTCACGACCGCATCCGCGGCAATCGTTGTCCCGTTATCAAGCCCAAGAGTCACTTGGCCGTCTTTTTGCATGACCGATTGAACGACGGCGCTCATTATCGTCTCGCCGTCTTGCCAGTGCACCGTTTTGCCGATCCATTCGCTGTAGCGCAAAAGCGCATCGCGGCTTGACGCTTGCATCCATTGCTGCATCAAATTGGCGATGCTCATCATTTGCTCAAGCGAGGAGAAGCTCGCCATTTGCGCGATAAAGTCTTTATCTTCCATCGGATTGAGCGGGTCTTGGTTTTCTAGCTGAGCGAGCAAAATTTTGAGAAAGTCGTCTTTTCCTAAAATTTGATTGCCCGTTTTCCGTTCCGGCTGAACCGCGTTTGCCAGCCATAAGCTTCCATCAATCGCATTCGTTGTCATCCTCGTTCTTTTCCCCCTTATGCGTCAGCTTCGATCCCGTCTAGCGCAAACGGGAAGGAAGATGATGGCTCCCGCTTTTGTTTTTGCCGCGATTCGCCCTGCTGCTGTCCTCCTTGGCGGTTCCCGGAATACGGCGGCATAGCGGAGCGGTCATAATCCGACCAAACGGTCCATTTTTCGACCGTGATGGAACTCGCATCAAGCTGCTGAGCAAGCTGCGGCAAATGAGCGTAGAGCAACTCTTTCACCGCGTCGTTCGCCACGAGCAGCTTGGCGGCGAGCTTTCCACCTTCCTCTGTCATTTTCACCGTCACCGTCCCGAGATGTTCCGGATGCAGACGGATGACAAGCTGCATGACACCGTTTGGCAACTTCATCCACCGCGCCGACCTTAGCGCGTGGGCGACTTGATCAGCGACGCTTCCGCCAGCTGACGCCGGCATCTCGCCGATCAGCCCGACAGATGAAGAGGAGGGTGATAAAAGCGCAGGGGGAGTGGTGAATGAAGGAGCGGCCTCGCCGCCATGCCCCTTGTCCCCCCTTTTTGGCAGCGAAATGTCTTTTTCGCCAGCCGGACGGACGGAAGAAGCTCCGTTAGGCAGCGCGACAACCGGCCTGTTGCCCCCCTGCTCATGGAATGGACGCTGGTCGCCGTCGCTCAGGAGCGGTGGAAACATCCCTGTTTTTCCGCTGGAAGGCGAAAAAGATTCAGCATCGATATGACCACTTTTCCGTCCGTCGGTTATGAACGCACGTTCAAATCCCGCTTCATCAGCCGCCGGCTGAGCGGCAATCGTTTCTTCACCATTCATCGCACCGACAAACGGAAATGCCCAATGATCACTCGTTTTCCCTTCCGCCTGCTGATCCGCCGCCAAAAGCGGCGCGCCTGCAGCTGCCGAAATTGGAGCAACAGCCCAAGCAGCCACGATGGAAGGGGCAAGCCACAATGATTCGATTTGCGCCGGCTTCTTTTCCGCTGAAGATGGTTGTCCGGCTGCGCCCGTTTCCATTCCGCCATTTTGCCAATCTGGCTCTTTGTTTTTGTTCGACTCCTCTTGAAACAAGCTAGTCTCTGCCCCAGCGGGCAATAACTCTTGTTGCTTGTGCGCAAGCAACGCCGCAAACACGTTTGCGTTTTCCGCCTCTTTTTTCACCGCCATAGCGCCTGCCGATAGCGGCGCGTTTGCTGTGATCGTTACTTTCATTCGGCCGCCTCCTTCCCCATCGCCCTTTTGCTTAACGATGCCAACAGTTTCGCCGCCTGCCCAGCCGGCATTTGTTCCAAAATGGCTGCCGCTTTGTCGCCGTCAATCTGGCTCAGTACACGGAGCGCTTCGCTCTCAGGCAGTTCCGCTAAAATAGCCGCCGCCTGTTTTTCCGACATGGCGTCATACATGCCGACGACATCTTCTTCCGTCAAGGCCGGCTCGTCAACAGGCTCAGCCTGAGCGTCCGTTTTCCCGCTTGGCGCAGACAGCTGGGCGATTTCCTTTTCCTTTGCCGCCAATTCGTTTTTCAACTGCTTGATTTGCTTTTGTTGGTCGGCGATCGTTCGTTTTTGCTGGTTGATTGTCTGCTGCTGAGCTTCAATCGTTTTTTGCAAAGCTTTCTCCCTTTTGCTCCAGTTGATCCACTCGGAGACAAACGGCGCCTTTATTGTCCACTGCTTTGCCGCCTTGGCCACATCAACGCCGGCAATGTTTAAAATCAACAACAGAAAGGAGGCAGCAAACGCACTCGGAATGACAATGACAAACAACAGCCATTGCCACCAACTCGCCTGCATTTCCTGTTCAACTTTGCTCTCCGCCATCTATACCTCTCCTTGCCTTGCAAAACGTTGAACCGCCATTTCATCGAGCAGGCGGCGTTCCGCTTCCCTCTCAAGCTGCTCGGCCCACCGCTTAATGCGCTCACGCATTTTTTCGTATTTTTTCACTTCGATATTCAATTCCATCAAACGCTGCTGCCGGCGCTGCATCTGCTCGCGCGCCTGCATGACGACGAGCTGATAATGGTCGATCATCCGCTCTAAATTCGCCATATATTGCAGCCTAAGGCGAATGTCTCCAACGGACAGGCCGGCTTGAAGCTGTTCATCCCGAGCCGCCGCGCATTCTTCTTTTTCCTTGAGCAGGCGGTAAAGCGTTTCGGCTGCCTGCTCAAACCGGCGGACCGCCTCCTCGTATTCGCCAAACGCCTTTTCTTTTTCTTTTTCTTTCATCGCCAGCACTTTTTGCAGCCGAAACGTCGGCGTCACATTTGTTCACCCTTTCATCGTCTGAAAATGGCGCGCGATTTCTCACCGAACCGACAACAAGCGCAACAGGGCATCAATGCTTTCGGCGCGCGTCGTTTTTTCATCGATGTTTTGGCGGCAAAACGCCATCATTTGCGGATAAAATTCGATCGCCTCATCAATTTCTTGGGACGACCCCCGTTTGTACGCCCCGATTTGAATCAAATCCTCCGAATCTATATAAGTGGACAGAAGGCGGCGGAACCGGTTTGCCGCTTCGCGGTGCTCTGCGCTGATCATGTGGGGCATGACGCGGCTGACGCTTTTGAGCACGTTAATCGCCGGGTAATGCCCTTTGTTCGCCAGCTGGCGTTCCAACACAAAATGGCCATCCAAAATGCCGCGCACCGCATCAGCGATCGGCTCATTCATGTCATCGCCGTCAACAAGCACCGTATAAAACGCGGTGATCGTGCCGGAAGCGTTCGTTCCAGCCCGTTCAAGCAGCTTTGGCAGGAGGGCGAAGACCGATGGCGTATAGCCTTTCGTCGTCGGCGGCTCACCGACGGCAAGGCCAATCTCCCGTTGCGCCATAGCGACGCGGGTGACCGAGTCCATCATGAGCATAACATCCGCCCCTTGGTCGCGGAAATATTCGGCGATCGCCGTTGCCGTATAGGCGCCTTTGACGCGCATCAGCGCCGGCTGGTCGGACGTGGCGACGACGACGACCGAGCGGGCCAAGCCGTCCGGGCCAAGGTCGCGCTCTAAAAACTCGCGCACTTCGCGGCCACGCTCGCCGATTAAGGCGATGACGTTCACATCAGCCGACGTATGGCGGGCGATCATTCCCATGAGCGTGCTTTTGCCGACGCCCGAGCCGGCAAAAATGCCGACGCGTTGCCCCTTGCCGACGGCAAGCAGGCTGTCGATGACGCGGATGCCAACTTCAAGCGGTTCGACAATCGGCGGCCGAACGAGCGGATTGGGCGGATCGCGTTCGACCGACACCGGCTTCAGCCCGGGCGGCAACGGGCTCCCGTCAAGCGGTTGGCCGAGCGGATCAAGAACCATGCCAATGAGCGCATCGCCGACGTGCACTTCAAGCGGCCGGCCGGTCGCTTCGACAAGGCAGCCGGGAGCGATATGAGACATGGCGGAAAACGGCATAAGCAAGACGTGCTGTTCATGAAAGCCGACGACTTCGGCGGGAATTTTCCGGCATCCGCTCTGTTCATGGATGTAACAAAGATCGCCAATCGAGCTTTTCGGTCCTTTCGATTCCATCATCAAGCCGATGACGCGCGACACTTTGCCAAACCGTTTATACAAGTCGACAGCGTCTATTTCATCAAGAAGCGCCTGCCAGTTCAGAAAACGCTCCCTCCTTCAATCGCCGGTAGAGCGCCTCGCGCAGCCGCTCAAGCTGTACATCGACGCTCGCCTCGATGCGCCCAAACGGCGTCTCCACGACACATCCATATTCAGGAAGCGCATCGTCCGGGTAGATGAATAGATCAACGCGATGCGGAAACAGAGATTTCAACAGCTCCTTTTGCTCTGCCACGATTTCGTAGCCGTGCGGATGCACATAAACGGCCACTTCCGTTTGCCGGCGCACTTCCTGCAACGCTTGGTGCACGAGCGGCAAAAAAGCGTTTCGATCGCCCTCAAGCGCGGCGCCGATAATGCGTTCGGCCGCTTTTAACGCCACCTCCAGCATCGCCTCAGCCGTCGATTCGATGCGAGCGTAAAATTCGGTGTTCGCTCGCTCCGCCAAGCGGCGGGCTTGCTCGATCAACGCGCGGTGCTCGCTCAAAGCCTCCTCGCGCCCAGCCGCATAGCCGTCTTCATACCCGCGGGCGCGCGCTTCCTGCATGAGACGCTCTTTCTCCCGCTGCCATTCCTCTTTTTCGCGGGCCAACTGCTCGCGCACCGATTCGTAATATTGCTCTGCCTGGCGGCGAAGCTTGGCTGCTTCTTCCTTGGCGGCGGCGACCGCTTCCATCTCCCTCTGCCGATCGTCGACGGACGATGGAAGATCGGAAACATGGCGCTGCACGACGATCGTCTTTTTCCCAGCGCGCGCCGCCAATTTCGGCGCTTTAATGACGTTAGACAATAATATCATCTCCTCCCCCGCGCGCGATGACGATTTCTCCGGCCTCTTCGAGACGACGGATCACGGCGACGATGCGCGATTGCGCCTCCTCGACATCACGCAGCCGAACCGGCCCCATATATTCCATTTCTTCTTTGAACGTCTCGGCCATTCTTGTCGACATGTTGCGGAAAATAATGTTTTTCACTTCGTCGCTCGCTACTTTCAGCGCCAACATGAGATCGTTGTTGTCCACCTCGCGGATGACGCGCTGAATGGCGCGGTGATCGAGCGTCACGATATCTTCAAAGACAAACATCCGTTTTTTAATTTCCTCAGCCAGTTCCGGGTCTTGAATTTCCAAGGCATCCAAAATCGTCCGCTCCGTGCTCCGGTCGACTTGGTTCAGCACTTCCACGACCGCCTCAATTCCGCCGGCTTGCGTGTAATCTTGCACGACGGTCGCGGACAGCCGCCGCTCCAAAATTTGCTCGACTTCGTTGATAATCTCCGGCGATGTGCTGTCCATCAGCGCGATGCGCCGGGCGACATCCGCCTGCATTTCCTGCGGCAGCGCCGATAAAATTTGCCCTGCCTGTGCCGGCTCCAAATACGAAAGAATCAGAGCGATCGTTTGTGGATGTTCATTTTGAATGAAGTTTAACAGCTGCATCGGGTCGGCTTTGCGGGCGAAATCAAACGGCCGCACCATCAGCGCTGATGTCAGGCGGTTGATGATCTGCATCGCCTTATCCGGGCCGAGCGCTTTTTCAAGCACTTCTTTCGCATAGGCGATGCCGCCTTGGGCAATGTAATCTTGCGCCAAGGCGAGCTGTCGAAACTCTTCAAGCACTTCCTCTTTTTGTTCGGCCGTCACTTGACGGACGTTGGAAATTTCTAGCGTCAGCTTCTCAATCTCTTCCTCGGATAAATGTTTATAGACAGAGGCCGACACATCCGGGCCGAGGGAAATAAGCAGGATGGCTGCTTTTTGCCTGCCCGACAGCCCGCCTTTTCGTTCGCGCTTTGCCATACGCCGTTCCCCCTACTCTTCCGATAGCCACGTTTTTAATAGTTTTGCAAACTCATCCGGCTTTTCTTTCGCCAGCCGCTCAAGCTGTCGACGGCGCAACGCTGCCTCCGTCTCCGGCGGCTCCGGCAAATCCGGCTCCGTCGAAAGCGGCGGAGTGAACAAGTGTTCTTCTTCCTCTTCCTCGTCTTCACGGCGGCGGCGCAACCAGAGGAACAACAGCAAGGCAACGAGCAACAGCGCTCCTGCACCGGCCGCATACCACCACCACGCCGGCCGATCCGGCATTGATTCGGTGAATGTCGGCTTGCCGTTGAATTTTTGCACCGAAACGACGATGCGGTTGTTGATGTCTTGATCAGTGAGCGTTTGCGCCTCGCTTTTGTCAATTGACGTCCGAACGATCGTTCCTAGCAGTTTTTGAATATCATTGACCGTCTCGGGCGGCAGCGAGTTCGGATCATTAGGGTCAGGCGGCTCGACCATCACTTGGATGCCTAGGTCGCGGATTTTATATGGACTTTCGACGATTTGCTTTTTGATTTTGTTTACCTCATTGTTGATCGTCTCTTCGGTTCGTTCATAGTTGCCGTTTGTTGCGCCGTTTGCGTTTTGGTAGCCCGGCACTTCGTTCGCGCCCGTTCCAGCGGCGCCTCCGGGCGGCGCACCGCTCCCGGAGTACGTCTCTTTAATGCGCTGAACGCTGACGGCAATGCCCTCATTATTTTTCTCATCAACCGGGGCGACTAAGTTTTCTTCCCGCTTTTCTTGCGTAAAGTCAATGTCGGCCGTCACGGAAACGACGACTTTATCCTGCCCCATCATCGTGCCGAGCAGTTGCTGCACTTGGCGTTGAATGTCGCGCTCGATCTGCTTTTTGATTTGCTGCTGCGAGGCGAATGTCGTTCCTGTCGAATTTTCGCCGTCGTTTTTTAAATCGTAATACTCAAAAAACTGATTCATAATGACGATATTATCTGTAGAGAGATTCGGAACACTTTTGGCGACGAGATGATAGAGCGCTTTGATTTGCTCGTCGCTGAATTGATAGCCCGGCTTCGTCTTCAGCACGATCGAAGCCGAGGCTTCCCCTTTCTCATCGGAAACGAATACGCTCGGCTGCGGAAGGTTGATCATGACTTTGGCGTCCTCGACGCCGTCGATCGTCTTGATCAAGTTGGCGAGCTCCGTTTGCATCGCCTTCAGCTTCACCATATTGAACTCGTTATCCGTCATGCCGAAGCTCGCGTTTTGGCCGAAAAATGAATAGTCAATGACTCCACTGTTCGGGATGCCTTCAGCAGCGAGCTCGACTTTCAGCGCGTCCACTTGCTCTTTCGGCACTTTAATCGTCGTCCCGCCGTCCGCCACTTCGGCCGGAACGCCGCGCTGGTCAAGCGTTGCTTTAATTTGCCCCGCTTCTTGCGGCGACAAATTGCTGTAGAGGGGCACCATTTCCGTCCTTGTGGCGAAAAAGACGCCGACGCCAACGGCCAAAAGCACGGCCGCTGCCGCAGTGAGCACGAGCCATTTCTGTTTTTTTGTCCGTTCCTGCCAAAACGCGCGAGCGCGGCTCCACCACTCTTTCCATTTCCTTCTCATACAATTCCCCCGATGATCCAATACCTGCCGCCATAGCGCAACAATGGCGGCGGCTTCCGTATGTATTGCGATTCATTGCTGCTACAATGGCATGCGCATCATTTCTTGATACGCCTCGATCGCTTTGTTGCGGATCTCCAGCGTCAGCTGCAACGTGATGCTCGCTTTTTGCGCGGCGATCATCACATCATGCAACTGAACGTTCTCCCCGCGAACGAGCTTTTCCGTCAGCGCATCGGCTTGAATTTGCGCTTCGTTCACGCGGTTGAGCGCCTCTTTGAAAAATGCGGCGAATTGCTTTTGCGCCTCAGCCGGCTTCGCTGGGGGCGAAACGGCGGAAGACATCGTCAGCCCAATGCGGCTTGCTCCATCAATCATCGTTTATCCCCCTCGCATGCTATTTCCCGATCTCGAGCGCCTTCATGAGCATTCCTTTTGAAGCATTCAACACCGTAACGTTCGCCTCATACGAACGCGTCGCCCCGATCAAGTCCACCATTTCTTTCAGCGGGTCGACGTTTGGCAGACGCACATAGCCGTCGGCGCCCGCATCCGGGTGATTCGGGTCGTAGACGAGTTTAAACGGCGCCGGATCATCGACAATTTCGCGCACCCGCACTCCGCCGTCCACCGCGTCGGCACGGCCGAGCGCAGCCTGCAAATAGCCCGAAAACGACCCGCTGCGCGGTTCGATGATGACCATTTTGCGGCGGTACGGCTCCCATTCGCCGTTGACAAGGCGGGCGCGCGTCGTATCGACGTTAGCGATGTTGGAGGCAATCACGTCCATGCGCAACCGTTGGGCGGTCAACGCCGAAGCCGAAATGTTTAGACTTTGAAACAAAGACACCCGTTATTTCCCTCCTTTAATCACTGTTTTCAACGTTGTAAATTTGCCGTTGAGCCGCTCGATTAAGGCATTGTAATAAATTTGGTTTTCTGCTAGTTTTGACATTTCTTGATCGATATCGACACTGTTTCCATTATGATTGTAACTCACCGTTGTGTCCGTCGTCACGATGATTTTTCCATTTTGTTCGTTTGGAAACGAAAAATGCTTCGGATTCGTCCGTTTGGCCTCAAGCCGAAACGCCCGTTCCAATTCAGCCTGAAAGCGCACATCTTTCGCCTTATAGCCCGGCGTATCGGCGTTGGCGATGTTGTCGGCGATCGCCTGTTGGCGAAGCGCAGCGTAGCGAAGCCCTTGTTCAAGCCAACCGATCGTCGCTGAAAAGAGCGCCAATGGAATCCCCTCTTTCCTCCTATTTTTCGACAATTTCTGCTAATTTTCATTTTACGGGAAAGAAAACCTAATGTATAGACGGAACTTGGTACTATTTTTCGAAGATGCCATGACAGAAAAACGATGCCAAAGATGTTTGTCAACAACAAAAAACCCGCCGGGCCAAAATACCCAGCGGGCTTAGGCAGCTATGCCGTTCAGCTTGATTTCAATTTTTCCAGTTCGCTTAAAAACTTGTCATTCAATACTTTAATGTACGTTCCTTTCATGCCGAGCGAGCGCGATTCGATGACGCCGGCGCTTTCAAGCTTGCGCAGGGCGTTGACGATCACCGAACGGGTGATGCCGACGCGGTCGGCGATTTTGCTGGCGACAAGCAGCCCTTCCGTTCCGTCAAGCTCTTCAAAAATATGTTCAATCGCCTCAAGTTCGCTGTAAGAAAGCGAGCTGATCGCCATTTGCACGACCGCCTTGCTGCGCGCTTCCTCTTCGATTTCTTCCGCTTTTTCACGCAAAATTTCCATGCCGACGACCGTTGCGCCATACTCGGCCAAAATCAGGTCATCGTTATCAAACTCGCGATCAAGGCGCGACAAAATAAGCGTGCCGAGCCGTTCGCCTCCGCCGTTGATCGGAACGATCGTCGTCAAACCGGTTTTGAACAAGTCACGATTTTCCACTGGAAACGCCGTATATTCGCTATTAATATCGATATTAGGGGACGTTTCCGTAATGTTGAACAAGTTTTTCGTGTATTCTTCCGGAAACTGGCGCTCCTCAAGCATCCGTTTCATCCGTTCGTTTTCAATCGACTGTTTAATGGCGAAGCCAAGCAGTTTGCCGCGGCGGCTGACGACGAACACGTTCGCTTCAATGACATCGCAAAGCGTTTCCGCCATCTCTTTGAAATTGACCGGCCGCCCGGCTGCCTTCTGCAGCATGGCGTTGATTTTCCGCGTTTTCTCTAGCAAGTTCATTGATTTCATCTCCTCCTCATAAAATAAACTCGCTTAAATCTTTGTTTTTGACGATGCTGCCGAGTTTTTGCTCGACATATTGCGGTGTGATGACGACCTTGTCGATTCCGATGTCCGGCGCCTCAAACAGCAAGTCTTCCAGCAGTTTTTCCAAAATCGTGTGCAACCGGCGCGCACCGATGTTGTCGGTCGTCTGGTTTACTTCAAACGCCACCTCGGCAATCTTACGAATAGCATCGTCAGAAAATTCAAGACTTATACCTTCTGTTGCCAAAAGAGCTTGATATTGTTTAATGAGCGCGTTATTCGGCTCGACTAATATTCTTACGAAATCGTCGACCGAAAGTTTCGCAAGTTCGACGCGGATCGGGAAACGGCCTTGCAGCTCAGGGATCAAATCCGACGGTTTCGCCATATGGAACGCGCCGGCGGCGATGAATAAAATATGGTCTGTTTTCACCGGTCCGTACTTCGTCATGACGGTCGACCCTTCGACAATTGGCAAAATGTCGCGCTGCACCCCTTCGCGCGAGACGTCGGCCGAGCCGGACACCGCTCCGCTGCGGGCGATTTTGTCGATTTCATCGATAAAAATGATGCCGGACTGTTCAGCCAGGCGGACGGCCTCTTGCGTCACTTCATCCATGTCGATCAGCTTTTGCGCTTCCTCGTTGATGAGCACTTTGCGCGCTTCACTCACTTTGAGACGCCGCTTTTTGCGCCGCTTCGGCATGAGGCTGCTCAAGGCGTCCTGCATGTTCATCCCCATCTGCTCAATGCCTGCCCCTTGCAAAAAGTCAAACCATAACGGCGTCTGTTCCTCGATTTCAATCGTCACCATCTCGTTCTCCAACTGCCCGTTTGCCAACTGCCAAGCAACTTGGCGCCGCTTTTGTTCCACCTGTTCATCCTCATGGCTGTAGCTGTTGTCCGCTTGGGCTCCTTGGCCGCCAAACAGCAGCTCAAGCGGATTTTTGATTGTCTGCTTTGGCTTGCCCGGAACAAGCAGTTCAACAAGCCGCTTGTTCGCCTGCTGTTCAGCCCTGTCTTTCACTTCGTTCATTTTTCGTTCTTTCACGAGCCTAACTGACGTTTCCACCAAATCGCGCACCATCGATTCGACGTCGCGCCCGACATAACCGACTTCGGTGAATTTCGTCGCTTCGACTTTGATGAACGGGGCGCCGACGAGTTTGGCGAGCCGGCGGGCGATCTCGGTCTTCCCGACCCCGGTCGGGCCGATCATTAAAATGTTTTTCGGCATCACTTCATCGCGCAATTTTTCATCGAGCAAACTGCGGCGGTACCGGTTGCGAAGCGCGATCGCCACCGCCTTTTTTGCCTCTTTTTGCCCGACGATGAACTGATCGAGCTTTTCGACAATCTGCCGTGGAGTCAACGTTTCCGCCATCATCGGCCTCCTCCTTTTTACAGCTCTTCGACAATAATATGGCCGTTCGTATAAACGCAAATGTCAGCAGCGATCTCGAGCGCCGCCTTGGCAATCTCTTTCGCGGTCATCGAGCCGCCGGCGTACTTCTTCAACGCACGCCCAGCAGCCAACGCATACTGACCGCCCGAGCCGATGGCAAGCATGCCATCATCCGGCTCAATCACTTCGCCCGTGCCGGAGACAAGCAACAAATGCTGTTTGTCCATAACAATGAGCATCGCCTCGAGGCGGCGCAACACTTTATCGCTCCGCCACTCTTTCGCCAGCTCAACCGCCGCGCGCGGCAAGTTGCCATTCCATTGTTCGAGCTTGCCTTCAAACATTTCAAACAGCGTAAACGCGTCAGCGACGGAGCCGGCAAAACCGGCGAGCACGTTTCCTTGGAACAGCCGCCGCACTTTTTTCGCTGTATGCTTCATGACGACCGCATTGCCGAACGTCACTTGGCCGTCTCCAGCCATGGCGGATGCGCCGTTATGGCGGATGGCAAAAATTGTCGTCGCATGAAAGGCTCCCATCATTTCCCCTCCTTGCCTGCGGGTTACGCCCGCGGATGCGCCTGCAAATAAATATGCCGCAGCCGGTCTTTCGTTACATGTGTATACACTTGCGTCGATGACAAATGCGCATGACCGAGCAGTTCCTGCACCGAACGGAGATCGGCCCCTTCGTTGAGCAAATGAGTCGCAAACGTATGCCGAAGCACGTGCGGGCTGATGTTTTGCGTCAGCGCAGCGGCTTCGACAATCCGATCCAAAATATGGCGCACTCCCCGAGGCGTGAGCGGATTGCCTCGGGCGTTGACAAATAAATAGCGGTGGTCCGCCGGCAGCTTTCTTGTCAGTTCGCGTCGGCCCCTATGGATATACCGTTCAAGCGCTTCGCGGGCCGGACGGCCGAACGGAACGTAGCGCTGCTTGTTTCCTTTGCCGTGAATGAGCACGGTTTCCGCAACAAAATCGACATCAGACAGCTGTATGTGACAACATTCACTAACCCGAGCGCCAGTCGCGTACAACAACTCAAGCAGCGCCGCATTGCGCTGGCCTAGGGCCGTATTTTCATCATTGACAAGAAACAATGCTTCTAATTCTTTTGGGTATAAAAAATTAGGAATTTTTTGCTCTTTTTTCGGCAGTGTCGCGAGCGCAAACGGGTTTTCGGCCGCCCGCCCTTCGCGCAACAAAAACTTGTAAAAGCTGCGCAGACTCGAAATTTTGCGGGCGACCGAACGGCTGGCCAACTGTTGCTCGTATAGTTTCGTCAAATATAAACGAACGTCGCTGTAGGACACTTCATTGAGCGCGCCGATTCCTTCCTCATCCATAAACCGGAAAAACTGCTCAATGTCACGCCGGTAACACACAATAGTATATTGTGAATAATTTTTCTCGATTTGTAAATATTCCATGAATAATTGTAACGCAAGTTTCGAATTCTCCATCGCCTCACCCCGCAACGGCTACTACATCGTACCATATTCATCCGCATGAATGCAACTGTTTTTTTATAAAATTCTGAATTGTATCCGATGCCTATTCAAGCTTCTAGCCGCTCTTCATAGTCGCACGCCGTGCATTGCACTTGCACACCTTTTTTCAGCACTTTCTCCACAAGCAGCCCCGCGCATTTCGGACACGGGCGGGCGAGCGGTTTATCCCACGAGACGAAGTCGCAATCCGGGAAACGGTCGCAGCCGTAAAACACCCGCTTTCTTTTCGTGCTGCGCTCGACGATGTTGCCCTCGCGGCATTTCGGGCACTTGACGCCGATTTCTTTGACAATCGGCTTCGTATGGCGGCATTCCGGAAAATTCGAGCAGGCGATAAACTTGCCGAAACGGCCCATTTTGTACACCATCGGACTGCCGCACACCTCGCAGTCAATGCCGGCCGGCTCATCCTTAATCTCAACTGCGCGCATTTCTTTTTCCGCCACTTTCAACCGTTTTTCAAATTCGCGGTAAAACTCGTCGACGACTTTGATCCATTCCACTTTCCCTTCTTCAATTTCGTCCAATTCTTTTTCCATTTTCGCCGTAAACTCGACATCGATAATTTCCGGGAAAAATTCGAGCATCAGCTCTACAACGATTTCGCCGAGCTCGGTCGGGACAAACCGCTTGTTCTCAAGGACGACATAGTTGCGTTTTTGGATCGTATCAAGCGTCGGGGCATACGTCGACGGGCGGCCGATGCCGAGTTCCTCCAACGTTTTGACGAGGCGGGCTTCCGTGTAGCGCGGCGGCGGCTGAGTAAAGTGCTGCTTCGATTCGATCGTTTCGCTCTCAACCGTTTCCTCTTCTTCCAAATTCGGGAGGATACGGTCCTGCTCTTCCGTTTGATCGTCCGTTCCTTCAATATACACTTTCATAAACCCTGGAAATTTCACCTTCGAGCCGCTGGCGCGGAACACGACACCGTTGTTTTCCAACTCGACGCTCATGGTGTCAAGCACGGCGGCCGCCATTTGACTGGCGATGAACCGTTCCCAAATGAGTTTATACAACCGAAACTGGTCGCGCGTCAAATACGGTTTCACTTTGTCCGGATCGCGAAATGCCGATGTCGGGCGGATCGCTTCGTGGGCGTCTTGGGCGTTCGTGCTTTTCTTCTCTTTCCGCTTTTCCTGGTTGACATACATAGCGCCGAACGTCGCCTCGATATATGCCGCCGCCTCTTGCTGCGCCGTCTCGGCGACGCGCGTTGAATCGGTGCGCATATACGTGATCAAACCGACCGTCCCTTCGCTGCCAAGATCGATTCCTTCGTACAGCTGCTGGGCGATCATCATCGTCTTTTTCGTCCGGAAATTCAGTTTGCGCGCCGCTTCCTGCTGAAGCGACGACGTCGTAAACGGCGGCACGGGGCTGCGCTTGCGCTCTCGTTTTGTCACCGTTTTCACCGCAAATGCCGTTCCGTTTAAGCGGGCCAGCACGGCTTTCACATCCGCCTCCGTCTTTAAATCGCGCTTTTGTCCGTCAATACTGTAAAACGAGGCGGCAAACGTCTCTCCTTCTTTTTGAAACGTCGCTTGAATCGTCCAATATTCTTCCGGCTGAAACTCGCGAATTTCTCGTTCCCGATCGATGATGAGGCGCAGCGCCACCGATTGGACGCGGCCGGCGCTTAATCCTTTTTTCACCTTTTTCCATAAGAGCGGGCTGATGTTATAGCCGACGAGGCGGTCGAGCACGCGCCGCGCCTGCTGGGCGTCAACAAGATTCATATTGATCGCGCGCGGCTGCTGAAACGATTGCTGAATAGCATCCTTCGTGATCTCATGAAAGACAACGCGGCAATCAGAGTGAATGTCCAGATCGAGCATGTGGGCCAAATGCCAGGCGATCGCCTCTCCTTCGCGATCGGGGTCGGCGGCAAGAAACACTTTTTTCGCTTTTTTCGCCGCCGTTTTCAACTCTTTGATCACCTGGCCTTTGCCGCGGATCGTAATGTATTTCGGCTCGTAGCCGTGGTCTATATCAACGCCCATTTGGCTTTTTGGCAAATCGCGGACGTGGCCCATCGACGCTTTGACTGTATATTTTTTTCCCAAGTATCGTTCGATCGTCTTCGCTTTCGTTGGCGATTCGACGATAACTAAGTAGTCTGACATCCATCTTCCACCCCTAGGAGGTAAATTGAAATCTTCATTATTATTAATGATTATTGCCGCATTTGTCAAACATGTGCATTACACGTACGGGAATTCATCCAAAATGTCCGCCGCTTCTTGCACTAGTTTTGCCCCGTGCTGAATGAGCGTATTCGGCCCGGCGGATTCCGCCAAACCGATCGGGCCGGGGACGGCGAACACTTCCCGCCCTTGCTCAAGCGCATACGCGGCGGTAATGAGCGAACCGCTTTTTCGCTTCGCCTGCACGACAAGCGTGCCGAGCGACAGCCCGCTGATGATGCGATTGCGCGCGGGAAACTGCCATGCCTGTGGGCGCGTTGCCGGCGGATGCTCAGCGATGACCAACTGTTCGTTCATCAGCCGGGTGGCGAACGGTCGATGTTCTTTCGGATAAATGTGGTCCAGCCCACCGGCGATGACGGCGATCGTCGACCCGCCATGCTGGACGGCGAGTTGGTGGGCGCACACGTCAATCCCAAACGCGAGCCCGCTGACGATCGTAAAGCCGGCGGCAACAAGCGGCGGCACCAATTTGTTCAACGCTTCGATTCCTTCCTTCGTCGGCCGCCTCGTGCCAACGATGCTGATCAGTTTCCGCTCCTGAAGCAAAGCGGAGTCCCCCTTTGCATACAGCACCCACGGCGGGGCGTATATATATTTAAGCAGCGGTGGATAGTCGGAATCAAATACAGTGATCACACGAATGCACCGGCCCTTATATGTTTTTATCACACGTTGCACATCGATGGAATGCAAATCATGAAAAAAAGCGGTCCATTGAGCGTCGGAAAGCGGAACGAGCGGGCGGAGATCATGAGGAGGCAGAGAAAATGGAGCGGTGAGCGTCGGATCAGCCTTAAGCAAGGAATGAATCGTCTTCCATCCCGCCCCGCGGCAATGATGGAGATGGATAAGTCGGTCGCGGACCGTATCGTACATACTGCTCCCCTTTCTTTTTTCACCTTCAACATGGATCTATAGGTGCAACGAAAACGTTTAACATATCCTTGACGGAAAAGCCGCCTGTCTATTTTTTCGACTGTCGGAGGCAAGCCGCAGGCTTCCTCGTCACGCCTTGGCGTGACGGAAGATCGAACAGCCACCCGCTTCACAGACCCATACATGGGTCTTTAAGCAGCGTTGTTCGGTCGCCCGACAGTCGATCCAATTGCTCTGTAAAAGCGGCAAATGGTAAAGCTTCAAATTGCATCTATAGCATGATATGCAACACCCCGCACGAGGACGTGCGGGGCCAAACCATTAGTGCGTTTTGCATTTTTCGTACAAGCCGCGTTCTTTCAGCACAGAAATGAGCGTTTCGCCGATGACGGCCGGCGTTTCCGCCACTTTAATGCCGCATTCGGTCATTTTTTTGATTTTCTCTGCGGCCGTGCCTTTGCCGCCGGAAATGATCGCGCCGGCATGGCCCATCCGTTTGCCCGGAGGCGCCGTTTGCCCGCCGATAAAGCCGACGACCGGTTTCGTCATGTTCGCTTTCACCCATTCGGCCGCTTCTTCTTCCGCCGTGCCGCCGATTTCGCCGATCATAATGACCGCGTACGTTTCTTCGTCTTCATTAAACGCCTTCAACACATCGATGAAGTTTGTGCCGTTGACCGGGTCGCCGCCGATGCCGACCGCCGTCGACTGGCCGATGCCGGCTTGCGTCAGTTGGTGAACGGCTTCGTACGTCAGCGTGCCGGAACGGGAAACAATGCCGACATGTCCTTTTTTATGGATATAGCCCGGCATAATGCCGATTTTGCACTCTTCCGGCGTAATGACGCCCGGGCAGTTCGGGCCGATGAGGCGCGTCTTTTTGCCCTCCATGTACCGTTTCACTTTCACCATATCAAGCACCGGAATGCCTTCGGTGATGCAAACGACAAGGTCGAGTCCCGCGTCGACCGCTTCCATGATGGCATCCGCAGCGAAGGCCGGCGGAACGTAAATGACCGAGGCGTTCGCTCCCGTTCTTTCGACCGCTTCCGAAACAGTGTCAAACACCGGCACGCCTTCGACTTCCGTGCCGCCTTTGCCCGGCGTGACGCCGCCGACGATGTTCGTCCCGTACTCGATCATCTGCTTTGTATGGAACAGCCCTTGCGAACCGGTAATCCCTTGCACGATCACTTTCGTGTCTTTATTGACAAAAACGCTCACGTGTCTCCCTCGCTTTCTTAACGTACTAGCTCGACGATTTTTTGTGCTCCGTCCGCCATCGATTCGGCCGCAATAATGTTTAAGCCTGACTCTTGCAAAATCTTTTTCCCAAGCTCAACGTTCGTTCCTTCAAGCCGGACGACAAGCGGAAGCGTCAAACCGACTTGCTTCGTCGCCGCGACGATGCCGCTCGCGATGACATCGCATTTCATAATGCCGCCGAAAATGTTGACGAAAATGCCTTTGACGTTCGGGTCGGACAAAATGATTTTGAACGCTTCCCTTACTTTTTCCTCGCTGGCGCCGCCGCCGACATCGAGGAAGTTGGCCGGCTCGCCTCCGTAATATTTGATGATGTCCATTGTCGCCATCGCCAAGCCGGCGCCGTTGACCATGCAGCCGATGTTGCCGTCAAGAGCGATGTAGTTCAAGTCGTATTTCGACGCTTCGACTTCTTTCGGGTCTTCTTCATCCAAGTCGCGGTATTCAAGGATGTCCGGATGGCGGTATAAGGCGTTTGAATCGAAATTCAGCTTCGCATCAAGCGCCATCACTTTGCCGTCGCCGGTGACGACAAGCGGGTTGATTTCGGCGATCGAGCAGTCTTTATCGACAAACACTTGGTACAAGCCCATCATAAATTTGACCGCTTGGTTGACGAGATGCTTCGGAATGTTGATGTTGAAAGCCAATCGGCGCGCTTGGAACGCTTGGAGCCCGACGGCTGGATCGATGTATTCTTTAAAAATTTTCTCCGGCGTTTTCGCCGCCACTTCTTCGATTTCCGTTCCGCCTTCTTCCGACCCCATTAACACGACGCGCGAGGTGGCGCGGTCGACGACAAGGCCGATGTAGTATTCTTTTTGGATGTCGCACCCTTCTTCAATCAACAGCCGTTTCACTTCTTTTCCTTCCGGGCCGGTTTGATGGGTGACGAGCACTTTGCCGAGCAATTCGCTGGCGTATGTACGGACTTCCTCGAGGCTTTTTGCCACTTTCACCCCGCCCGCTTTGCCGCGCCCGCCGGCATGAATTTGCGCTTTGACGACACACACCGGCGCGCCGAGCTCTTTCGCCGCTTCGACCGCTTCATCCACCGTGAACGCGACGCGGCCGTTCGGCACGCTCACACCATAGCTTCGCAAAATTTCTTTTGCTTGGTATTCATGAATGTTCATGCGCCAACCTCCTATGTATAAAATCAAAAAAGTCTTAGCGCTTTCATTTTATACCTAACATTTCGCGCTTGTCCACCGTTTCGCCGCAAAATTAAGAAAGCGGGGAATAGGAAAATTACCCCTTCCCCGCTCTTTCTCCTTTCGCTTCCTGATCAAGCTGATACAAAAACGCGAACAATTCAGCCACTAAGGCGTACAGCTCCTCCGGGATCATTTCGTTGATCTCCACTTTCCCCAGCAGCTCAACAAGCGTCGGATCTTGGCGAATCGGCACGCCGTGCTGCCGGGCGGCGGCGATGATCGCTTCGGCGACCTTGCCAACCCCTTTCGCCTTGACGATCGGAGCTGCGTCAAGTGCCGCATCGTAAGACAAGGCGACTGCTTTTTTCCGCTCCTCGTTCATGCTTGGCAATCCACCTCGCTGCAACTGTCGGCAAACAGAAAAACGGAAGGCGGAGGAGGGGCGGAACGCGTTGCCTTTACATCAATGCCTGAAAGCGCATAGCCGTGCGCCTGAAACCGCTCTTTGACAAGCGGAGCCATCCGAGCGGCAGCAACCGCCAACCGCGGATCATCGTGAAAAATGGAGATGTGGACGATCCGTCGTTGCACGCGCATATCAACGATCACCTCTCCCAGCTCTTCAAGCGTCAGGCAACAAACAATGCGGTTGTAATCGGCATCAAGCGGCCCGCCTTGTTTCCTCCTTCCTTGCCAGCACACAGCAAAATCGCTGCTGCGGCCGCCAAGCGGCAATGGAAACGAAATCCATACGTGCTCAATGAGCCCATCGCCGCCAGCAGCGATGGCCATGCCATCGAGCTGGTCGAGAATCGCTTCGGCCGCCCTCTTGGCCCCTTCGCTCCCCGATTCATGAAGAAAGCGAAGAAGCAGCCGTTTCAACGACGGGGCGGAAGGCAAATCCTCGATTTTCCCAACACGGACGAGCGCCGCCTCGTCCTCAAGCCCAAGCCGCACGGCCGCTCGCCTCAGCCAGCAAAACAGCGACAGCGCCGGATCTCTCGTCGCTCGAGCGGCCGCCCACAACTTCGCTTCCGCGGCGGGCAGCGCTCCGCTTTGATAGGCAGCATCAAGAGCGGCCCACCGTTCCAAAAACGCCTCCTCGTCCGTCAAGCCGAGCTGCCGAATGATATCGGCAAACCGGCGGCATTGCACCGCCTCCCGAAGCGCCAAGCGGCGGTCCTCCGGCAACGGGGCGAGCCCAAGGCGGGCAAGAAGCGCGCGGGCCGTTTCGGCCTCTTCCTCCCCTGACAGCAACAAACGCACGGCCGCCTCGTAAGCGGACAGCGGCGGTGAAAGAAACTTCTCCATCGCCCGGCTGAGCTTAAGCGCCGCCGGATGGGCGGAAAGGGAGGCAATGGCCGCTTTCAGTTTCCCCAACCCCTCAGCGAGCGGCACCCCGGTTTTGGCTGCCCATAGCGCGCGAAACACGGCTGAAGAGAACGGCAGCCGGCGGCGAAACAAATGGGCGAGCACGTCTTCGGCCGCGTCCGGCTGGCCGGTCTCTTTCACCGCTTCAGTCAGTGCGGCAATTTCCTCTTTCGTTGCAGCCGCGCCAGCTTTCAGCGCTTGGCGGAGCACCGGCAGCGCCGCATCCGGCAGTTTCCACGCTTTTTGCCACCGGCGCACCGCCTCTTCACCTGACGGAGCAGACGCCGGTTCGGAAAGGGGAATGGCTTTCCAATAAATTGTTCCTTGTCGTTCGTGAATTTCAAACAAATACAAACGTCCGACGGCAAGCGGCGCCTCCAAACGGGCGCGCACAAGCTGTCCGCCAGCGCGGACGAGCGCCGCCCGCTCCCCGGTTTCCATCTCCTCGACCCGCTCCACTCGGCCGACGACGGCCTGCCCCGGCTGAAACCGCCGGCTGGATGTCGCGTCGCGGACAGCGGTCGTTGGCATTGTCCGCTCCATGCGCTCGACCATTTCGTCCCATCCCTTCTTCTAGAGCTGCTCGCTCGCCTTCAGCACCTCCCTCACCGGTGCGAACGAACGACGGTGCTCAGGCGTAACGCCGTAGCGGCGGATCGCCTCGAAATGTTCCGGCGTTCCGTAGCCCATATGGCGCGCGAACCCGTATTGTGGATAGCGGCGATCCAGTTCTTTCATCCACCGGTCGCGCGTCACTTTGGCGATGACCGACGCAGCGGCGATTGAAGCGCTGTTGGCGTCTCCTTTTATGAGGCGCTGTTGCGGCAGTGGGCACGGCACCGCCATCGCATCAACAAGCAAATGTTCAGGCGGCGGGGAAAGGGCGTTCACCGCTTTCGCCATCGCTTGCCTTGTCGCTTCGTAAATATTCCTTTCATCGATCTCCGCCGCGCTGACGATGCCGATGCCGATGGCGACGGCGCACGCTTCAATTTGCGCAAACAATGCCTCGCGCTTTTCCGGCGTCAGCCGCTTCGAGTCGTCAAGCCCCGGCAAATAGGCGTCTTTCGGCAAGATGACCGCGGCGGCGACGACCGGGCCGGCCAGCGGGCCGCGCCCGGCCTCATCAATGCCGGCGATCCGTCTAACGCCAGCGGCGTATAGTTCCCTCTCATAACGCATTAGTTCTTCCCACCGCTGCTCGATGGCGTGCCGGCGCGCTTTCTGCCTTTCAAAACGGGCAAGAAGCGCCTGCACGCTTTTTCGCTCATCCTGCCGCAGCATCTCCCAGCGCGGGTCGTCCGCGCCAAGCTTCGGAAGCAGCGCTTCAATGTCTTTCACCGTATACCGCTTCATGCTCCTCTCCCTCTTCTACTTATTACTATCGGCTCTGTTTGGCCGACCGTAAAGCACCGCCGGCAAAAAACGCCCGCCGGACGCGCTACGTCCGTGAAGCGGGCGTTTCAAAGCTTAAGCGGCCTAATTTTTCCGTGCGGATGTCATACAAAACGATGTCAGCCACTTTATCGTAGTCAACAGCGCCGCCTGACGTCAAGCAGCCGCGCCGCCTTCCGATGGTGTCAAACAAGGCGACGATGTCATCAGGAATGTCATCAAGGCCGTAGCGCTCCGCAAGCCGGTTGGGATAGTGAGTCGACAAAAAGCGGAGCGCATAGACGGCGACATCCTGCAAGTTTAAAATTTCGTCCTTAATGGCGCCGGTCACCGCCAACTTGTAGCCCACGTCCTCATCCTCAAATTTCGGCCATAGGATGCCTGGGGTATCAAGCAGCTCCATTTCTTTGCCCACTTTGATCCATTGCTGCGCTTTTGTCACCCCCGGCTTGTCGCCGGTTTTCGCGATATGGCGGCCGGCGAGCCGGTTGATCAGCGTCGACTTGCCGACGTTCGGGATGCCGACGATGAGCGCCCGAACCGGGCGCGGGTTTTTAATCCCTTTCGCCCGCATTTTCTCGAATTTGTCTTTCACCATCTCTTTCGCTGCCGCCGCGATTTGCCGGACTCCTGTTCCGCTTTGAGCATCGATGGGCAAAGCCAGCCGCCCTTGATCGTGGAAATAGCGGATCCACTGTTCGGTCACCGCCTCATCGGCCATATCAGCCTTATTGAGCAAAATGAGGCGCGGCTTTTGTCCGAGAATCTCGTCGATCATCGGGTTGCGCGAGGACATCGGCACACGGGCGTCAAGCAGCTCAAACGCTACATCGATCAACTTTAATTTTTCTTGCACTTCCCGCTTGGCCTTCGCCATATGGCCGGGGAACCATTGAATCACTGTCATTGGCATCACCTGCCTCGTTTATTTCACAATCCGGGCGTCAGCCAACGGCCAATACACAAGATTCGCCTTGCCAACGACTTTGGACATCGGAATGAAGCCGATATGGCGGCTGTCTTTGCTGAAACGGCGATTGTCGCCCATGACAAACAAATGCCCCGGCGGCACCGTGCTTCGCCCGGTCAGTTCCTCCAAAGTGAACGATTCCGTCAGTGGACCGCCGTCGGACAACTGCTTTTTATACTCGTCCAAATACGGCTCTTCATACGGCTTGCCATTGATATAGAGCGTATCATTTTTGTATTCAATTCGGTCGCCCGGCAGGCCGATGACTCGCTTAATATAGTCTCTCCCTTCTTCGGCGTGAAAAACAATGATATCGAAACGGTGCGGCATGCCGATTTTATACGCCAGTTTATTGACGATCATCCGCTCATGGTTATGTAATGTCGGCATCATCGAATAACCGTCGACGATGATCGGAGCGAAAATAAAGTAGCGGATGCCCCCGGCGAGCAAGACGGCAACGACGATCGCTTTCATCCATTCACGCCATTCGCTTTTTTTCTGTTCCATTGTCCACCCACCTAAATCAAAGTTTGCAGTCGTGGATCACTACCGTAATCATCATTGGCGGTAGTGAAAAAAGGAGCTTGAAAGCAAGCTCCTTTTCCGCTGTGATCCACCGTTGTCCATTATTGCGCTGCGTTCGTATTTTCCTTGATGCGCGCCGCTTTGCCGCGAAGTTCGCGCAAGTAGTACAATTTCGCGCGGCGGACTTTCCCGCGGCGGATGACTTCCAGCTTGGCGATTTTCGGCGTATGCACCGGGAATGTGCGCTCAACGCCGACGCCATAGGACACTTTGCGGACCGTGAACGTTTCGCTGATGCCCGCTCCGCGCCGTTTAATGACGACACCTTCAAACACTTGGATGCGTTCGCGGTTGCCTTCGACGACTTTCACATGAACGCGCACCGTGTCGCCCGGGCGGAAATCCGGCAAATCCGTCCGCAGTTGTTCTTTCGTAATCTCTTGGATTAAATGATGCATCATGATCCACTCCTTCCACAGATGTTCATGCCAATGATCTCTTCATTGCAGCGGAACATCGTTTTCCATCCTCAAGCCAATCGCTTAAGGTCACACAAAAGACATGATAGCATAAACTGTTGACTCAGGCAATAGCTATTCGCGCTCCTTTTCCCACTCTTTCAGCCATTGCTTTTGCTTGTCTGTAAGCGGATATTCATCGAGCAAGTCCGGACGGCGCAAAAACGTGCGCCGGAGCGATTCCTTCTCGCGCCACTCGGCGATGAGCTGATGGTTGCCAGAAAGCAGAATATCCGGCACTTTCATGCCACGGAAATCGGCCGGTCTTGTGTATTGCGGATACTCAAGCAGCCCGGAGCTGAACGAGTCATCGACCGGCGACGCCTCATTGCCGAGCACCCCGGGGAGAAGACGGACGACGCTGTCGACAATGACCATGGCGCCGAGTTCCCCGCCTGTTAAAATATAGTCGCCGATCGAAATTTCATCGGTTGCTAAATATTGGCGAATGCGTTCGTCATACCCTTCGTAATGGCCGCAAATGAGCACCAAATGCGTTTCTTTCGCCAGCTCTTCCGCCTTTTTTTGCGTGTAGCGCTCGCCTTGCGGGCAAAGCAAAATGATGCGGGCGCCAGGCGATCCAGCCGTCACGTGTTCCACCGCGTCAAAAATCGGCTGCGGCTTGAGCACCATGCCGGCGCCGCCGCCATACGGATAATCGTCGACCGTTTTATGCTTGTTGTCGGCAAACTCGCGAAAATCAATAAGGCGGATGTCGACGGCCCCTTTTTCTTGCGCCTTCTTTAAAATCGACTCGCTCAACACCCCGGAAAACATGCCGGGAAACAACGTTAAAATATCGATCCGCATCACTCGAGCAGCCCTTCCATCGGCCGGATGATGATCGTTTTCCGCTCCGGATCGACGTGCAAAACGACCTCGTCAATGTACGGAATGAGCGCTTCCGATCCGTCTTCGCGCCGGACGACCCAGACGTCGTTCGCCCCTGGAGTCAAAATTTCCTTTACCGCGCCAATGGTCTCCCCGCCTTCTGTCACGACAGTGCAGCCGATGATCTCATGGAAATAATATTCCCCTTCCGCGAGTTCGCCGAGCTGGCTTTCCGGCACCTTCAGCATCGCTCCCTTAAACCGTTCCACATCGTTGATGCTGTCATAGCCTTCAAACGACAACAAGTCAAACGATTTATGGACGCGGTGGCTTTTCACCGTGACTTCAATCGGTTCCGTGTCCCGTTCGCGGAAAATGTACAGCTTGTTTCCTTTTTTATACCGTTCTTCAGGAAAGTCGGTGCGCGAAATGACGCGCACTTCGCCGCGAATGCCGTGCGTATTGACAATTTTTCCGACATTAAACCATCGTTCCATCGCTTTCATCCCTTCTTAGCGAATCTCTTTGACGACGCCGTCTTCAATGATGATGGCGCGCGTTTTTGTCACCTCTTCCCAACGGTCGCCGACGTTCACCTCAACGAGCGCCTCGACTTCCCGCTCTTTCAATTCGCTCCCTAACGGTAGCATATGTAATTGTTCGAGCTGAAACTCAAGCAGTTTCATTTTCTCCATCCGCTCGTCGATCTCTTTGGCAAAATATTGTTTCACTAAAGCGGGCGGATAGTTTCCGCTTTTCTCCATTCGTTTCTGTTCAAAACGAAGCTGGTCGCACTCGCGCTCGAGCTGCTGCTTGCGCGCCAAAAACGCGGCGGCAAGCTCTTGTTTGCTCCGTTCGGTGACGATTTGCCGCACCTCAACCGTTTGAATGAGCTTCATCCTCTTCCCCCTTTTGACACGGAATGAACGGCACCCGGGCCATTTTTGCGCCCTTTGGCATCATATCAAAAAAGGGAGAGGAACATCCTCACCCTTTGTCTTTCACTTGCACAACAACCCGCTTTGGCGATCCGGCCGCGGCGGCGGCAACGACCGTGCGAATCGCCTGGATCGTCCGCCCTTGTTTGCCGATCACTTTGCCAGTGTCGTCTTCATGCACGGACAGCTCATAGATGACGGCCGTCTCTTCTTCGCGGCGTTCAACCGCCACCGCCTCCGGATGATCGACAAGCGCCTTGACGATCGTTTCAATGAGCGGCTTCATGTGCATCTCGCTTATTTGCCGTATTTCAAGTTATGGAACTTCTCTAAAATGCCTTGCTTCGACAGCAAGCTGCGCACCGTATCCGATGGTTTGGCGCCGTTTTGCAGCCATTTGAGCGCCAATTCCTCATCGATTTTCACTTGCGCCGGCTCAGCGACCGGATCGTACGTGCCGATCGTTTCGATAAAACGACCGTCGCGCGGCGAGCGCGAATCAGCTACCACGATGCGATAGAATGGTTTTTTCTTTGTCCCCATGCGTTTTAAACGAATTTTTACTGCCATAGTCAGTACGCACCTCCGTATAGAGTTCACACAAGATAGTATATTAACAATTCTTTTTCCGTTTGTAAAGGTTTTTCGCTTAACAGATCTTCATTTACATAAATGGAAAACGGAATCCTTTCTTTTTCCCTTTTGGCATATTCGTCATCATTTTCATCATTTTTTTCATCTCGTCAAATTGCTTCAAAAGCCGGTTTACTTCCTGCACCGTCGTGCCGCTTCCTTTGGCGATCCGCTTTTTGCGGCTAGCGTTGATGATTTCCGGATGCGTTTTCTCTTCTTTCGTCATCGAGCGGATGATCGCCTCAACGCGGGCGATTTGCTTTTCATCGACTTGGATGTTGGCGAGCCCTTTGATTTTGTTGGCGCCCGGCAGCATTTTAATCAGTTCGTCAAGCGGTCCGAGCTTGCGCACTTGGCCGAGCTGCTCCACAAAGTCGTCAAGCGTGAAGGTGGCCGTGCGCATTTTTTGTTCGAGCTCCTTCGCCTTCTCTTCGTCGACGGCCGCCTGCGCTTTTTCGATGAGCGTCAGGACATCGCCCATGCCTAAAATGCGCGACGCCATTCGCTCCGGATGGAACGGCTCCAAAGCGTCAAGTTTTTCGCCCATCCCAGCAAACTTGATCGGCGCTCCGGTGACGGCGCGAATCGACAGCGCCGCCCCGCCGCGCGTGTCGCCGTCCAGCTTCGTCAAAATCACCCCGGTGATGCCGAGCTGCTCATGGAAGCTTTGTGCGACATTGACGGCATCTTGCCCGGTCATGGCGTCAACGACGAGGAAAATTTCATCCGGCTTGACCGCTTCTTTCATTTGCTTCAGTTCATCCATGAGCGCTTCATCAATGTGGAGGCGGCCGGCTGTGTCGATGAGCACGTAATCATAATGCTCTTCTTTCGCCCGCTCGAGCGCCTGTTTCGCGATTTCAACCGGATTGGCGTGCTCGCCTAACGAAAAGACAGGCATGTCGAGCTGCTTGCCAAGCGTCTCAAGCTGTTTGATCGCCGCCGGGCGGTAAACGTCGGCAGCCACCAGAAGCGGCTTCCGGTTATGCCGTTTGCGCAGCAAGTTGGCCAGCTTCCCGGTGGTCGTCGTTTTCCCGGCCCCTTGCAACCCGACCATCATCACAACGGTCGGCGGTTTCTTCGCGACAGCGATTTGGCTTTGCTCACCGCCCATTAACGCCGTCAGCTCTTCCTTGACGATTTTGATCACTTGCTGGCCCGGCGTTAAGCTTTTCATCACTTCCTGCCCGACAGCCCGCTCGCTCACCTGTCTGATGAAATCTTTGACGACTTTAAAGTTGACGTCAGCTTCCAAAAGCGCAAGGCGCACTTCGCGCATCATCTCTTTGACATCCGCTTCGGTGACTTTCCCTTTGCCGCGGATGCGGTTCATCACCTGCTGCAAACGTTCAGACAGTCCTTCAAACGCCATGGCGGCCACCCCCTTTTTTAATCAAGTTCGTCAAGCTCGCGGACTAGCGCCGCCAATTCGGCGTCAGCACCGTAGTGCCGGCTGATGTAGTCTTTCAGCCGCTCGATGATCTGCCGCCGCCGTTCATATTTTCGCAGCAGCCCGAGCTTCTCTTCATACTGCTCCAGCATCGCTTCTGTACGCCGGATGTTATCGTACACCGCCTGGCGGCTCACCTCATATTGTTCGGCAATTTCCCCGAGGGAGTAGTCGTCCAAGTAGTAAAGCGCCATATAGTTGCGCTGTTTCGGCGTCAACAGCGCTTGGTAAAAATCGTATAAATAGTTCATGCGCATCGTTTTTTCCAGCACCGGACTCTCCCTCCCTCATTGTTAAGTAAAATACCTTTACAAAAATGTAGTGTACCGTCTTTTCGGCAAGGTGTCAAGGGATGGAACGAACAAAGGGCTTATCGGTTACACTCCCGTGGACGTAACAACAAAGGGCGCTCCATTGTTTTGGGAGCACCCTCTGTTGGCTTGTTTATGATTCCAGCAAATCAGCAAACAATCCGTAGACGTACTGTTCTGGATCGAACACTTGCAAATCGTCCATCTTCTCGCCGAGGCCGACGAGTTTCACCGGGATGGCCATCTCGTTGCGAATGGCAAGCACGATGCCGCCTTTCGCCGTGCCGTCAAGCTTCGTCAACACGATGCCGGTCACATCGGTCGCTTCTTTAAACAGCTTGGCTTGGCTCATCGCGTTTTGCCCGGTCGTCGCATCCAACACAAGCAGTACTTCATGCGGAGCGCCCGGAATTTCGCGGCTGATGACGCGTTTCACTTTTTCGAGCTCTTTCATTAAATTCACTTTGTTTTGCAGCCGCCCGGCCGTGTCGCATAACAATACGTCAACGCCGCGCGCTTTCGCCGCTTGAATCGCATCATACATGACCGCCGCTGGATCGGAGCCGGCCGCCTGCTTAATGACGTCGACCCCAACGCGCTCGCCCCACGCTTCGAGCTGCTCGATCGCCCCGGCGCGGAACGTGTCGCCAGCTGCCAACAAGACGGATTTCCCTTCCGATTTCAGCTTATGGGCGAGCTTGCCGATCGTTGTCGTTTTGCCGACGCCGTTGACACCGACGAACAAAATGACCGTCAGCCCGCCTTCTTGTATATTCAAAGCGGAAAGTTCTTTGTCATCGGCGCCGGCGCGGTAAATGTCAACGAGCTTTTCGGCGATGACGTCGCGCATTTGCGCCGGGTCTTGAATGTTGCGGCGCTTCACTTCCATTTTCAGCTCATCGACAAGTTCCATGACGGTCGTGACGCCCACATCCGCGGCGATCAAAATTTCCTCAAGCTCTTCAAAAAACTCTTCATCCACTTTCCGATAACGGGCGATGAGGTCGTTCACTTTCCCGGCGAGCGAATTTCGCGTTTTTGACAGCCCTTCTTTAAACTTTTCGGTTACGGCATCCGCTTGCTTTGTCCATTTTTCTTTCCATTTTTGAAAAAAACCCATCCAAAGCGCCTCCTTTCCATTATGACCGCACGAGCTCCTTCGAATCTTCCAAACGGACAGAAACAAGCTTTGAGACGCCCGATTCTTGCATCGTGACGCCGTACAGCACGTCCGCTTCTTCCATCGTCCCTTTTCGATGGGTGATGACGATAAACTGCGTGTCGCGGCTGAACCGTTTTAAATATTGGGCATACCGCTGCACGTTCGCTTCATCAAGCGCCGCTTCGACTTCATCAAGGACGCAAAACGGCACCGGGCGCACCTTTAAAATCGAAAACAAGAGGGCGATCGCCGTCAGCGCCCGTTCGCCGCCGGAAAGCAAGCTTAAATGTTGCAGCTTTTTCCCCGGAGGCTGAGCGACGATGTCGATCCCAGTCTCAAGCAAGTCGTTCGGATCGGTCAGCCGCAAATCGGCGCGCCCGCCGCCGAACAGCTCGCCAAATACCTCGCCAAAATGGGCGCGGATTTGTTCAAACGTCGCGAAAAATCGTTTTTTCATTTCATCGTCCATTTCATCAATGACTTGGTGGAGCGTCGCCTTCGCCTCTTCCAAATCGGTTTTTTGCTCGCTTAAAAAGCGGTGCCGTTCGGAAACTCGTTCGTATTCATCGATCGCCCCCAAGTTGACGGTGCCGAGCTCCTCCATGGCGCGCTTGATCAGCTTCACCCGCTTGCGCGCCTCATCGGCGCCGATCTCAAGCGGGTACGCGGAGCGAGCCGCTTCAAACGACAGCCCATACTCTTCGCGCAGACGGACAAGCAAATTCTCAAGCTCCACATCAAGCCGGTTCAACTTTACTTCTTCGTCTTTCACGACATCGGCGAGCTGTTTATGCTGCCGCTTCGTCTCTTTCCATTCCTGTTCCAAATGTTCAAGACGGCGTTGGAAATCGAGCCGCTGTTCGCGACGGCTCGCGATCAGCTCCAATGTCTTTTGCTTGTCCTCAAGCTTTTGCTCTCGCAGCTGCTCAATCTCTTCCTCGTTCCATTCCGGCGCCTCCATTTCCGCATCCAAAGCGGCTCGTTCGCGCTCTGCTTCTTTGAGCCCACGGATCGTTTCGGCAAGCTCCGCTTCCCATTCTTCCACTTTCCGGCGTGCATGTTTCACGCGCTCTTTCGTTTCCGCCAAGGCGATTTTTTGCTCCGTGATCGCTGCCTGGAGCGCCTCTTTCGTCGTTTGCTCCGTCTGTTTTTGCGCCTGCAGCCGGCTGATGTCGTCATCGATCGCCTGCAGTTTCTCGGCAAGCTGCTCAAGCTGCCTGTCAATGGCGCCGAGGCGGCGGTTGAGCTCTGCCATTTCGCGCTCGTCGTTCGCCTTTTCTTCATCATACAGTGCAAGCCGCTCGTCGATCCGTTTTTTCTGCCATTCGAGCTCGCGTTGCTCGTCCTTTTGTCTTTGCAGGGCCTCCCGAAGCGCCGCAACCTCTTCTTGCAGCGCGTCCGCCTGCGCTTCCTGCTCCGCCAGCTCGTGTCGTTTTGCGGCAACAGCCCGCTCAAGCCGAGCGATCGTTTCATCCATTTCCTGCAGTTTGGCCGAAAGCGTCTCAAGCTCGCGGTTTCGACTTAGCAACGACGCGGTCTTTTTCGCCGCCCCGCCGCCGGTCATCGCCCCGCCAGGGCTGACGACATCACCGTCCAATGTCACGAGGCGATAGCGATAGTGAAGAAGCTTGGCCAGCTCATTCGCGCCTTTTAAATCGGCTGTCACGATGACATGGCCGAGCAAATGGGCGATCGCCGCCCTATAGGCGCGGTCGTATTCGACGAGCTCGCTTGCGATGCCGACAAACGCCGGATGGCGGTCAATCGCCGCCCGCTCCCGTTCGGAAAGCGCGCGCGCTTGGATGACGTCAAGCGGCAAAAACGTCGCGCGCCCGTAGCCGTTCGTTTTCAAATAGTGAATCGCTTGCCGCGCCGCCTGTTCGCTGTCAACGACGATATGCTGCATCGCCCCGCCGAGCGCCGTTTCAATCGCCGTCTCATAGCGGTCCGGCACGCGAATGAGCTCAACAATGGCGCCATGAATGCCGGGCAGAAGGTCGCGCGCCTTTAATACTTCTTTTACTCCTTGGACAAAACCGGAATAATCATGTTGCATCTCTTCCAACCATTGCTGGCGCGCTTTGGTTTGCTGCCGGTATTGGCGCGCCTGATGCAGCAACGCTTCATGCTGCTCGAGCTCCGTTTTTTGCGCTGCGAGCGCCGCGGCGAGAGCGGCTTGTCTGTTATGCGCTTCCGTCAGCGCCTGTTCGAGGCGGGTCTGCTCGGCCCATAAAGCCGCCCGCTTCTGCTCGAGCTGTTCACGTTCGGCGAGATGGCGGCGGTTCGCTTCATCGAGCGCCGTCCGTTTGGCATGCAGCTTGCCAAGCGCCTGCTCCACATGTGCGCGTTCGTTTTTCAACGCCGCCTGTTCATGAACAAGGTCGATGTAATCACCTTTTCGCCGCTCGATTTCTTCTTCAATGTCGGCTTCATGCGCCGAAAACAAAGCCTGTTTTTCTTTCAGCTCCCGCTCGAGCGCTGCGGCGCCCGCCTCAAGCCGGGCGAGTTCCTCCCGCTCGGCATGCAGCTGCTCCGTCAAGCGACGCCGTTTCGCAGCCAGTGCAGCCGTTATGTCGTCCAGCTGCGCTTTTCGCCTCGCGGCATGCTTTTTTCTCTCTTTCAATACTTCTTTCCGCCCTTCGAGCTTCTCAAGCTCTTCGCTGGCTAAAAGAAGCACTTGCTGCAAACCGTCGATCGATTCGTCAATGGCGGTCATTTGATCGCGGAGCTGTTCGATTTGGGCTTCCATTTTCTGCAACGCCGCCGCCAGCGCCACTTCGTCCCGCTGGTGCCCATCAAGCGCTTCCTTCAACTCATTCCATTGCCCGCGCAGCTGCTCGATGTCGTGAACCATCAGCGCCACTTCAAATCGCTCGAGCTCTTCGCGTTTTTCCAAAAACTCTTTGGCGAGCGACGCCTGCATGCGGAGCGGCTCAAGCTGCTGTTCGAGCTCGTGCAAAATATCGTTGACGCGGTGCAAGTTGTCTTGCGTCTCCGCTAGCTTCGCCTCCGCCTTTTTTTTCCGCAGCTTGTACTTCAACACGCCGGCCGCTTCTTCAAAAATCGTGCGCCGCTCTTCCGGTTTGCTGCTTAAAATCTCTTCGACCCGGCCTTGGCCGATGATGGAAAACGCCTCCTTGCCGAGCCCGGAATCGAGAAACAAATCGACGATGTCTTTCAAACGGCACGGCTGGCGGTTGATGAAAAACTCGCTCTCCCCCGAGCGATAGACGCGCCGGGTCACGCTCACTTCCTGGTACTCAAGCGGCAAAAAGCCGTCTTCATTGTCGAGTGTGATCGTCACTTCAGCCACATTGAGCGGCTTGCGCGATTCGCTGCCGGCGAAGATGACGTCTTCCATTTTCGCCCCGCGCAACGATTTTGCTGATTGCTCACCGAGCACCCAACGGATCGCATCGGTAATGTTGCTTTTGCCGCTCCCGTTCGGACCGACGACCGCCGTCACACCAGGGACAAACTCGATCGATACACGGTCGGCGAACGATTTAAAGCCGATCACATCCAATCGTTTCAGGAACATGGTATGACGCCTCACCATCTTTCCACTGTGATCCACCACAAACACCCCGGAGCCCTTTTTGGAAACCGAGACGTTCGATCTTTTCATCCTACCATATGAGCTATCGAAAAAAACGCCTTTCTTCCCCCGCTCAAGGCGCGCATGTTCATCGAAACACCCATGAGCAGCGTTTGCTCTCCATCCCTTCGCACGTTCACAGAAAAAAGACTGACGTAACAGCGCCAGCCTTCACTGCTGATCGGCAGCCCGCAACGTTTCGAGCGCCATTTGCGCCGCATGTTGTTCGGCTTCCTTTTTCGAGCGGCCGACGCCGATGCCAAGCTCTTGGCCGTTTAACGCTACGCGGGCGACAAACTCCTTGTTGTGGGCCGGACCTTTTTCCTCCAAAATGGCGTATTCAAGCGTTCCGCTGCCGTCCCGCTGCACCAATTCCTGCAGCTGGCTTTTAAAATCCATCACATGAGAAAAAGCACCTTCATCAATTTTCGGAAACATCGTTTTCTCCAAAAAGCGGATGACCGCGTCCATTCCTTGATCCAAATACAAAGCGCCGATGAACGCCTCAAAGACGTCTGCCAAGAGCGCCGGACGCGTCCGCCCGCCGGTCAGCTCCTCGCCTTTGCCGAGCAAGACGAGCTCGCCGAACGACAGGGCGTTGGCAAATTTCACAAGCGACGGCTCGCAGACGATGGCCGCCCTCAGCTTCGTCAATTGCCCCTCGCTCATATGCGGGAACTTTTGAAATAAATATTGAGAAACGGTCAGCTCCAGCACGGCATCGCCTAAAAACTCAAGCCGTTCATTGTCTTCGTGAAGCCGCCGCCGATGCTCATTCACATACGATGAATGGGTGAACGCTTGAATCAACAGCTTTTCGTTTCGAAAGGTGATGCCGATTTTGTTTTGCAGCTCTTGAAACTTCGCCCGCCTCTTTTCATGGATGCGCTCTTTATCTTTTTGTTTTGACATAAAAATGCCCTCCGACTTCGTTCCAGAACAAAATGGCCGTGTCTTCTTCTATTATATCCGTTCTCCGGTCCGCTACGCGAGCGGGAATCGTGCGCTTTTTTCCGCAAGGCCCGCCGAGCATCCCTGAAAAAGCAGAGAAAGCCCCGTTCGAAGCAACGGGACTTTGCAAAAAAGCAGCATTACAGACGACTTTTTATGTAGTTCACAGCGTCTCCGACTGTGACGATTTTTTCCGCCTCTTCATCGGAAATTTCCATGTTGAATTCATCTTCAAGTTCCATGACGAGTTCGACGATGTCGAGCGAGTCAGCGCCCAGGTCGTCCTTAAACGACGCTTCGAGCGTCACTTGCGATTCGTCAACCCCCAGCCGGTCAACGATGATTTTCGTTACACGTTCCAATACATCGGCCATTGCGTTCACCTCCCTTCATGATTATAGTCGATTGGCAGAAAAAATACTAGCGCTGTTTTTCTTACGGCATCACCATGCCGCCGTCAACATGAAGCGTCTGTCCAGTCATGTAGCTCGCGGCGTCGGAAGCGAGGAAAGCGACGACGCGGGCGACATCATCCGGCTCGCCAAAGCGGGCGAGCGGAATTTGCTTTAACATTTCCGCCTTCAGCTCCGGGCTGAGCGCTTCGGTCATATCGGTCGTAATGAATCCTGGTGCGACGGCGTTAACGGTGATGTTGCGGCTGGCGAATTCGCGCGCCGCCGTCTTCGTCAGCCCGATGACGCCGGCCTTGGCGGCGACATAGTTCGCCTGCCCCGGATTGCCGATCACGCCGACGACCGAAGCAATGTTGACGATCCGCCCATAGCGCTGCTTCATCATCGGGCGCGTTGCCGCCTTCGTACAAAGAAATACTCCTTTTAAGTTCGTGTTAATCACGGCATCCCATTCTTCTTCTTTCATCCGCATCAATAAATTGTCGCGTGTAATGCCGGCGTTGTTGACCAAAATATCGAGGCGGCCAAAATGGTCAATCGTCGTTTTCACCATGCGCTCAACATCTTCAGCGCGGGCGACGTCCGCCTGCACGGCGATCGCTTCGCGGCCGAGCGAGCGGATGGCCTCGACAACTTCATTCGCTTTCGCCTCGCTGCCGGCGTAATTGACGGCAACGTTCGCCCCTTGGCGGGCAAGCTCCAGAGCGACCGCCCGGCCAATGCCGCGCGACGCCCCGGTCACAAGAGCAATTTTTCCTTCGAGCATCGCTTTATTCCCCTTTCAGCACCGCAACGGTCGCTTCGAAGGAAGCAAGATCGTTCACCGCATAAACGCGGGCGTTGCGGTCGATTTTTTTCACAAGGCCGGACAACACTTTTCCCGGACCGATTTCGACAAACGTGTCGACGCCAAGCGAAAGAAGCGTGCGCACCGACTGCTCCCAACGCACCGGCGAATACAGTTGTTCAATGAGAAGGCGGGCGATGTCCTCTTTTTTCGTCACCGGCTCAGCAGTCACATTGGCGACGACCGGAATGACGGCGTCACGAATCACCAAACTGTCAAGAACCGCTTTCAGTTTTTCTGCCGCCGGCTTCATGAGAGCGGAGTGGAACGGACCGCTCACCTCAAGCGGAATGACGCGTTTGGCGCCGCGTTCTTTCAAAAGCTGAGCCGCTTTTTCCACTCCGGCTTTCGAGCCGGAGATGACAATTTGCCCCGGGCAGTTGAAGTTGGCCGGCTCGACCGGATCGCCTTGGGCGGCGATTTCATTTGTCACTGCTTCAAGCGCATCAGCGTCCATCCCAAGCACCGCCGCCATCGTCCCTTCACCGGCCGGCACCGCTTCATCCATCAGCTCACCGCGGCGGCGCACCGCGTAGACGGCATCGGCAAACGACATGGCGCCGGCGGCGACAAGCGCCGTATATTCGCCTAAGCTGTGGCCGGCAACATAGTCCGCTTTCAGCCCAGCGCCGTCGACAAGCTGGAGCAAGGCGATGCTGGCGGTCAAGAGCGCCGGCTGGGCGTTATATGTCAACGTCAGCTCTTCTTGCGGTCCGTTGAACATGAGCTTGGAAAGCGCGAATCCAAGCCGCTCGTCAGCCTCCGCGATGACGGCACGGGCGCGGTCGTCATGCTCGGCAGCGTCTTTCGCCATGCCGACCGTCTGCGATCCTTGGCCAGGAAATAAAAAGGCGATTTTCCCCATTTTTGATTCCTCCTTTACCGATTATGCCCGTTCCAGCTCCGCTCTGATCGTGCCGATGACATCATGAACCACCATCTCTCGCGCCTGGCGGATGGCGTGGAAGATGGCGTTCGCATCGGACGACCCGTGCGCTTTAATGACCGGAGCATTTAAGCCAAACAGCGCCGCGCCGCCATACTCCGAGTAGTCCATCATTTTTTTCAGCCCGGCGAGCTTTGGCTTGAGGACGGCGGCGGCCAGCTTCGCCGCGACGCCGCTTGTCAGCGTCTGCTTGAGCAAGGAAAAGAGCGCCAGCGCCGTCCCTTCAATCGTTTTTAACGCAACATTGCCGGCAAAGCCGTCGGCGACGACAACATCAGCCACTCCTTGTAGCAGATCGCGCGCTTCGACATTGCCGATGAAATGAAGGTTCGTTTCCTTGAGCAAGGCAAACGCCCGTTTCGTTGTTTCGTTTCCTTTTTGGTCTTCCGTTCCGACGTTCAGCAAGCCGATGCGCGGTTTTTCGACGCCGCGCACGTTCTTTGCGTACACATGTCCCATCAAAGCGTATTGCTGCAAATGTTCCGGCTTTGCATCGACGTTGGCGCCGACATCCAGAAAGACAAAGCCGCGCCCATCCAACGTCGGCAGCGTCGGGGCGAGCGCCGGGCGGTCGATGCCGGCTGCCCGCCCGACGACAAACAGTCCGGCTGCCATGAGCGCCCCGGTATTGCCGGCGGAAATGCAGGCAGCGGCGCGCCCTTCTTTCACTTCTTCCGCCATGCGCACCATCGACGAGTTCTTTTTGCGCCGCACTGCCCGCACCGGCTCATCATCTGCTTCGATCACTTCGTCGGTGTGGATGATCGAAATGCGCTCTTCACCCGTCACATGCGGGCGAATTTTCTCTTCATCGCCAATCAGCGTAATCTCGATGTCAGGGAAATGGGCGGCGGCCATAAGCGCCCCGCGCACGATTTCGCCCGGGGCATGGTCTCCACCCATGGCATCAACCGCGATATTCATTGCTGTCCCCATCCTTTTTCTCTATGTTTGAACGATACATTTCAAACGTACCAGAAAAGACGAGCTCCTGGCCGACGTAGCTGTTCACCTCGACGATTGTGCGCCCGTGCGCCGTTTTTCCGGTCACTTTCGCTTTGGCTACGACCCGCTCCCCTTCTTTCACTTGGCGCACAAAACGAATGGTCGCTTTCGCTGTCAGCGCCAGTTCATCATGGATGACAGCGACGGCAAGCGAGTTGGCCTGAGCGAACAAATGATGGCCGCGGGCGATGCGGGTGCGCCGAAAGACGTGCTCCTCTTTCACATCGAAAATCGAAATGGCGCTCGCATCCGGCTCGATGTCAATAATGTCGCCGATCACTTCTTCAAGCGGCAACGCCCGCACTTTATCAGCGAACGACTGGCGGGCGACATTCTTGATGCGCTCACGCAGTTCGGGAATCGACAGCTCAAGCCGATCAAGGCGGATCGTCTGCACGCTGACCGAAAATTTTTCGGCGAGCTCTTCATCGGTGATAAACGGGTTTTCCCGGATCGTCTCCTGCAACAACCGTTGCCGTTCGCGTTTGCTTTTTCTCATCGATTCGTGACACCGTCCGATTTTATGACTAGGTACTAAAAGTAATATATAATATCAAAAAACGAAATGCAAGCACAAAAAATGAACAGCGCCACATGCTGTCGGCCGCTGTGGATCCGACGCCCCCCTCGCCAAACGGCTTTCTGCTCCATCCTCGAGGCTCACAAACGAAATAGTGGGACAGGCATCTCCTGCCTCCTCCGTCCGAACAATAAAAATATAGGCTTTCACTGGCCAAAAAATCAATTACCATAAAAAACAGCGGGGCGCGAATGCGCCGGCGCCTCCTCCCCTGTCTATTAATCTAGCTTTTCCCCATCGAGTATGCCGGACGTTTCCAGCTCGGCGCGCAGCCCGGCGTACGCCTCATCGCGCCAAAACGCGGCCGAGGAAACGAGCTTGGCGGCATCGCGGCGGGCGACTTCCAAAATGCGGTAATCATGCACTGGATCGCCGTAGCGGAATTCCGGGAGCCCGCTTTGTTTTGTACCGAAAAAATCGCCCGGACCGCGCAGCTCCAAATCTTTTTCGGCCAACACAAACCCATCGGCCGTTTCCGTCATGATGCGCATTCGTTCTTTGCCGACTTCCGATTTCGGGTCGGCGATCAAAATGCAGTACGACTGGGCGTCGCCGCGCCCGACCCGCCCGCGCAGCTGATGGAGCTGGGCGAGGCCAAACCGTTCGGCGTCGTAAATGACCATCACCGTCGCATTCGGTACATTCACGCCGACTTCAACGACCGTCGTCGAGACGAGCACATGGATGCGGTTTTCGCTGAACGCCCTCATGACGCGTTCTTTTTCGTCGGCCGACAGCCGGCCGTGCATCAAGCCGATCTCATATTTCCCGCGATAATAATGGACAAGCTGGCTATGGACATCGATGGCGTTTTGCACATCCAATTTGTCCGACTCCTCAATGAGCGGACAGATGACATACGCCTGATGACCACGGCGCAATTCCTTTTCGATAAAATCGAGCACGCGGGAGAACTGATGATGCTTCACCCAATACGTCTCGACTTTTTTTCGTCCGGCCGGCATTTCATCGAGCACCGATACGTCCATGTCGCCGAACGCCGTAATGGCGAGTGTGCGCGGAATCGGCGTCGCCGTCATCATCAATACATCCGGTGCATGCCCTTTCTCACGCAAAACGCGGCGCTGTTCGACGCCAAACCGGTGCTGCTCGTCCGTAATAACGAGGCCGAGCCGGCGAAACTGCACTCCTTCTTGAATCAAGGCGTGCGTGCCTACGACGATATCAATTGTTCCTTCTTCCAGTTCGGCAAGCACCGCTTTGCGCTGCTTTCCCTTCACTGAGCTTGTCAAGAGCGCGATCGTCACATCCGTATCGGCAAACAGCTCGGCGAGCGAGCGGGCGTGCTGTTCAGCCAGAATTTCCGTCGGCACCATCAGCGCTCCTTGAAATCCGGACAAAGCGGCGGCGTAAAGAGCGACAGCGGCAACGACCGTCTTGCCAGAACCGACGTCGCCTTGCAAAAGCCGGTTCATTTGCCGCGGCGAGCGCATGTCCGCCAAAATTTCGCCGATGACACGGCGCTGGGCGTTCGTCAAGACAAACGGCAATCCGGAAAGAAAGGACGAAAGCCGCTCTTCAGAAAACGAATGAACGACGCCGCGCCGCTCATCGCGCATCAATCGACGGAGCGCCTGCATTTTCAGCTGGTACAACAAAAACTCCTCATAGATGAGCCGGCGCCGCGCCTGATGCAATTCTTCGCGCGTGCGCGGAAAATGAAGGGCGCGGAGCGCTTCTTGTTTGTCGACAAGGCGATAAGCGCGGCGCAAAGCGGGCGGCAACGGGTCGGGAATGTGCTCGCCAAACTGTTCGAACGCCGCTTTCATCAACCGGCGCATCGTTTTCACCGTCAGTGGGCTGCGCACGGAGTAAACCGGCTCGATGCCGGTGGTCTCCGGAGCCGGTCCGAACCGAAGCTCGTAGGCGTTGATCGTTTGCCGATGCCGGTCCCATTTGCCGATCACCGTCACCGTCTCGTTCAGGGCGATTTTTTCCTTCAAATAGGGACGGTTGAAACAAACGACGGTGATCAAGTAGCGATCGGCCAGCATGCGGAAGGAAAGGCGCGATTTTTTCTTTCCGTAATACGTCAACAGCGGGGCGCTGTATACTTTTCCTTCCACTGTCACTTTTTCTTCATGGCGGACGGCGGCCAAATCTTTTTGTTCGTAATCATCATAGCGGTACGGGGCGTACGCAAGCAGCTCACCGACCGTCGCGATGCCGATGTCGGCAAGCGCCGCCGCCGTCTCTTCACCGATGCCTTTGACCGCCGTCACCGGCTGCTGCATCGCTTCGTTCACTTCGATGCCGCAGAAGCGCCGAAAATGCGGGCCGCAATGGCGCGGCCAGTCGGCGTCGCGGCCAACCCCCCTTGCGCCGTTTCTTTGAGCGCCACCGGCATGGCTGCACCGATGCGATACATCGCTTCAATCACTTCATCGCACGGGATGCGGCTTTTAATGCCGGCTAGCGCCATATCCGCAGCGATCATGGCGTTCGCCGCCCCCATCGCGTTCCGCTTGACGCACGGCACTTCGACCAGGCCAGCAACCGGGTCGCATACTAATCCCAACATATTTTTTAAGGCGATGGCCATCGCTTCGGCCGCTTGAGCAGGCGTCCCACCGGCCAGCTCAACCAGCGCCGCGGCGGCCATGCCGGCCGCCGACCCAACTTCGGCTTGACAGCCGCCGGCGGCGCCGGAAATCGAGGCGTTGTTGGCGACAATGTAGCCAAACGCCCCGGCTGTAAACAAAAACTCAATCATTTCCATTCTTGTCGGCCGCAGCTTCTCTTTCACGGCAAACAGCGTCCCCGGGACGACGCCGGCCGCCCCAGCCGTCGGCGTGGCGCAAATGACGCCCATCGCTGCGTTCACTTCGTTGGTCGCCATGGCTTTGCTGACGGCGTCTAAAATCGTCTCTCCGGACAAAAAACGGCCGCCCTCAATATAACGCTGCATCCGCACCGCATCTCCGCCCGTCAATCCGGAGCGGGACACAACCCCTTCGAGTCCCCTCTCGACGGCGCGCTCCATGACGGCTAGATGGTGATCCATTTGCGCGATCACCTCTTCCCGGCTTCGCCCGCTCACTTCCACTTCCTGACGAATCATCACTTCAGCGATTTTGATGCTGTCCTTTTCGGCCAACGCCACAAGTTCAGCCACATTGCGAAACATTTGATTCCCACCTGTCCTCTCTCCATCATGGCTTATCTTCTTTGATGCACATCAACATGAAACCGATTTCTTTTCAATCCGCAAGCTTCGCCACTTGAATGATGTTCGGCAGCTGCTCCAATTCTTGAATCAGATCATCGGTCAACGGCTGGTCAACTTCGATCGCCATGAGCGCCTCTTTCCCTTTCTCCTTGCGCGACACTTCCATATGGCCGATGTTGATTTTCTGTTTCGCCAACACCGAAGCCACCGCCCCAATCGTCCCATACCGGTCATTATGCATAATGAGCAGCGCCGGATGGTGGCCAGACAGCTTCAAGGCAAACCCATTCAATTCGACGATTTCGATTTTGCCGCCGCCGATCGAAATGCCGACGAGCTCAAGCTCGCCTTCATCATCGCCAATCCGCAGGCGCGCCGTATTCGGATGATGCGGAATCGCCTCCTCGGCGGAAAACGACACATCTACACCTTCCGCTCGGGCGATCTCAAGCGCATTCGGAAGACGTTCATCGAACGTGTCAAACCCAAGCAGCCCGGCGACAATGGCAACGTCGGTGCCATGCCCCCGATACGTTTCGGCAAATGAGCCGTAAAACGAAATGCGCGCCCACGTCGGCTTTCGGCCAAACAACTTGCGCGCAACCAAACCGATGCGCACCGCCCCGGCCGTATGTGAACTTGACGGCCCGACCATCACCGGGCCAATGATATCAAAGACGCTTTTGTATTTCATCTCCGCTATTCCTCCACAAAACAGAAAAATAAGAAAAATAGAAGGGAATGCTCCCTTCTATTATTCTAACATATTATTCGACGGAAATGATAAATGGATACAGCGGCTGCTTTCCGTTATGCACTTCCACTTCGACCCCGTCATGTTTTGTTTCCAAATAGGCAACGACTGTTTCCACATCGATCTCCGTTGCGTCTTCGCCGTACAAAATGGTCACGATTTCGCTTTCTTCATCAATGAGCGCATCAAGCAGCCGCTTCGTTACGGCGAGTTTGTCTTTGTCAGCGGCAATAATGCGGTCATCCCATAACCCCATGTAATCGCCCTTTTGAATCTCGATGCCGTCAATCGTCGTATCGCGCACGGAAAATGTCACTTGCCCCGTTTTCACTCGCGACAGCGCCGCCGTCATCGCCCGCTCATTTTGCTCGGCCGATTGCGCCGGATTGAACGCCAAGAGCGCCGCCAGACCTTGCGGAACCGTTTTCGACGGGATGACGATCACCCGCTGTTCGGAAAGCTCCGCCGCTTGTTTTGCCGCCATCACAATGTTTTTGTTGTTTGGCAGCACAAACACCGTTTCCGCGTTGGCGAGGCGGATGGCGTCAGCGATTTCTTCCGTGCTCGGGTTCATCGTTTGCCCACCTTCAATGATGGCGTGTGCACCGATGCTCCGAAACAGTTCAGCCACGCCAGCGCCCATAGCGACGGCGACGATGCCGTACGGCTTTGCTTCCTCTTTGGCAACGCCAGGAAGCGTTTTTGCCTCCTTGCCGACGATGTTGGCATGTTGTTCGCGCATGTTTTCAATTTTAATATTGATCAAGCTGCCGTAGCGTTGACCGTATGTCAGCACCTCACCCGGCGTTTCCGAATGGATGTGCACCTTAACAAGCTCTTCATCCGCGACAACGAGCAAGGAGTCGCCGAACTGGCTTAACTCGCGGCGGAACGTTTCTTCGGAAAACGGGTGCTCGGCCAGCTTTTCCGGCTCAAAACGGACCATAAATTCCGTACAGTAGCCAAACTCGATCTCATCGGCATGAATATGGCTTTGCGCGCTTTGATGGTGCACCATTTTCACTAGATCGTCCATCCGCGCCTCAGCGCGTGCGGCGCTCACGATTTCTCCTTTCAAAGCAGCAAGAAACCCTTCATAGATGTATACGAGCCCTTGACCGCCGCTGTCGACGACACCGACTTCCTTTAAGATCGGGAGCAATTCGGGTGTGCGCTGCAGCGCCGCTTTCGCCTCGGCGAGCGCCGCTTCCATCACGGCGATCACGTCGCGTTCTTTTTTTGCCACCTCCACCGCCTTGCGCGCCGCTTCTTTGGCAACGGTGAGGATCGTCCCCTCAACCGGCTTCATCACCGCCTTATAGGCTGTGTCCACCCCCGCCTGCAAAGCGGCGGCGAATTCGAAGCTGTTCACCGCTTGTTTGCCTTCGACTGCCTTGGCAAATCCGCGGAACAGCTGCGACAAAATGACGCCGGAATTGCCGCGCGCCCCCATCAACAGCCCTTTTGCCAGCGCCGCGGCGACGTTGCCGATATGGTCGGAGGCATTCGCCTTCACTTCTTTCGCCCCGGACGTCATCGACAAGTTCATGTTTGTTCCTGTATCGCCATCTGGAACCGGAAAGACGTTCAGCGCATCGACCGTCTTGGCGTTGTTCGCCAAATGTGCGGCCCCTTGCTGCACCATATCGGCAAATCGTCTTCCGTCAAGCGTCCTCATTGTCACCGGCTAACTCCTCCTTACTACGGGTTTGACACCCGAACCCCTTGAACGTAAATATTGATCGACTGAACCGCCAGCCCGAGCGTCTGATCGAGCGTGTACTTCACTTTCGACTGCACGTTATGAGCGACTTCGGAAATTTTCGTTCCGTAGCTGACGATGATGTACATATCGATATGTACCTCGCCGTTTTCTTCGCGGACAATAACCCCTTTGGAAAAATTCTCCCGGCGCAAAATTTCCGACAGCCCATCGCGAATTTGGTTTTTCGACGCCATTCCGACAATGCCGTAGCAATCGACGGCAGCTCCCCCCGCGATCATCGCAATGACTTCATTGGCGACTTCGATGCGCCCGTATTTCGTTTGCCATTCGATCGACATGCTCGTTCCCCCTTTGCGTATCTCGCACAGCTACCCCTATTGTACTATAACGCTTTCTGTTTTCAAAGCGCTTCCCGTCCGCCCACTAGTATTATTTAGCCGAAAACTGAAATATATGTCAAGGACAGTTTCTTGAAAGAAAACCGCACGTCTATTGCAATCCCTACAGTTGTATGGTAAATTATAATAGTGTTTTTAGAGGGATGTGAAAGCAAGGAGGGAAAAACGATGGCGAAGTGCTTCATTACCGGCAAGAAGAAATCGTTCGGCAATTCGCGTTCGCATGCCATGAACGCCAGCCGCCGCACATGGAAAGCCAACTTGCAGAAAGTGCGCATTTTAGTTGACGGCAAACCGAAACGCGTTTGGGTTTCGGCGCGCGCGCTGAAATCTGGAAAAGTGAAACGCGTCTAACGTCCTAACGAAAAGAAGCCGCCCAAAAGGTTGCAACCCTCCTTTTGTTCGGCGGCAACAAAAAAGCACCAAAAATGGTGCTTTTTTCTTATCCTTTTTTAAATGCGTTCAACACCGCCCGCACGATTCCGCCTAAAAATCTCGGCAGCTTGATCGTATAAAACTTCATCCCGATTCCCTCCTCACACCGATCATAACGAGCTTCCCGCCATTTCCTTATCCATTATATTCCGTCATAAGCCAAGCGCGACTACGGGCAGCCGGCAAAATCGCTGCTCCTTATCATCATTAATATGCCTTCTGAAAACGAAAAAGTACCGGAAGATTGGATAAGTTCGTTACTAATACATAATGTCGAACCGCGGGAAATATGACAGTTTGTTAGCGGATATTTAAATCCGGTAAGCGTAAGCTCCGCCACCGTTTCGGAAATCGGGATGTATGACACATAGCGGTATCGATCGTCGCGCGCAACCGTATGCACGCCGGGCAGATGGACGGTGAGCACGTTTTGCCGGTCGATGAGTTCAATGGGCCGCCCGGCGTACTTTAACAGCAGCTCAACGTTGCCAAACAAATGGTCAAGCCGCCCGCCGGTCGCCCCAAACAGACGGATGGCCCCATCTGTCTGCCTAACCGCCCAGTCAAGAGCGATCTCCATATCCGTTTTATCTTTTTCCGCCGGCCAAATGTCAAGCTCCGGCAGCATCTCCCTTAGCCGCTTGACCTCCTCTGCCGGCAGCGAATCAAAATCGCCAAACGCCCGCACCGGACGGAGTCCGAAATCCAGCAGCGCTTTCGTACCGCGGTCGACGCCGACCCACTGCACATCGTTCCCATCATACGAGCGCAAATCGGGAAGAAGGTGGCGCGGACCGCCGCCGACAATATGGATCAACACATGCGTTTCCCCCTTTCAGCAAGGGCCGAGGCGGCCATCTTCCGTCCTTTTCTTTGCTCTCATCACCCTGCGGCTCGATAAGATGGCAAAAGCGGCGCTGCCTTTTTGGCTAGTTGGCGCACACTTCGCGAAGCGTGCGAATGGCGGCGGCTCGATCCCGTTCATTGTAGATGGCCGAGCCGGCGACAAGCACGTTCGCCCCGGCTTCCACGCAAAGCGGCGCCGTTTCCGCATTGATGCCGCCGTCGACCTCAATATCGACCTCTTTATTTTGTTCGCTGGCCATCCGGGCGACCTCACGGATTTTTGGCACGACCGCCGGAATGAACGCCTGTCCGCCAAACCCTGGATTGACCGTCATCAACAAGACGAGATCGACATCACCGATCACATGGCGGATCATCTCGACCGGTGTATGCGGATTGAGCACCACCCCGGCTTTGACGCCTTGTTCTTTGATAAAATGAATCGTCCGATGCAAATGCACGCACGCCTCAACATGGACGGAAATCACATCCGCGCCCGCTTTCGCAAACGCCGGAATGTATCGGTCCGGGTCGGCGATCATCAAATGGACGTCAAGCGGCAGCTTCGTCACCGGTCGAATGGCGGCCACGACCGGCGGCCCGAACGTTAAATTCGGCACGAAATGCCCGTCCATGATATCGACGTGAATCCAATCCGCCCCGCCTTCCTCGACCGAACGAATCTCCTCAGCCAGGCGGGCGAAATCGGCTGATAAAATCGATGGCGCAATTCGAATCATGTTCAATACCTCGGCTTTCGTTCTTTCATTTCGGCAACAAAACTAACGTAGTGGTCATAGCGGTACGACGGAATCTCCCCGGCCTCGACCGCCTCACGCACAGCGCATTTCGGCTCGGCGATATGAAGGCAGCCGCGGAACTTGCACCCTTCCCCGTACGTTCGGAATTCAGGAAAATAATGCGGCAATTCGTCAAGCTCGATCTGGTCGAACTCAAGTGCACTAAACCCTGGGGTGTCGGCGACAAGCCCACCGGCGACCTCAAGCAGTTCGACATGGCGGGTCGTATGCTTGCCGCGCCCTAAATGGGTGGAAATGTCGCCCGTTTTCAACCGCAAATCCGGACGGAGCGCGTTTAATAGGGACGATTTGCCGACGCCGGACTGCCCGGCGACGACTGAGACGCGGCCGCGAAGGCGCAACGCCAGTTCATCGAGGCCGCCCTTGGTCACTGCTGACGTTTCAATCACGTCGTAGCCGATGCGCCGGTAATCATGCACGTAGCGGGCAATCTCTTCTTTTGATTCGCCATCCAACAAATCGATTTTGCTGATGACAATGATCGGCGTGATGCGTTTCGATTCAACCAAGACAAGAAAGCGGTCGAGCAGCTTGGCGCTGAAGTCCGGGCTTACAGCCGAAAAGACTAAAATCGCCTGTTCGACGTTGGCAATCGGCGGCCGCACAAGCTCATTTTGCCGCTCGCCAATCTCCAAAATATAGCCTTCCGTTTCGCTCGTCGCCTGAAAAACGACGCGGTCGCCGACGAGCGGCGTCACTTTTTTCTTGCGGAACACACCGCGCCCGCGGCATTGGAACACGCGGCCTTCGGACAGGACGTAATAAAATCCGCTTAACGCCTTAATGATTTGCCCTTCCGCCATAGCCTCACCCCTTTTTTCCGTTATTTTCTGGGTACGGGATCGATCCTTCCTCTTTGACGACATTGTTGACAATGACGCGGTAATAAGCGGTCTCCCCATATGGAATTTCAAACTCGACCATCTCGGTCGCTGGCGCCGTCAGCCGGTATGTTTTGTATGGCTTTGACATATTGTGGGTGGCATCTTGGATGTAAAGCTGGGCTTCAACCATTTGCCCCGGCATCGCCGGTTCATATGGGATCATAATCTCTTTCACTACCGTTTTGGACGGCTTCGGCTCCGGCCCGCGGGAAATGACGACTGTGATGGTTTCCCCTTTTTTTACCCGCTCGTTCGCCGCTGGAGTTTGCGAAATGACAAGCCCTTCTGGCACCTCGTCCGAATACTCGTACTTCACGTCAATGCGCAGCCCTTGATCCGCGCCGTAGTCGCGCACGCTTTTTTCCGTATAGCCAGTCAAATCTTTAACGGTGACCTTCTCCGGCCCGAGGCTGACGGTGAACATCACTTCCGTTTCATCAGGCACGACTTCATCACCGGCGTACGGGTATTGATCCAAAATCGTCCCTTCCGGCTTGTCGCTGTAGCGGCCGCTGCGTGTGATGCGGGTAAATCCTTCGGCGCGCAGCTCCTCCTCCGCCGCAGCAATATCATCGCCAATGAAGCTTGGAAATTCGATTTTCTTTTTTCCAATGCTTTTATAAATAATGACGCCGGCACCTTTCTTCACCGTCATGCCGGCTTCTGGATCGGTGCGCACGACTTTTCCTTCTTCGATTTGATCATCTTCTACATCGATCGTATCTTTGATTTCCAAACCGAGCGACGACAGCTGTTCAACAGCGTCATCATAGTTTTTGTTGACCACGTTCGGCATCGTCACTTCTTTTGGAAAAATGAGGTCCGGAATCCATGTGACCGCGCTGATGCCGGCAGCTCCAATGAACAGCAAGGCAGCCACAAGCCAGGCAATCCATACCCGTTTCCGCTTCGGTTTCGGTTCGCCCGTCGTATGAACCGGTTCGCTCGTTTTTTCCTCGTACACAAGCGTCTCTTGCTCCAACGCCGCGCTTTCCGCATGTTTGATCATCGGAATGGCTTTCGTCGCTTCCTCATCGTCATCGGGTATGGTAAATTTCGGCTCATTGCGCCGCCTTGGATCCAGCGCTGTCCGAATGTCCTCGTTCATTTCGCGCGCGGATTGGTAGCGGTAAAACGGGTCTTTCGCCGTCGCTTTTAAAATAATGTTTTCCACACTTTGCGGGATGTCCGGATTCCACGCCTTCGGCGACGGCGTTTCCGCCTGCAAGTGCTTCAACACGATCGAAACGGCTGATTCGCCGGAAAACGGCAGCCGACCGGTGACGAGTTCAAACATGACAATGCCGAGTGAATAAATGTCCGATTTTTCAGTAGCGATGCCCCCGCGCGCCTGCTCCGGCGACAAATAATGAACCGAACCGAGCACAGAGTTGGTCTGCGTGATCGTCGTGCCGCTCATCGCCACAGCGATGCCGAAGTCGGTCACTTTCACATTGCCGTGCTCATCAAGCAAAATGTTTTGCGGTTTAATGTCGCGATGGATGATGCCGTTCTCATGGGCATGGGCGATCGCTGATGTCAGCTGGTCCATGATGCCAAGCGCCCGTTCGACCGGAAGCGGAGCGTGCTGCTGGATGTATTGCTTCAGCGTCGCGCCGCGCACATATTCCATGACGATGTAATAGACGCCTTCCTCTTCGCCGACGTCATAAATGGAGACGATATGTTCATGGTTTAAGCTCGTCGCCGCTTGCGCCTCGCGGCGGAACCGTTTGATGAACTGATCATCATTGGCAAAATCAAGGCGGAGCACTTTGACAGCAACATCGCGTTCCAAAATCATATCGCGGGCCAAATACACGTTGGCCATGCCGCCGCCGCCGATGAGGCTGATGATTTTATAGCGGTCATTCAATCGCTTTCCAATGAGCACGCCGATCACCCACCTTCACGTTCCGCTGAAACATCGATGACCGCCAGCGAAATGTTGTCTTCTCCGCCCCGCCCGTTGGCGAGCTGGATAAGCGCCTCCGCCTTCTCTTCCAGCGTGCCGGCACCCGTCAAAATATGTATCATGTCCGCTTCCGGCACTTTATTGGACAACCCGTCCGAACATAACAACAACATGTCGCCCTCGTCGAGCGCCACTGTTTTCACGTCGATTTTCACCGCCGGTTCCGTGCCAAGCGCCCGCAACAGCACGTTTTTGCGCGGATGATGCTCAGCCGCTTCTTTCGAAAGTTGCCCGCTTTTGACGAGCTCATTGACCAACGAATGGTCGTCGGTCAGCTGCTGAATTCCGCTTTTGTTGAGCACGTAGCAGCGGCTGTCGCCGATATGGGCAACCGTCGCAAACGAATTAGCGCAAACGGCGGCGACGACCGTCGTCCCCATTCCTTGACATTCCGGGTGGGAACAGGCATGGCGAAACAGTTGTTCGTTCGCCGCCGCAATTTGCGTCTTGAGCCATTGCTCCGCCTCAGCCGGCGAAGCAAGGCTACTCTCTTTCTCCCATCGCTCCTGCAAATACGCCACCGCCATGGAACTGGCCACATCACCGGCGCGATGGCCGCCCATCCCGTCAGCGACGACCGCTAAATATTGGCCGCTTTGATTGACAAATACGCCGCCGCTGTCTTCGTTATGTTCGCGAATTTGGCCGATGTCAGTTCGGAAAACGGCTCGCATCCGATTCACCTCGTCTCCTCTTTTCGCTCCTTCGCGCGAAGCTGTCCGCAGGCGGCATCGATGTCGTGTCCATGTTCGCGGCGAATGGTGACATTGATTCCATGTTTTTTCAACGCCCGTTCAAAGGCGAAAATTTGGCTGCGCGGCGTGCGCACATAGTTGCGCTCCGGCACGTAGTTAACCGGAATCAAATTCACATGGCATTTCAGCCCTTTAATCAGCTCGGCCAACTGCTCGGCGTGCTCAAGCTGGTCGTTCACCCCGCCGAACAATCCGTATTCAAACGTCACGCGCCGGCCGGTTTTTTCAATGTAATACCGAACCGCCTCCATCAACTTGGGCAGCGGGTACGCTTTATTGATCGGCATGAGTTTCGTCCGCAGCTCATTCGTCGGTGCATGCAACGAAATGGCGAAGTTGACTTGCATTCCTTCATCGGCAAATTGGTAAATTTTTGGGATGATGCCGCTGGTGGAAACGGTGATATGGCGGGCGCCAATGTTCAACCCTTTTGGGTGATTGACGATGCGCAAAAACTTGATGAGCGCATCGTAGTTGTCGAACGGCTCGCCGATGCCCATGACGACGATGCTGCTGACGCGTTCATTCGTGTCATCGAGCGCCTTTTGCACTTGCACGACTTGGGCGACGATCTCGCCCGCCTCTAAATGACGCTTCAGTCCGCCGAGCGTCGAAGCGCAAAACGTGCAGCCGATGCGGCAGCCGACTTGCGTCGTGACGCACACCGAATTGCCGTAGTTATGACGCATGAGCACCGTCTCGATCGAATAGCCGTCATGGAGCTCAAACAAAAATTTGATCGTTCCGTCTTTAGACGTTTGTTTGACCACGGTTTTCAACGTCGTGATCGAAAACGATGACGCTAGCTGTTCGCGCAGCCGCTTCGGCAAATTCGTCATGTCGGCAAAATCGGTGACACGGTTTTGATACAGCCACTCGTAAATTTGCGTGGCCCGAAACGGCTTTTCGCCTTGAGCGACAAGCCATTCCTTCAATTCGTCTAGCGTGAGCGAATAAATCGATGGCAACGGAGGCTGCGTTTCGCCGACAGAGCGGCGGGCAGCCGGACGAACCATTTCCATGCTTTTACACCTTCTTTCGCAGTCGGGCGATAAAAAACCCGTCAGAGTCAAAATGATGCGGCAAAAGCTGCAACATGCCGCCTTTCACATGCGGCCGCACCGGTTCCGGCATCCGTTCGGCAAGGCTGGCGTCGAGGAAAAAGTCCGGATGATCCGCTAAAAAGCGGGCGATGGCTTCTTCATTTTCCTCGCGCTCCACCGTGCATGTGCTGTAGACAAGCGTACCGCCTTTTTTCAAAAGCGGGGCGGCCGCCCGCAAAATGGCTTGCTGAATCTCGACAAGCGCGGCGATGGCGTCTTTCCCTTTCGTATATTTGATCTCCGGTTTGCGGCGAATGACGCCGAATCCAGTGCACGGCGCATCGACCAAAACGCGGTCAAACGATTCCGGGGCAAACCGCTCGCCGAGCCGGCGGCTGTCAAGGGCGAGCGTCGCAACGTTGTCAAGCCCGAGCCGCTTGGCCTGCTGTTCGATCATCATTACCTTACGTTCGTGGATATCAACAGCAACGACCTCGCCGCGCCCGTCCATCCGCTCGGCGATATGGGTCGTTTTCCCGCCCGGCGCCGCGCAGCAGTCAAGCACCCGCTCGCCGGGGGCTGGGTCGAGCGCTCGAGCGACAAGCATTGAGCTTTCATCTTGAATCGTCAGCCAACCGGCGCGAAACGTCTCCGTATGAGCCAAATTCCCTTTTTCCGCCCGGATGGCCTCCGGAGCGACATGGCCAGGGATTGCCTGCATCCCTTCAGCGCGCAGCCGCTCAAGCGCTTCTTCGACAGTCGCACGCAGCCGGTTGACGCGGGCCGTTGATTGCGGCGGGCGCAAATTCGTCTCGCACATGCGCGCCGCTTCTTCATAACCATATTGCTGGATCCAGCGCCGAACGAGCCACTCGGGATGGCTGGTGGCAAGGGCGAGCCGCTTGCCCGCGTCATCAACCGCCTCGATCGACGGCAGCCCCTCGCGGCCGATGGCCCGCAATACGCCGTTGACAAGTGAAGCAATGCCGCGATGGCCGCGCCGTTTGGCGATTTCAACCGCTTCAAAGACGGCGGCGCGGTCGGGAACACGATCCAAATACACCATTTGATACAGCGTCAACCGAAGAAGCACGCGCACCCACGGCTCAAGCCGGCGCGCCTTGCGCAAAAACGGCGCCAAATAATAATCGAGCGTGTCGCGCCGTTGCACCGTGCCGTAGACAATCTCGGTCAACAGCGCCGCATCGCGCCCGTCAAGGCGTCCTTTTTGAATGGCTTCGTTTAATTGCAAATGACTGTACGCTCCTTTTTGTTCAATGGCTAACAGCGTATCTAAAGCAAGTTCACGTACGTTCATGATCCTCTCCTAGCTTCATGCCGACCGCCAGCCGGCTGCCGGCGCCGCGCAAAAATTCGCCCGCCGCCATCCGTTTTTTTCCGGCCGGCTGCAATTCGGTGATGCGAATGGCTGTCTCATTGCCGGTGGCCACGACAATGCCGTTTTCCTCGAGCGCCAAAATCGTGCCCGGCGGCGCCGAACGGGGCGCCGGCACTTTTTCACCCCACCAAACCTTCCAAATGTGCCCATCCTGCGTTGTATACGTGACCGGCCACGGATGGAAGGCGCGAATATGGTTGTAAATGGCTTCGCCGGGCTGCGTCCAATCGATCCGCTCCTGCTCGCGGCGAATGTTCGGCGCATACGTCGCTTTCTCCTCATCTTGCGGAACGGGCGCAATGTTTCCTTCCAATAAAAGTGGAAGCGTTTCTGATAGTAGTTTAGCCCCGGCGGCGCTCAATTTATCATGGAGCGTGCCGACCGTATCCGTTTCGGCAATCGGCACTTCGACTTGCGCTAACATGTCGCCGGCGTCCAACCGCTCCACCATATACATGATCGTGACGCCCGTTTTCGTTTTCCCTTGCCAAATGGCGTAATGGATCGGCGCCCCGCCGCGCAGCTCGGGCAGAAGCGAGGCATGGACGTTGATGCAGCCGTATTTTGGTGCATCAAGCAGCGCTTTCGGCAAAATTTGCCCGAACGCAGCCGTGACAATCAAATCGGGCGCAAACGCCAGCACTTGTTCGTATTGCTCCGGCTCGCGAATTTTTGTCGGCTGCAGCACCGGGATGCCGCGGCGCTCCGCTTCCACTTTCACCGGGGGCGGAACGGGCTCGCGCTTCCGCCCTTTTGGCTTATCCGGCTGGGTGACGACCGCTGCAACATGATAACCGTCATCAAGCAGCTGGCGCAAAATCGGCACGGCAAAGTCAGGTGTTCCCATAAACACAATGTTCGTCATTGGCATCTATCCTTCCAATTCTTCAAGATCGCAATATCGAATCACTTTCGACGTAAACAGCACGCCGTGCAAATGGTCGATTTCATGCTGCAGGGCGCGCGCCAAAAAACCGGTCGCGGAAAGCGTAAACGGGCGGCCGCGCCGGTTTTGCGCCCGCACTTTCACAAATTTCGCGCGCGGCACTTCGCCAAACAAACCAGGAAAGCTCAAACAGCCTTCAACATCCACTTGTTCGCCGCGCGCCTCGATCACGACCGGGTTGATGAGCTCAATGCGTCCGTGCTCATCTCCGACATCAACGACCGCAACCTGTTCCGCGACGCCGATTTGCGGGGCAGCTAGGCCCACCCCGTCAGCGGCAAGCATCGTTTCATACATATCGTCAAGCAGCCGCCCGAGCCGACGGTCAAATATCGTCACCGGCGCGCACGGCTGTTCCAAAATTGGATTTGGATGCATCACAATCGACAAAACGGCCAATGTCATTCCTCCATCTTCACATCATCATATACGGATTCGTGTCGACCGTAATCGTCACTCCGCCATGGGCGGCATCGGCTTGGTAGCGGTCGATGACCGCCTTGAGCGCCGCGGTCAAATTCGGCTCCCGTTTGTATTTTATCATGCATTGGTAGCGATATCTATCGTGAAGACGGGCGATTGGCGAGGCAACCGGGCCGAGAACGACCGCTTCGTGCGACAGATGCTTGCGCAAATAGGCGGCGATCTTTTCCGCCGCTTTGGCCGCAGCCGGCGCCTCTTCGTGGGCGGCGGTAATGAGCGTCAAATAATAGTACGGCGGATAGCCGTGCGCTTTGCGCAGCGCCATCTCCCGCTGGTAAAAGGCGCGGTAGTCGTGGCGGGCGGCCAGTTCAATGCTGTAGTGGTCAGGCGTATACGTCTGAATGATGACTTCGCCGGGCAGCTCGTGCCGCCCGGCGCGCCCGCTCACTTGCGTCAACAGCTGGAACGTTTTTTCCGCGGCGCGGAAATCGGGCAAATGAAGCATCGTGTCGGCCGCCAGCACACCAACAAGCGTGACGTTCGGAAAATCAAGTCCTTTGGCGATCATTTGCGTGCCGAGCAAAATATCGGCTTCCTTGGCGGCAAAACGGGAAAGCAGCTCTTCATGCGCCCCTTTGCGGCCGGTCGTGTCGACATCCATGCGGATGACGCGCGCTTTCGGCAGCAACCTCGTCAGTTCTTCTTCCACTTTTTGCGTGCCGGTCCCGAAAAAGCGGATGTGTTCGCTTCCGCACGATGGACAGCGAGGGACAAGCGGCTCTTCATGCCCGCAATAATGGCATTTCATCCGCTCGCCGGCGCGATGGTACGTCAACGAAATGTCGCAGTGCGGACAGCGGATGACATAGCCGCAGCTGCGGCACATGACAAACGTCGAATAACCGCGTCGATTCAACAGCAACACTGCCTGCTCGCCGCGCTCAAGCCGGCGGCGCAATTCGTCAAGCAACCGGCGTGAAAACATCGAACGGTTGCCGCTTCGCAGCTCCTCGCGCATATCGACGACATGAACGTCCGGCAGGCCGCGGTCGCTGATGCGCTCCGGCAGCTCGAGCAGCTCGTACACCCCTTTGGCGGCGCGGGCGAACGTCTCAAGCGAGGGGGTGGCGCTGCCAAGCACGACCGGGCAGCTGTGGCGGCGAGCGCGGTAAATGGCGACATCGCGCGCATGATAGCGCGGCATTTCTTCTTGCTTGTAGCTCGTCTCATGCTCCTCATCGATGATGATCATCCCTAAGTTTTCAAATGGGGCAAACACCGCCGAACGCGCACCGACGACAAGCTGCACTTCTTTCCGGTGAATTTTCCGCCATTCGTCATATTTTTCGCCGACCGACAGCCCGCTGTGAAGCACCGCTACTTTCGAGCCGAACCGGCTTTTGAAGCGCTCGACCATTTGCGGCGTCAGCGAAATTTCCGGCACGAGAACGATCGCTTCCTTTCCTTGGCGCAACGCTTCATCAATCGCCTGCATATACACTTCCGTCTTCCCGCTGCCGGTGACGCCATACAGCAAAAACGTGCGATGCTCCCCAGCGCGCACCGAAGCGGCGATCTTCGCCAACGCCGCCTCTTGCGCCTGGGTGAGCGCCGGCGGCTCGCTCGGCTGAAACGTGCGATGCTCGTACGGGTCGCGGTACACCTCGACATCGTTCAGCACCACAAATCCTTTGTCGACGAGCGCTTTCAGCGGCGCTGAGGAGACGCCAAGCACCGCTTGCAGTTCGGCAACCGACGCCGCCTTCCCTTTTTCAAGCAAAAATGAAAGCACCTCTTTTTGTCTTGCCGGCAGCGACCCGAGCTCCTGTTTCGCCTGTTCCGATGGAATGGCAAGAGCGGCGTGCTTCACCGTTTTCTTGCCCGCTTTTTCTTTCACCTTGTAGACCGCCTCGAGCACGCCCTGCTGCACCGCTTTTTGCGCCGCCCGCCATAAACCGGCCGCCTCAACCTCTTTCCAAGCGGCTTCCGTCCGCCCGGCAAACAGCGGCTTTACCTCATCCGGCAACCTCTCTCTCTTCTCTTCATCTGTCAAACGGAGCGTTTTTTCATATTTCGCCCGCATCGCTGCCGGCAGCATCGCCTGGTACGCCGAAATGGCAAAACAAAGCGTCGTTTCCGTTAAATAGCGGCCAAGATCAAGCAGCTCTTCGTTTAACACCGGCACGACATCAAGCACATGCTCAATCGGTTTCAGTTGTTTGATGTCGGAATGGTCTTTCACATCAACGACAAACCCTTGCAAACGCCGCGCCCCAAACGGCACCGTCACCCGCATGCCCGGCTGGATGATGCCTTGCCAGCGTTCCGGAATCAAATAATCAAACGGGCGGTCCGTCTGCCGGGACGGGACATCGACAATCACGGATGCTACTTTCATCGAATCGCCTCGATATACGCGTGAATTTCTTTTAAAATTTCCTCGGCCGCCTCGCGTTTCGTCATGAGCGGCAGCGGCCGAACGACGCCGTCGCGGCGGAAGATGGTGACGATGTTCGTATCGCCGGCAAACCCTGCCCCTTCTTCGGTGACATTGTTGGCGACGACCATATCAAGCCGCTTTTCTTCAAGCTTTTTTAACGCATACTGTTCAAGGTTGTCCGTCTCAGCGGCAAATCCAACTAAAATCTGTCCCGTTTTCCGCTCACCAAGCGCTTTCAAGATGTCCACCGTCCGCTCCATCTCCACCACATAATCACCCGGTTGCTTTTTGATTTTGGACGCCGCCACATATTTCGGCCGATAATCGGCGACCGCCGCCGCCTTGATCACGATGTCCGTTTCCGCAAACCGAGCCATCACCGCTTCATACATCTCTTCCGCCGATTCAACCGCCACCGTCTCGACGCCATCGGGCGAAGAAAGCGCCGTCGGTCCGGAGACAAGCGTCACCGAAGCGCCGAAGCGGGCCGCCGCTTCGGCGATGGCGTAGCCCATTTTGCCGCTCGAATAGTTGGAGAAATAGCGGACTGGATCAAGCCTCTCCCGCGTCGGCCCAGCGGTGACAAGCACACGCTTCCCGCGAAACAGCGGCGGATCACCGGCAAAAAAGCGCTCGATATGGGCGATGATGTTCTCCGGCTCCTCCAGCCGCCCTTTGCCGATGTAGCCGCACGCCAAATAGCCTTCCGACGGCTCGATGAACCGGTAGCCGAATTGGCAGAGCCGCTCAATGTTCGCCTGGACGGCCGGATGCTCATACATATGGACGTTCATCGCCGGAGCAATCCAGACGGGCGCTTTCGTCGCTAAAATCGTCGTCGTCACCATGTTGTCAGCGATGCCGGCTGCCAGCTTTGCCATCGTATTGGCCGTCGCTGGGGCGACGAGAACAAGATCGGCCCAGTCCGCTAAATCGATGTGAGCGATGACGGCTGGATTGTTTTCCGCAAACGTGTCGACATACACTTCCTGACGCGACAATGCTTGGAACGTGAGCGGCGTAACGAATTGACACGCCCCTTCCGTCATGATCACTTTCACCTCGGCGCCGCGTTGGGTGAGCTGGCTGGTGAGCGCCGCCGCCTTGTACGCCGCCACCCCCCCGGTCACACAAAGCAAAATATGTTTTCCCTTGATCATGTTGGCCACCCCCCCGACATTGAAAAAAATAACAACCTAAAGCTAGGTTGTTATTTTTCCTCCTCCACTAATTCGACCTTGTCACCAGCGATTTCCTCGAGCGCCTGGCCGACAAATTTTTTCGACACCGGCTTTTTCACCATCAACTCCGCACCGTCCTGCAGCTCGCGCGCCCGTTTGGCCACCACCGTGACGAGCTTGTATTTCGAATCGACTTTTTGCATCAGCAAATCGATGGAAGGATACAGCATCGTCATTCCACCCCCAACATCCGTTTATATCGCTCGGCGACGCGTTCGCGCCGGCAATGTTCGGCGATGACGATCGCCTTGATCCGCTCGCAGGCGAGCTCCACTTCATCATTTTCCACGACATAGTCGTACTCGTCCATCATTTCAAGCTCCTCTTTCGCCGCCCGCAGCCGATTTTCAATCAGCTCTTTCGACTCGGTGCCGCGTCCCATGATCCGCTTTTCAAGCTCCGTGAGGCTTGGCGGAGCAAGGAAAATGAAGAGCGCCTCTGGAAACGCCCGCCGTACTTTCATCGCTCCTTGCACTTCGATCTCTAAAAACACATCTTTCCCTTCGGCAAGCGTCTTCTCCACGTAGTCGATCGGCGTGCCATAGTAGTTGCCGACGTATTCCGCCCACTCGAGCAGCTTGTTTTCCCGAATCATTTGTTCAAACTGCTCGCGCGTGCGGAAGAAGTAGTCGACGCCTTCCACTTCGCCTTCGCGCGGCTTGCGCGTCGTGACCGACACCGAATAATGAAGATTGATGTCCGGCTGCGAAAACAGCGCCTTGCGCACCGTCCCTTTGCCAACCCCAGACGGACCCGACATGACGATCAATAACCCACGTTCGTTCTTCAACGTCCCAAACCCTGCCCTTCCTCGGAGAAATCGTCGCTTCCATATAAGCGGTTCACCACCGTTTCCGGCTGCACGGACGACAAAATGACGTGATCGCTGTCCATGATAATGACCGCACGCGTCCTCCGCCCGTGCGTCGCGTCAACGAGCTTGCCGCTTTCGCGCGCGTCTTGGATGATTCGTTTGATCGGCGCCGAATCGGGGCTGACAATCGTAATGATGCGGGCGGCCGACACCATGTTTCCGTACCCGATATTGATGAATTTCACCATGACACGCCCACCTGCCATATTCGATATTGTTGCCGCCAACAAGTCGTTTTAAACGTTTATTCCACGTTTTGCACTTGCTCGCGCATTTTCTCAAGCACGCTTTTCATCTCCACGACTTGCGCGGCAATCAGGCTGTCGTTTGCCTTGGCGCCGATCGTGTTGACTTCCCGGTTCAACTCTTGCACCAAAAAGTCGAGCTTCCGCCCAACCGGTTCGTCCATTTCTAAGGCGTCTGCCATTTGCGCCAAATGGCTGCGAATGCGTTTCAATTCCTCGTGAATGTCCGCCTTTTCGGCAAACACCGCCACTTCCGTAAGCAGGCGCGCTTCATCGACCGGAGCGGGCGTCCATTCGCGCAGACGGCGTTCAAGCCGCTCACGGTATTGCTCGACGACGAGCGGCGCCCGCTGCTCAATGATGGCAGCGCCGGCCTCCACCTCCCGAAGGCGGGCGCGCAAATCTTCAGCGAGCGCCTCTCCTTCGCGCCGGCGCATAGCGGCCAGCGCTTTTGCCGCCTCATCGACGGCATCTAAAAGCAGCGGCTCTACTTCTTCATTCGCGCCTTCTTCTTCGACGACCTCGACCGCCCCATCAAGCCGAAGAAGCTCGGCCGCCGTCACGCCGCCGTCAATGGCAAATCGCTTTGCCGCTTCCTGCACTCCGGCCCAATATTGGCCGAGCAAATTCCAATCAATATGTACGTTCCGTTTCACAAGCCCTCCGCCGGCGATCGTGACGAACACTTCCACTTTTCCGCGCCGCACGTACGGTGAAATTGCTTTTTTTATTTTATCCTCAAACACGAGCCATTGTCTAGGGAGGCGAATGGAAATTTCGCAAAACCGGTGGTTGACCGATTTCATTTCCACCGCCACCATCAAACGATCCGTTTTTTTCACACTCGCGCCGAAGCCGGTCATGCTGTAAACCATATCATCACATCCGTTGCTGTCTTCTGATCAAAAAAGAAAAGGTCATAGAGCGCTTCTCTATCACCTTTTGATTATACCATATCCTATTTTCTCGAAAAAAGCGAGCCGGCAAACAAAAATGTCGGCAAGGCGGACAACCCCGTGACGAGCAGCCAATCGACCGCTGCGAGCGGCTTCGTATGGAACACTGCGGCAAGCGGTGGGTAATAGATGACGACAATGAGCAAAAGCAGCGACACGATCACCGCCGCGACAAGGTATATGTTCCCGAACGGACTGCGGTCAAAAACCGAATGGTCGCAACGGCAGTCGAACACATGGATCAATTGGGCCAACACAAGCGTCGCAAACGCCGCCGTCTGGGCGTAAACGAGATCCTCGCCGCTCCGTTCATAGGCGGTCAGAAACGCAGCCAGCGTAACAACGCCGATCAAAAAGCCGCGGCTTACGATTTTCCAGCCGAGCCCGCGGGCGAACACCCCTTCATCGGGACGGCGCGGCGGCCGCTTCATCACGTTTTCTTCTGGTTGGTCGAGCCCGAGCGCCATGGCTGGCAAACCATCGGTGACAAGATTGACCCATAAAATTTGAATCGGCACGAGCGGCAGCGGCAAGGCAAGCAGCATCGCAAACAACATGACGAGAATTTCCCCAACGTTCGAGGCAAGCAAGTAGCGGATAAACTTGCGAATGTTTTCGTAAATGTTGCGCCCCTCTTCGATCGCGGCCTCAATCGTCGCAAAGTTGTCATCCAACAAAACGAGCGACGCCGCCTCTTTCGCCACCTCTGTCCCCGACCGGCCCATGGCGACGCCAATATCGGCTGCTTTCAGAGCGGGCGCATCGTTCACCCCGTCGCCGGTCATGGCAACAATATGGCCGCGACGCTTGAGGGCGTTGACAATTTTTAACTTATGCTCCGGAGCGACGCGGGCAAACACGTAAATCTCATCAACTACGCGTTCGAGCTCATCGACCGACAGCTTCGACAACGCCGCACCATCCATCACTTTTCCGCCAGGCGGCAGCACGCCAAGCTGTTTGGCGATGGCCGTTGCGGTCAACACATGATCCCCGGTGATCATCACCGTTTTCATCCCCGCCTCTTTGCATCGCGCCACCGCCTGCTTCACCTCCGGCCGCGGCGGATCGATCATGCCGGCGACGCCGAGGAACCGAAGCTTTGTCTCCGCATCCTTCTCCGACTCGATCCGTTCCGTTTCCGCAAGCAGCCGATACGCGACGGCGATCGTGCGCAAGGCGGAAGACGCCATCTGGCGAATCGCCTTCTCGATCGTTTCTTTCCACGCCGGGGTCAGCATCTGCTCGCGCCCGTTCCATTCAAGGCGGTCCGCCCGCTCAAGCAGCACATCGGGCGCCCCTTTCGTCACGACAAACCGACGGCCGTTTCGGTCGCGGACGATCACCGTCATCATTTTCCGCTCGGAATCAAACGGAAACTCCTGTTCGATCGTGTACTCACGCAAAAGCATTCCTTTCGCCAATCCAGCTTTGGCCGCCGCGACCAGCAGCGCTCCTTCCGTCGGATCGCCGTCGACGTAACGCCGGCCGTTTTCCTCTTTCAACTCCGAACTATTGCAAAGCACCCCCATTGTCAACAGGCGAGCGAGCTGGGGAACGCGGTTCGGATCAACCGTCCGGCCGCGTTCAGAAAACTCGCCATCCGTTTCAAGACCAACGCCGCTTACCGCAAATGTCCGCCCGCCTGCCCATACTTGCGTGACGGTCATCATGTTTTCCGTCATCGTCCCCGTTTTGTCGGAACAAATGACCGAAGCGCAGCCGAGCGTTTCCACCGCCGGAAGCTTGCGGACGATGGCGTTTCGTTTGATCATCCGCTGCACGCCAAGCGCCAAGACGACCGTCACAATGGCCGGCAACCCCTCCGGAATGGCGGCGACCGCGAGCGACACACCAGCCAAAAACATTTCATACAGGTCGTGCCCTTGAATGACACCTACGGCCACGACCGCTGCCGTCAGCGCCAATGCGACGACAAGCAAAATTTTCCCAAGCTGCTCGAGCCGGCGCTGGAGCGGGGTTGCCCCCGCATCCGCCTCTTCGAGCATCGTTGCGATTTGTCCCATCGCTGTTTTCATCCCAGTGGCGATGACAATCCCGACCCCATTCCCTCTTGTCACGAGCGTCCCCATAAACGCCATATTGTGCAAATCGCCCAACGACGCCTGTGCTGTATGAAGCGGGGCGGCGGATTTGGCCACCGGCACTGATTCGCCCGTCAGCGCCGACTCCTCGATTTCCAGGCCGGCCGCCTCAATCAAGCGGATGTCGGCCCCGACCCGGTCGCCGCTTGCAAGTCTCACCACATCGCCGACAACAAGCTCGCGCGTGGGGACTTTCACCCACTCCCCGCCGCGCAACACAACCGCTTGCGGAGCGGACAACCGTTTTAAGGCGGCAAGCGACTTTTCCGCCCGCCGCTCCTGGATAAACCCCAGGATGGCGTTCATGATCACGATGACGACAATCGCCACCGCATCCACATACTCGCCTAAAAACGCGGAAATCACCGTCGCCAAAAGCAACACAAGCACCATAAAATCTTGAAACTGGCGAAAAAAGACAACGATGGCCGACTCCTTCTTCCCTTCCGCCAGCTCGTTGTACCCGAACTGCCGCAGCCGTTTTTCCGCCTCCGCCGCAGTAAGCCCGGTCTTGACATTCGTCTTCGTCTCGTGCGCGACATCGCTTGCCGCGAGCGTATGCCATTGCATCTGTCTCCCTCCGTCCTTCCATTTTTTTCGCACGCCGTTCCCGCTTCTCTATGCTTATTCATACATGTCCCAAAAAATGATAGTCCCCGCCATGATGTTTAGCGACACAAACATAAGGAGTCGTGGGGCCCTTTGCCACGCCATCTCCCCCATAAGGGAAAAAATCGTGTCAAAAAAGCGGGCCTCCCCATTTTATGCAACATGTTCGTCGGGCATCTTCGTCCGTCTTCAGGTAATATTCAAAGAAATGTTCAAAACGGCGGGTCGTATGGTAAGATCGAAATAGCAAACAAACGAAATAGAAAGGTGTTTTCCATGTCCTTTGACGGAGTGTTTACGTACGCCATTGTCGGTGAACTCGAAGAGGCGCTTGCGGGCGGGCGGATCACGAAAATCCACCAGCCGTCGGCGTATGAGATCGTGCTGCTTGTGCGCGCCCGGGGCCATAACCATAAAGTGATGCTGTCGGCGCATCCGACGTACGCCCGCGTCCATTTGACAAACGAAACGTACAACAACCCATCCGAGCCGCCGATGTTTTGCATGCGGCTGCGCAAACAGTTGGAAGGAAGCGTCATCGAAGCGGTCCGCCAAGTCGATTTTGACCGCATCATCGTCATGGACACAAAAGGCCGCGACGAACTCGGCGACGTGCAGACAAAGCGGCTCATCATTGAAGTGATGGGCCGCCATAGCAACATCATCCTCGTTGATGCATCGACCGACACGATCATCGACAGCTTGAAACATTTGCCGCCGTCGGTCAACCGCTACCGGACGGTGCTTCCCGGGCATCCGTACGTCGCCCCACCGACGCACGGCAAGCTGAACCCGCTTGAGGCGACGGAAGAAATGGTGCTGAAAAAAATCGACTTTCACGCCGGCAAGCTCGCCCATCAGCTTGTTTCCGCCTTCAGCGGCATTTCGCCGCTATTTGCCAATGAGGCGGTGTTCCGCGCTGGACTCGCCAACCGGACGACGCTGCCGAAAAGCTTCCTCGCGCTCATCGATGACGTTCGGCACCGCCGCTTTGCCCCGATGATGTACACGAACGGGGAAAAAGAATGGTTTTACGTTTTGCCGCTTAAGCACTTAAAAATCGAAGGCCAACCGTTTGCGAGTGCAAGCGAGCTATTGGACCGCTTTTATTTCGGCAAGGCCGAGCGCGACCGCGTCAAGCAGCAAGCTCATGACATCGAGCGTCTCATGGCGAACGAAAAGGCGAAAAACGAGAAAAAGCTCCTAAAGCTCGAACAGACGCTCGAAGAAGCAAAGAAAGCCGACGTTTATCGACTGTACGGCGAACTGCTCACCGCCCATTTGTACGCCATAAAGCGCGGCATGACGGAAATCGAGGTCGCAAACTACTACGACGAAAACGGAGGCACCATCACCATTCCGCTCGACCCGCAAAAATCGCCGTCCGAGAACGCGCAACAGTACTTTCAAAAATACCAAAAAGCGAAAAACTCGTTCGCCGTCGTTCAAGAACAAATCGAGCGGACGAAAGAAGACATCGCCTATTGCGACACGATTTTAAGCCAGCTTGAAACCGCCTCGCCGAAAGATGTCGAGGAAATCCGCGACGAGCTCATTGAACAAGGCTATTTGCGCCCGCGCGCGGCGAAAGGAGCAAAAAAGCGCAAACCAACCGCACCCGAGCTTGACCGCTACGTCGCAAGCGACGGCACGGAAATACTCGTTGGCAAAAACAACAAACAAAACGATTATCTCACAACAAAGCTGGCCCATAAGGACGATGTTTGGCTGCATGTGAAAAACATTCCCGGCTCGCACGTCGTCATCCGGAACAAGCAGCCGTCTGACGAGACGCTCTTGGAAGCGGCGAATCTTGCCGCCTACTTCAGCAAAGCGCGCCATTCCGGCTCCGTGCCTGTCGACTACACGCGCATCCGCTATGTAAAAAAACCGAGCGGCGCCAAGCCGGGATTTGTCATTTACGAAAACGAGCAAACGCTCTACGTCACACCGGATGAAGAACTCGTCCGCACCATGAAACAGAGGCAAAAAGAACAAGCGGCGAAACCATCGTAAACGCGCCCCAATGGCCGCCCAACACGGCATCGGGCGATCCGCGCGAACTCCCGCAAACCGAAACGGTCTAGTGCCGCATAAAAGACAGCGGGCTGTCTGTAAGACCAGCTGCATTGGCCTTACGGACAGCCCGCTTTGCAAACTTGTCGAGTCAACCACAAGCCGCCATCACGAATGCAACTCCATGCACGTCTGCCATCCGTCTCAACGAAACACATCCTCAAGAGCCACTTGAAGCCCAGGAAAGCATGCCGACTGCACCACACCCGTTCCCGCTTTCACATCCGCCTGCTCATACAGTCCTTCCTCGTTCAGCGTATAGACGGTAATCGCCTCTTTCATCGGATTGACGATCCAATACTCTTTCACATCGTACGCCATATACAAATTGAATTTGGTCACTAAATCGTGCGCCTGGTTGGAAGGGCTCAAGATCTCAACGATAAGAGTAGGCACGCCGACATACTTCGTTTCCGTAAACCCTTTTGAATCGCAAATAACGCTTAAATCCGGAATGACGACTTTGCGATCGGGAAACTTGTCGCTAGCCAGTTCGATATCGGTCGGCGCCGCAAACACGTTGCACGGCTTCCCACGAAAATAAAGGCCCAATTCGGTATGAAGGTTGCTCGAAACAAGCTGATGCTTGATGCTTGGCGACGGAGCCATATACACAGCGCCATCAATATATTCAAGCCACTCATCGCTTTGTTCCCGCAACGCCCAATATTGCTCGTACGACACATTGGAAAACCGAGGCAAGGACATCGGCATCTTCTCCTTTGTCGCTTACATATTCCCCAAAAGAAGAACGCAACAGCCGTAATGGCCGGCTATTCCTCAAGCATCTTATCCAGCTTCTTATCAAAAGTATACACTTGATATCCCTTCACTTTGTTATAGGCGTATAAAAGGGTATCGACAAAGTCCAAGCGCCTTTTGCCAAACAGAGCAAGCGCCTCCTCTACGACCTCGATATCATCCACCTCGATATTATCGTATTTGAGCAATTCTAAAAGAATATCGCTGATCTCGTCATTTTTTACGTTGTACACTTTTTCAAGAACATAAACAACTTCAACGATTACTTCTCTTAGCAACAATACTTTGTTATCTTCAATAATCGTTGCGGCTTTGCCCGACAACTCATCATGGTCATTAAGCAGATATCTTAAAATAATATTCGCATCAATGATTTTCATATTGATCCACCACAGCTTTAGACCAAGCATCGCTTTCTCGGGCTTGCAAAGTCTCATTTTTATATTTGGACAGAGCCCCTCTTAGATTCCTTTTTTTTGGCTGTTCCAAATCTTCTTTATCCGCATAAGGAAGAATAATGACTTCCACTTTTCTATTTTTTAATGATTGAGGCAAATCGATGATCTTTTCTAAGTCATTGCTGTTTTTGATTACTCTTACAAAATCCATAACGTTTTCACTCCTTTCAAGGAAGATGGATCCTTTTAAACATATTATACCCGTTCATTGTACATCATGAGATGAAAATTCACTTTACGATCTAGGTTTCGCAGCTTTTATCAAGTCATTAACTGTTTTTTCTTTCCATCTAATAAACCTTTGTTTGGTCATGAAAAAAGAAACCTTGAAAGGCCTGCTGCCAATCAAGGCTCTTTATTGTTCTGTCTTAGCGTTCGGGATAAGGCTTCTTTACTTAGCGTCGTTAGAATAATACAAGAAAAGAGAATCCACAACCTCTTGCGGAAGCTGTTGATTGGCAAAATTAAGCGCCACCCATGATAGAACCGTTTGATCCATTGGACGCCAAGTTTTTAAAATCGGCCATGCATCCACACGATAGTTTGCATCTCGAAGTCCTAAAATGCAAATGCCGTAATTTCTATCCCCCCATATGGCCCACTTCATGGAAGAAGGCAACCAAATAACTGTATACGAATTGTATAGCATCGCATCAGCTGGACTTTCCTCAGGCCCCAATTCCAGGACATTTACATATTGATCAGATGTTAAATGAACAGGGAGTTTCACCCAATTATAGTAACCAAATTCTTCATAAAAGTATTCTACAGGATGAGGATCTAGTACAGCAGTAAGAATATACTCATCTTTCATTTTTTTCGACAATTGCTGAATTACGGTCCAAAAATCCCCATCCATTGTCCAGTCGAATTCTTCAAACCAAAAATAACGAAATGGTTCACGAAATACCTGTTTGGGCAATCGATTTTCTAAGAAAAACACATCGTTCACCGTGCGGTATAACTGATAAAATTCTCTTTTTTCTCTCACAAACAATGTTTCTAAATTCACGAAGATCACCTATTGTTTTAAACCTGATTTTTAAAGTCATTTTTTTACTTCCCTTTGGATAATAGTCAGCGGTTGGCCCACCTGTAGATTTCGCTTCATCACGAAGAACGTATTTAGCTCCGTCCTTTGTAAATATCGTTGTTTTTCCATCTTTTGATTTCGATTTTCTCCATCCATTTCTAAGCAGATTTTTTTCGAACTCTGCTTTAGAAACATCCGTCTGTATGTTAATATAGCGGCTGCCGCTTTTAGTCACATTTTTGTATTTACAGGACTTGCATTTCCCTTTAAATAATGTTTTTAACCTGTTTACTAATTTGACTAAAAGCGATACAACAACTCTGTACTTCCCATCCGGATCCACGAACATCACCGGATTGTTGTTCGCATACACATACCCATTTTGCGTCAAGAGGTCATCCGCATCCCCTGGGTCTGGGTCTAAAGAAAGGAACACGCCATGCGTTGGATGATAGTATCGGGCAATTAAGTAATAGAGACCCGTTTCTTGGTCATATTGGTATCCCGCATATCGATATGGGTTTTCCTCCGCCAAGGAGCCGGATTGAGAGAGAATATTCCCCCATGCATCATATTGATAACGGGCCACAATGTTTCCTTGCGCATCCGTTAGGGCGATCACGTCGCCATGGGCGTTATAGTGGTAGAAGTACGTCGCATTGCCTTTTTTCATGGCAAGGAGTTGCCCATTTTCTCCGTATATATACGATCTTACCACATTTCCGCTTGCATCGGTTTCATACAGAACGTTTAGGCTGTCGCCTTGGTAATGGTAGTTCGTCACCACGCCATTCACGGTCTTCTGGATGCGTCGGCCGTCTTCATCATATTGGTACGTCACAAACGGCGTGCTTTCGCCTTTTCTTGTAATCGAAACTAATTGATCCGCCTCGTTCCATTCATACCGGCACTGGCCGTCTTCGACACGGTTGCCGTTCGCATCATACATGATCGTTTCATCGCCGAAACGGATCAACTGATTCGCCGCATTATAATCAGCCGTGGTTGTCGTCGACTGCCCATCTTTCGTTTTCACGATTTGCTTGCGATTGCCGAATCCATCGTACGTATACGCGATCGTCGTTCCATCCGGCCATTGCTCTTCGACTAGTTGATCCAAGGCGTCATAACGATAGAGCGTCTTCGCGCCGGTCGGGGTGGCGATTTCCGTCCGGTTGCCGTTTTCATCGTAACGGTACGTTTCCGATACAATTTCTTTTCCATCCGCCGTACCGACCGAAACGCTTTCCACTAAGCCGCGGTCATCATACGTAAAGGTTGAACCGGCCCCATTTCCTGTCGTGAAGGTGCGAATGTTTCCTCTCTCGTCATAGTCAAAGCGGTACGTATCTTCCATCTTGGACGACTGTATTTTGATCCAATGCATTGTATTGGTAATGGATCGTTTGACTAAAGGCCCCATGAGAGAACATGAACTGCTGCAATTTATCCGATGTGGTTGGGTACAGCCATTTTTGCAGCCCGCCGCGGTCCGACAGTTCCACCAGCCGATTCGCTTTATCAAATGTTCTCGTTTTGGTGGTGCCGTCTTTTAAATATTTGACGGAAAGTTCGTTCCCATTTTTATCATAACTAAATTCGTAATACGGGACGTTGTTGTAGGAAACCGTTTTGACTCTTTCGGTCCCGTCATACGTCCATTGAATCGTGTTTCCTTTCGGCAAAACCATTTTGATTTTATTTCCGTTGGCATCATATTCATTCGTTGTCACATCATTCAACGGACCGACGGTTTTCACGAGTTTACCGGTCGCATCATAAGAATAGGTAAATGTTTGAGACTGGCCGTCGCTGGTTCGAATGACTTTTGAAGTCATATTGTCATTCGCGTCATACCCATAGTTGACGGACGTACCATTTGCTAACAACAGCTGTTTTAAGCGATTCGATAAATCATACGTGTACTCTTTCTTGTTTCCTTTCTTATCGTACTCGCTTAACAAGTTTCCTACGGCATCATAATTCTTTTTCGCCACATAGCCTTCTTCATCCACTTCTTCCGTGACATCATTTCCGCTGGCATCGTATTTGTTTTTCGTCACCACGTTTCCTTCCATGAGCCGGATCGCGTCAAACCATACCGTTCCCGTGTAATTGCCGCGGAAGACAGCGGATATATCGATTTTATCAATTGGCTTGGAAGGTTGAATCGAAACGGCGGCACGGTTCCAATCTTGATTGCCAGCAGGGAAATCCGCAGGTGTGAGTAAAATATTTGTAGGTGAAATGGAGAATGCGAATGGTTGCTTGTGATGATGATCGTGACCACTAAGCGAAATGCTGTAAATGATCATTTTATTTGAATGCCAAGCCACCCGTTTTTTCTGTGAACATAACCATCCACGAATGGTTATGTTCATGCTTGGTGGTGAGCGAAACTTGCTCATGTTCAGAAAACCCACGAAATATTGACGACATTAGACGCTGTCGCACTCCGTTTTTCCCCATGGAATGACGCCGATGGCGAGTGAGTCATCTCCCCGCTTCGTCCATGACAAAAGCGCGAACCATCCTTTGGTCCGCGCTCCTCTTTTCCTCTTTTAGCTCCCCCACTCCTCCGGATTCTCCCGCCATTTTCGCAATGTCGCCAGATCGTGTTCGCTGACGGCGCCAAGGCGGACGGCCGTTTCGATGAGGGTGTTGTAGTCCGTAAGCGTGTAGGCAGGCAAATTCTCTGCGGCAAACGCCTGTTTCGCTTTTTCGAGCCCGTATGTGAAAATGGCGGCGACGCCCAGCACCTCGCAGCCTGCCTCTTTCAAGGCGCGGACGGCCGCAAGCGAGCTGCCGCCCGTCGAGATCAAGTCTTCGATGACGACCACGCGCTGGCCCGGTTCGGCTTGGCCTTCGATTTGTTTTCCTTTGCCGTGTGCTTTCGCCTGGCTGCGGACGTAGCACATCGGCAGCTCAAGCCGCTCGCTCACCCAGGCGGCGTGCGGGATGCCGGCGGTCGCCGTGCCGGCGATGAGATCTGCCTCAGGGAACTGGGTGCGGATGAGTTCGGCGAGGCCGTCGGCGATCGTGCGGCGCACGTCGGGGTAAGCGAGCGTCAGGCGGTTGTCGCAATAAATCGGCGATTTCAAGCCCGAGGACCAGGTAAACGGTTCATTCGGCTGCAGGGCGACCGCCCCGATTTCAAGCAATTTGGCGGCGATGTCGTGTTTCATTCTCTCTCTCCTCCGTTCCATTCGTGCTGCAGGCGGGCATACGTCCTGAGCGGATCGGCGGCGCGGGTGAGGCTGCGGCCGACGACGATGTAGTCGGCGCCGAGCTCGCGGGCGCGCTTTGGCGTGACGACGCGCACTTGATCGTGCGCCGCATCATCAGCAAAGCGGATGCCCGGGGTGACGGCAAGGAACGAGGCGCCGCACCGTTCTTTGATGAACGCCGCTTCTTTCGCTGAGCAGACGACGCCGTCAAGCCCGCTCTCTTTCGCCAAGGCGGCGTAATGGGCGACTGTTTCCGCAAGCGGGCGGGAAATCCACAGCTCCTCATGAAGCATTCGCTCGTCCGTGCTTGTCAGCTGGGTGACAGCGATGCAGCGCGGCCGCATTCTTCCGCTTGGCGTGCCGGCGTCAAGCCCCTCGATCGCCGCTTCCATCATGCGCCGGCCGCCGGCGGCGTGGACGTTCACCAAATCGGCGCCGACACGGGCGAGCCCTTTCATCGCCTGTTTCACCGTATTTGGGATGTCATGCAGTTTTAAGTCTAAAAAGACGGCATGTCCTTGTTCTTTGAGAAACGCGACGATGGATGGACCTTCCTGATAGTACAGCTCCATGCCGACTTTGACGAACAGCGGCGTTCCGGCAAACGGCCGCAAAAACCGCTCCACCTCTTGTTTTGATGGGAAATCAAGCGCGACAATGAACGGCGTGTGCACCGGTCTTCCAGCTCCTTCCTATGCATTCGGAAATGTGGCCGATCCCGAGGTCGTCCAACAGCGCCGGCAGGTCGTTGATGATCGTCGGGCAGACGAACGGATCGACGAAGTTGGCCGTGCCGACCGCAACCGCGCTCGCGCCGGCGTAGAAAAACTCGAGCACGTCTTCCGCCGTTTGCACGCCGCCCATGCCGATGATCGGAATCGACACCGCTTGGCTCACTTCATAAATCATGCGAATGGCGATTGGCTTGACCGCCGGGCCAGATAAGCCGCCGGTGCCGTTGGCCAAAATCGGCCGGCCTGTTTTCACGTCGATGCGCATGCCAACGAGCGTGTTGATCATCGTCAGGCCGTCAGCACCCGCTTGTTCAATGGCTTTCGCCATCGCGACGATGTCCGTAACGTTAGGCGACAGCTTCACATACACGGGGACAGCCGCCACTTCTTTGACAAGCCGCGTCAGTTCCGCGGCCACGTCCGGCACGGTGCCGAACGCAATCCCGCCTTTTTTCACGTTTGGGCAGGAAATGTTGAGCTCTAACGCATGGACATTGGGCGCTTTGGAAATCGCTTCGGCTACCTCGACGTACTCTTCCACCGTCGAGCCAGCGATGTTGGCGATGATCGGTACGTCAAACTGTTCAAGCCACGGCAGTTCTTCTTCGAGCACTTTGTCAAGGCCGGGGTTTTGCAGGCCGATGGCGTTTAACATCCCGCCCGGCGTTTCTGCCACCCTTGGTGTCGGGTTGCCAAAGCGCGGCTCTTTTGTCGTCGCCTTGATCATAATGGCGCCTAACACGCTTAAATCGTAAAACCGGGCGTACTCGCGGCCAAATCCAAAACAGCCGGACGCCGGCATGATCGGGTTTTTGAGCGAAAGACCCGGCAGTTCGACCGCAAGCCGGTTCATAGCACCACCTCCCCGGCCCGAAACACCGGGCCGTCGCTGCATACTTTTTTATACGCCGTCTCGCTCCCTGGCACATGGCAGACGCAGGCGAAACACGCCCCGACGCCGCAGCCCATCCGCTCCTCGAGCGACAAGTACACCGGCCGGTTCGGAAACCGTTCCGCAAGCGCCCGAAGCATCGGCTTCGGACCGCAGGCGTACAAGACGTCAAACTCGAGCGAGCGCGCTTCGATCACATCGGTGACGCGCCCGGCCGTTCCGTGCGAGCCGTCATCGGTCGCGACATGCGTCTCGCCGAACGCGGCAAATTCCTCTTCGTAAAAGACCGCCGCTTTCGTTTGAAACCCGAGCACGCTCACCACTTTGACGCCGCGCTTTGTGAGCTGTTTCGCCAGTTCATAGAGCGGCGGGACGCCGATGCCGCCGCCGACTAGCAGCGCCCGGCTGCCCGCCGGCGCGGCCTCGAGCGGAAAGCCGTTGCCGAGCGGGCCGAGCACATCGACCGTGTCGCCCGGCTGTTTTTGCGCCAACAGCGCCGTGCCTTTCCCTTCCTGGCGGTAAATGATCGTGCATTGCCCCTGCTTGTGGTCGATATGGCAAAGGCTGAGCGGGCGGCGCAGGAGCGGATCGGCGGATGCGGCCACTTTCACATGAACGAACTGGCCCGGTTGGCGCATCTCTTGCACGAGGCGGCCTGAAAGCGTCAATTCATACGTCCGCTCGGCGATCAACCGCTGGCTTGCGACCGTCATTCGTTCGCGGCCGATCATGACCGCACCAGCCCTTCCGTCATCGCCGTCGTTGAAAACGTCATCGATTCGAGCACTTGCAGCATCGCCCGGGCCGTATCGAGCGACGTCAAGCACGGGATGCCGTTTTCGACCGCTTCGCGGCGGATGCGGAAGCCGTCGCTTTCCGGCTGCTTTCCTTTCGTCAGCGTGTTGATGACGACTTGCGCCTTCCCTTGGCGGATGACATCCAAAATGTTCGGTGACGCCGAGTGGATTTTATTGACGACCGTCACCGGAATGCCGGCCGCTTTCAACGTTTCCGCCGTGCCGTTCGTCGCCAACAGCTGGTAGCCGATGTCGGCAAAGCGGCGCGCCAGCTCGACCGCTTCTTCTTTGTCTTTGTCGGCCACCGTCAACAGCACCGCCCCATGCGGCTGGATATGGATGCCCGAGGCGACAAGCCCCTTATAGAGCGCTTTTTCAAACGTCAGGTCCTTGCCGATCACTTCGCCGGTCGACTTCATTTCCGGGCCGAGCGAAATGTCGACGTTGCGCAATTTCGCAAACGAGAACACCGGCACTTTCACGTACACGCCAGGGCGCACCGGGCAGACGCCCGTCTCATAGCCCATCTCGGCGAGCTTCGTCCCTAAAATGGCTTTCGTGGCGAGATTCGCCATCGGCACGCCGGTGATTTTGCTTAAAAACGGCACCGTGCGGCTTGAGCGCGGGTTCACTTCCAAGACGTAGACGTCGCTTCCCGAGACGACAAACTGAATGTTCAACAGTCCGACGATGCGCAGCCCGCGCGCCACCCGGATCGTGTAATCCGCGATCTTGTCGATCACTTCCGCGCTTAATGTCTGGGGCGGGTAGACGGCGATCGAGTCGCCGGAATGGACGCCGGCCCGTTCGATATGTTCCATGATTCCGGGGATGACGACCGTCTCGCCGTCAGCGATGGCGTCGACTTCGACTTCCTTGCCGGTGATGTAGCGGTCGACAAGCACCGGGTGCTGCGGATTGACGCGCACGGCGTGTTCCATGTAATGAAGCAGCTCGCCGCGATTGTACACAATTTCCATCGCCCGGCCGCCGAGCACGTACGAAGGGCGGACGAGCACCGGATAGCCGATCTCCTCAGCGATGGCGACCGATTCTTCGACCGAAACGGCCGTTTTGCCGGCTGGCTTCGGAATGCCGAGTTCCGAGAGCGCCTGTTCAAATTTGTCGCGGTCTTCGGCGCGGTCCAAATCCTCAAGCGTCGTCCCAAGCAAGCGGACGCCGCGCGCCTCGAGTTCCGCCGCCAAGTTGATGGCCGTCTGACCTCCGAATTGGACGATGACGCCGACCGGCTGCTCGAGGTCGATGACATGCATCACGTCTTCGGCCGTGAGCGGCTCGAAATACAGTTTGTCCGACGTGCTGAAGTCGGTCGAGACCGTTTCCGGATTGTTGTTGATGATGATCGCCTCATAGCCGGCCTGCTTAATGGCCCAGACGCAATGGACGGTCGCATAGTCAAATTCGATCCCTTGGCCGATGCGGATCGGGCCGGAGCCAAGAACGACCACGCTCGGTTTCTTCGTGACGATTGATTCGTTTTCTTCTTCGTACGTGCTATAGTAGTATGGCGTTTCCGACGTGAATTCGGCCGCACACGTATCGACCATTTTGTACACCGGCATGATGCCTTGTTGGCGGCGCAGCGCGTAAATATCGCGCTCCGTTTGCCCCCATAGCGCCGCCACGGCCGCATCCGAGAACCCAAGCGCTTTCGCTTTCGTTAACACGTCAAGGTCGCCCGGGTGGTTTTTCAACACCGTTTCCATCTCAATAATGTTTTGAATCTTATGCAGGAAAAAGCGGTCGATTTGGCTCCATTCATGCAGCGTCTCAACCGTCACCCCGCGGCGGAGCGCCTCGGCGATGTAAAAGAGACGCTCGTCGCCCGCCTTGCGGATCCGTTTTTCCATCACGTTGTCGTCGGCGGCGCTCGCTTCTTTCAATTCGAGATGGTGGAGGCCAATTTCGAGCGAACGAACGGCTTTTAACACCGATTCTTCGAACGTCCGGCCGATCGCCATCACTTCGCCGGTCGCTTTCATTTGCGTGCCAAGGCGGCGGTTCGCCGATTCAAATTTGTCAAACGGAAAGCGCGGAATTTTCGTCACGACATAATCGAGCGCCGGCTCGAAGCAGGCGTACGTTTTCCCGGTGACCGGGTTGATCATTTCGTCAAGCGTCAGCCCGACGGCGATTTTCGCCGCCAGTTTCGCGATCGGATACCCCGTCGCTTTTGACGCCAGCGCCGATGAGCGGCTGACGCGCGGGTTCACTTCAATGACGTAATAGCGGAAGCTGTCCGGGTCAAGCGCGAGCTGGACGTTGCAGCCGCCTTCGATGCCAAGGGCGCGGATGATTTTCAAGGATGCGTTGCGCAACAGCTGGTATTCGCGGTCGCTTAACGTCTGGCTCGGGGCGACGACGATCGAGTCACCCGTATGAATGCCAACCGGGTCGATGTTTTCCATGTTGCAGACGACGATGGCGTTGTCGTTGGCGTCGCGCATCACTTCGTATTCAATCTCCTTGTAGCCGGCGATGCTCCGCTCAAGCAGGCATTGGTGCACCGGGCTCATCTTCAAGCCGGTCGAGACGATTTCAATCAATTCTTCTTCGTTCGTGCAAATGCCGCCGCCCGTGCCGCCGAGCGTGAACGCCGGGCGGACGATGACCGGATAGCCGATTTGTTCGACAAATGCGTATGCCTCTTCCAAGCTGTGAATAATCGCGCTTTCCGGCACCGGCTCGCCAAGCTCGTTCATGAGAGCGCGGAACTGTTCGCGGTCTTCCGCTTTTTCGATCGCTTCAAGCTTCGTGCCGAGAATTTCGACGCCGCACTCGTCCAACACGCCCGCTTTCGCCAGTTCCACCGCCAAGTTGAGGCCGGTCTGGCCGCCAAGCGTCGGCAAAATCGCGTCCGGCCGCTCTTTGCGGATAATGCGGGCGACAAAGTCGAGCGTCAGCGGCTCCATATACACTTTATCGGCGATTTCCGTATCGGTCATGATCGTCGCCGGATTCGAGTTCACAAGAATGACTTTGTATCCTTCTTCTTTTAGAGCGAGGCACGCTTGCGTCCCCGCGTAGTCGAACTCGGCCGCCTGGCCGATGACGATCGGCCCCGAGCCGATGACTAAAATCGTTTCAATGTCGCGGCGTTTAGGCATGGATGACTTCCCCTTTCTTGTTGAACTCGCGGATGAGCGTCAAAAACTCGTCAAACAGCGGATTCGCATCTTCCGGCCCCGGTGAGGCTTCCGGATGGTATTGCACCGTAAACGCTGGGACATCGCGATGGCGAAGCCCTTCCACGGTGCCGTCATTCAAAGCGACATGCGTCACCTCAAGGCGGGTGCCGGAAAGCGATTCATGGGTGACCGTATAGCCGTGGTTTTGCGACGTAATGGCGACTTTGCCGGTGCGCAAATCTTTCACCGGATGGTTCGAGCCGCGATGGCCGAATTTCATTTTCTCCGTATTCGCGCCGCACGCCAAGGCGAACAGCTGATGGCCGAGGCAGATGCCAAAGAGCGGCACTTTGCCAAGGATTCCCCGGATCATCTCGATCGCTTCCGGCACGTCTTTCGGGTCGCCGGGTCCATTTGAGAGCATGACTCCGTCCGGATGCCAGCTGAGCACGTCTTCGGCGGTGGCGTTGTACGGCAAGACGATCACATCGCAATTTCGCTTGTTCAGTTCGCGCAAAATGCCGTGTTTCATCCCGAAATCAATCAAGACGATGCGCTCACCGCGCCCCGGGCTCGGGTAGGCGCTTTTCGTTGAGACGCGCCGCACTTGGTCGCGCGGCCACTCCATCGCCCGCAGCTTGGCTGCTGCTTCCACCGGATCGACATCTAGCCCACAGATCATCCCTTTTAACGTTCCGTATTGGCGGATAAGGCGCGTCAGTTTGCGCGTGTCGATGCCGGAAAGGCCAGGGATGCCTTTTTCTTTCAAATACTCGTCCAACGTCAGTTCTCCGCGCCAGTTGGACGGCTTCACGCACGCTTCTTTGACGATGAACCCGTGCACATGCGGGCGGATCGCTTCAAAGTCGTCGCGGTTGATGCCGTAGTTGCCGATCAATGGATATGTCATCGTCACGATTTGCCCGCAATACGATGGATCGGTCAAAATTTCTTGGTATCCGGTCATGCCGGTGTTAAAGACGACTTCCCCGGTCGTCTCTTTCAAGCTGCCAAACGCTTCGCCGACAAAAAACGAACCATCTTCTAAAATCAGCTGCCGTTTCATCTTTACGCCCTTCCTTTCTCCCATACGAGTGTACCGCCGACAAACGTCATCACCGGCCAGCCTTGGCACACCCAGCCGGCAAACGGCGTATTTTTCCCTTTGGACGCAAACGTCTCGGGATCAATCGCTTCTTCTGTTTCCAAATCAATGACCGCAATATCCGCCGGCGCCCCGACGGCAAGCCGCCCGGCCTTGAGGCCGAAACATTGCGCCGGCTTGATCGTCAGCCAATCGACAAGCTGCTTTAATGTAAACACGCCTGTTTTGACGAAATGGGTATATAAGAGCGGAAACGCCGTTTCGAGCCCAACGATGCCAAACGGCGCCGCCTCGATGCCTTTCGCTTTTTCCGCAGCCGTATGCGGCGCGTGGTCCGTGGCGATAAAATCGATCGTGCCGTCGAGCAGCCCTTCCATGAGCGCTTCACGGTCCGCGCGGCTGCGCAGCGGTGGGTTCATTTTGTAGTTCGCATCAAGCCCTGGAATATCCTCATCGCACAAGAGCAGATGGTGCGGCGTCACTTCGGCGGTGACGCGGATGCCGGCCCGCTTCGCGTCGCGGACGACGCGCACCGATTCTTTCGTGCTGATATGGCAGACGTGATAATGGCATCCGGCTGCCTCGGCAAGCAAGACGTCGCGGGCGATGTGCACCGCCTCGCAGACGGATGGAATGCCGCGAAGTCCATAGCGCCGGGCGAACTCGCCGTCATGCACCGCTCCGCCGTTTGTCAGCGTGTCGTCCTCGCAATGGGCAACGATCGCCATATCGAGCGCCGCCGCCTGTTTCATCGCTTCAAACATCATCCCGGCCGACTGGACGCCGACGCCGTCATCGGTAAAGGCGAACGCCCCTGCTTCTTTTAGCGCCGCAAAATCGGTCAGCTCCTCCCCTTTTTGCCCAATCGTGATCGCCGCGTACGGAAGCACGTTGACGCGCGCCGTTTCGCGGATGCGGGCTTGCAGCCATTCCATCTGCTCTTTCCGATCCGGCGCTGGGTTCGTGTTCGGCATGGCAGCAACCGTCGTAAATCCGCCTTTCGCCGCGGCGAGCGTGCCCGTTTCAATCGTTTCTTTCGCTTCGCCGCCCGGTTCGCGCAAATGAACGTGCAAGTCGATCAGGCCAGGAACGATGAGACGGCCGCCAACGTCGATAACGTCCTCCTCATTCGCTTCCAGCGGCTGTTCATAGAGGATCGCTGCAATGGTTCCGTGTTCGATTTTGATATGTGTCCGCATCAATTCCCCATCTTTATTGAACGACATGCCATTTTTCAGCCATACGCCCATGCTCCATTCTCCCTTCCATTGCCCGTTTTAAGACAGCCATCCGGACGTAGACGCCGTTTTCCATTTGTTTAAAAATGCGCGATGCCTTCGCTTCGACAAGTTCGCTTGCGATTTCGACCCCGCGGTTGACCGGCGCCGGGTGCAAGATGATGGCGCCCGATTTCATCCGCCGCGCCCGCTCAAGCGTCAGCCCGTACCGCGCATGGTACTCTTCTTTTGTCAGCCCCATCGTTTCCGCATGGCGTTCATGTTGGATGCGCAAAAGCATCACGACATCGGCGCGGGCGATGGCCTCGTCGACTTCGACGTACGTCCCGTACGGATTCGTTTCATCTTTCCACTCCGCCGGTCCGGAAAACAGGACGTTTGCCCCCAGCCTTGTCAACACTTCCGCATTGGAGCGGGCGACGCGGCTATGACGGATGTCGCCGATGATCGCCACCGTCAAGCCAGTGAAGGCGCCAAACTCTTGGCGGATCGTCAATAAATCCAAGAGCGACTGGGTCGGATGGTGCCCGCAGCCGTCGCCGGCGTTGATGATCGGAATGCCGACCGCATGGCGGAGCGCTTCGAAATACGCATCTTCGTGATGGCGGATGACAACCGCATCGACGCCGATCGCCTCAAGCGTCCGTACGGTATCGTACAGCGTCTCCCCTTTTTGCACGCTCGAGCGTTCCGGGTCAAATGGAATGACATGAAGCCCAAGCTTCCGTTCCGCCATCTCGAAGCTGCATTTCGTGCGCGTGCTCGGTTCGAAAAACAAGTTGGCGACGTACATCGGCGCCGCCGGGCGCCAGATGCGCCCGCTGCGGAACGCTTCCGCTTCATCGAGCAAACGGTGGATTTCATCAAGCGGCAGTTCACTTAATGCGAAAAGATGGGTCATCGGTCTCGCTCCTTTTCGTTTTTTCGCGAAAAAAAACACCTTGCCGGCTGGGCAAGGTGTGACGATCGGCGCATGGCAGAGCCGAAGAAGGTGCACTCCGGCCCTGGATGCGCCTGTTTTCACACCTTTTTAAGCCTCGCGGGACTTAATTAAAAGGTGCTTTCTCCTATTAGGCGACATGGTCGCTCTGGTTTTCTTCAAATAGGTTTTCCGCGGCTTGCGGACGCCCCGGCAAAATCAAGTTGAGGAGGACGCCGACAATGGCCGAGAGCGCCATCCCGGTAATTTGGAAGCTGTCGCTGATTTTCAGCACCGCTCCGCCGATGCCGATGACCAAGATGACCGAGGCGATGACTAAATTGCGCGTCTGGCCGAAATCGACGCGGCTGTCGATCAACATGCGCAGTCCGGACGAGGCGATGATGCCAAACAGCAAGATCGACACACCGCCCATGACCGGCGTCGGAATCGAGCTGATCAGCGCCGTGATTTTGCCGACGAAGCCGAAAGCGATCGCGATGACCGCCGCGCCGGCCAGCACGTAGACACTGTAGACGCGGGTGATCGCCAGCACACCGATGTTTTCCCCGTACGTCGTTTTCGGCGGACCGCCAAGCAAGGCGGAGATCATCGTCGCCGTTCCGTCCCCTAAAATCGAGCGGTGCAGCCCCGGTTTTTGAATGAGGTCGCGGCCGACGACTTTGCTTAAGACGAGCTGGTGGCCGATATGCTCGGACAAGGTGACGATCGCCACCGGCACCATGAGCATCACGATCTCCCATGTGACGCGCACCGGATAATCGGCAAACGGGATCAAGAAATCCGGCCATTCGAACCATTTCGCCGCCGCCACTTTCGACAAATCGACGAGCCCGACCGCCAACGCGTAGAGATAGCCGACGACAATGCCGACAAGCACCGGAATCAAGCTCAACATGCCGCGCGCGAGCACGGAGCAGACGATCGTGGCCGCGAGCGTCACGAGCGCCACCGAGAAATGGAGCAAGCTGTATTTGCCGTCCGGGCCGTTCATCGCCATCCCGACCGCCGTCCCGGCCAAGCCGAGGCCGATGACGATGATAACTGGGCCGACCACAACCGGCGGCAACAGTTTCATCACCCAGCGGTAGCCGGCTTTTTTAATGATGAGGGCGACAACCCCGTACACCAATCCGGCGAGGAAGCTGCCGATCATGGCCGCTCCCGGGCCGCCAGCCGTTTTCGCCGCGATGATCGGCGCAATGTAGGCGAACGACGAGCCAAGATACGCCGGCACTTGCCATTTCGTAATGAGCAAAAACGCCAATGTTCCGAGCCCGCTTGTCAGCAAGGCGATCGACGGATCTAAGCCGACTAAGTACGGCACTAAAATCGTCGCCCCGAACATGGCGAATAAATGCTGAAGGCTTAAGGTGATCCATTGCCCAACAGTCGGGCGGTCTTGAATGTCCAACACCGGTTTGTTCATCTTTCGTCACTCCTTTGATCAAATGAGCGAGGCTTGCTTTCTAGTGTGCACAAAAAAATCCCTCTTTGCCCGCGAAGACGCAAAGAGGGTGCAGAAACAGCCGAAACGATTCCGCCCCTTTTGCAGCCTCACGGGACTGCGCTTAAAAGGGTGCTTCGCTATTTTTCATGAATGGAGACTTGATCGATGCCGTCCACTTCCGAAAGCTCCACGACGATCAGTTCCGAACGAGAGGTCGGCACGTTTTTGCCGACGAAATCAGCGCGGATCGGGAGTTCCCTGTGGCCGCGGTCAACAAGCACGGCGAGCTGGATGCGCGCCGGGCGGCCCAAATCCATGACCGCATCCATCGCCGCCCGCACCGTCCGGCCGGTGAAGAGCACGTCATCAACTAAAATGACATTCCGCTCGGTCACCGGAAACGGCACATTCGTTCCTTTCACAAGCGGTTCATGGTCGTCCGTCTTCACGGTCAAATCGTCGCGGTACAAGGTGATGTCAAGCTCACCGACGGGAACGGACGCCCCTTCAATTTGCTCGATCCGCTCCGCCAAGCGGCGCGCCAAGTAAATGCCGCGCGTTTTAATTCCGACAAGCACGCAGCCGTCAATGCCTTTGTTTCGTTCGATGATTTCGTGGGCGATGCGCGTCAAAGCGCGGCGAATCGCCTGTTCGTCCATCACGACCGCCTTTTGCATCCAAGCCACCTCCGTTTGCACAAAAAATCCCCCGCCTGTGAAGCGGGGGATGGCGCGCTTATCACCAAACAAGATGGGCATACATCGCCCTTCTTTGTCATTCCGACCCCTTTTCAGCCTCACAGGACTGAACTTAAAGGTTCCTGTTCACCTGTTTTCATTGTAAAGGGGGCGTGTTCGTTTGTCAATCGTTTTTTCGCAGCCAGTCAAGCAGCTCGGCAAACTCCGGCGGCAACGGCGCTTCGAATTCCAAATACTCGCCGCTTCTCGGATGACGGAAGCCGAGCACCCCGGCGTGAAGCGCCTGGCCGTCGATGGCGAGCGTTTTTTTCGGCCCGTATTGCGGGTCGCCAGCGAGCGGATAGCCGATGTATTTCATATGGACGCGAATTTGGTGCGTCCGCCCCGTTTCCAGCTGGCACTCCACATACGTATAATGGCGAAACCGCTCGAGCACGCGGAAATGGGTGACGGCTTCCTTGCCGTTTTCCTCGGTGACGGCCATTTTCTTTCGATCGCGCTTGTCGCGGCCGATCGGCGCGTCGATCGTCCCGTAATCGTGTGGAATGACGCCGTGGACGATCGCCTTGTAGCGGCGCGTCACCGTTTTGTTCACAAGCTGCTCGACGAGCGAGCGGTGGGCGGCGTCGTTTTTCGCCACCATCAATAGTCCTGATGTGTCTTTGTCAATCCGATGGACGATGCCGGGGCGAAGCACGCCGTTGATCCCAGACAGGTCGCGGCAATGGGCGAGAAGCGCGTTGACAAGCGTGCCGCGCATATGCCCGGGCGCCGGATGGACGACCATGCCGCGCGGTTTGTTGACGACAAGGACATCCTCATCCTCATAATAAATGTCCAGCGGAATCGGCTCCGGCTCGACATGAAGCGGCTCCGGCTCCGGCGGTGAGACGGCGACCGAGTCGCCCGCCTCGCATTTGTAGTTCGCCTTCACCGTTTGGCCGTTCACGGTCACAAGCCCGTTTTTGATCCATTGCTGCACTTGTGAACGCGACCATTCCTCATTTAACGCCGCGATCACTTTATCAATTCGTTCGCCGTCATATTCGTCTTCAATGTGAAATGTGATCGTGTCCATCTACTCATTCCCTTTCTCTGGTGTCGCGAAAAAAAACATATGGACAAACAGCAAGATGACGCCGACCGTCAGCGCCGAGTCAGCCACGTTGAACACCGGAAAACTGTACGTGCCGATGTACGCGTGGATGAAATCGACCACTTCCTTGCGAAAGACGCGGTCGAGAAAATTGCCAATCGCCCCACCGAGCATCAGCCCAAGCCCTACGCCCGCCAGGCGTTCAGAAGGCTTCAGGCGGCGGATGTAGATCACGATCGCCGCCACGACAATAACCGTAATCAAATAAAAGAGCCAAAACTGCCCTTCCAGCATGCCCCACGCCGCGCCGCGATTGCGGTGCGACGTAATATAGAGTACATTGTCAATGACCGGGATGCTTTCCCCAAGCCGCATATAGCGGACGACAAGCCATTTCGTCCATTGATCGAGGATGACGACCGCCGCCGCAATCCAATAGTATGCCACCGTGCCAAGTCCCCCTGTCCTTCTCATTCATTCTTTTTGCATTGTAGCATAATTCGCCATGGCAAACAAATGAAGTGGCAAAAAGGAGTCAGTCAAGACTTTATGGAGAGCTTTTTTCGATTTTTCGATTTACGGCGGCCATCTCAATTAACCATGATAAAAAGGAGAAACGACTTCCCACTTCCTGACCATGGAAGCGGCAAGAGGAGTGTGCGGCCGGGTGCACTAAACGAACGGACATCGTTCCATAGAAGCTCCCCATTCCCACATTCAGCCGATGGCTTCCAATTCGTTTACCAAAACTCCCGTCCAATCAAAATGGCGGCGATCACAATGCCCGCCCCCAGCCACATCATGGGGAGAAGGAGGGACAGCGAATCGGCCGGCGCTTGAAACAAAAACAGATGCGGCCACGGCATGAACGTTCCTTGCGTCGCGACTTCCATAAAGGTATAGACCGAGATGACCGACAAGGCGACATCCAGGCTGCCAAAGACGCCTAACAAGGCAAGCCCAATCAACTGGTAAAACGAAAACAGCAGAAACAGGTGCACCAACACGGGTGCGGTGAGAAACATCGTTCCATGAATCCATATGACCGCCGCGACAAGAAGAACGATGCATCCCCCATGCAAAACAGCATAGCGAACCAAGTCGAAGACGACCGCTTTCCGGTAATGCCATAACAGCGCTTCTTTTGCCCCTTCGTCGTACAAATGGCGGTACAAAAAGACGAGATGCCATCCGGCGATCGGCACGGCCATGCCTTGGATGACGGTGTACGGCAAAAACGGTTCGTCGGAGCGGGCGGACAAGATCCCCATCAACCCGACGCACAGCCCGTAGACAAGAAACGGAAACCAGTACAATCGGCCGAGCAAGCGGCGGTCAAAAGAAAAATGATGGGCGATCGTTTTTTTATCCATGCGCTTCCGCCTCTTTCAACAACGCCAAATATCCGTCCATCAGCCGCGGGGCGACAGGCCGGCCGATGGGTTCTTCGGACAAGACGCGCACGACGACGTGGGAAGGCTCTTCGCTCATTTGGACGACTTCGTTGGCGGCCATGACCGAGTCAAGCTCCTCAAATGGCACGTCCAACTCATACGTATAAGGAGCCGCTTTTTGCTTGAGCTCGTCCGGGCTGCCTTCAAACAGCACCATGCCGCGGTCCAACACCCCGATTTTCGTGCACAAAAATTCAATGTCCTCGACAAGGTGCGAAGAGATGACGATCGTATGATCGTGCCCCAGCCGCTTCAACAAATTGCGAAACCGCACGCGCTCGCGGATGTCAAGCCCGGCCGTCGGCTCATCAAACAGGAGGATGGACGGCTCCCGAAGCAGCAGCATGGCAATGCCCACCCGCCGCCGCATGCCGCCGGACAGCTCGCGCATTTTTTTGTTGATGTGCGAAGACAAGTTGACTTGTTCGATGACCTTCTCGATTTTGGATCGGCAGGCAGCGGGATGTTCACCTTGCAAGACGGCGAGATGCTCAAGCACTTCATACATCGTCAGCTCCGGGTACATCATAAACTCTTGCGGCAAATAGCCGATCTCGTTCACCCGCTTCACCCTCGTGCCGGTGCTGATCGGCTCGTCTCCGAGCGACACCCGTCCGGCATTGAACTCCAACAGTCCGGCCACAATGCGCATCAACGTCGTCTTGCCGGCGCCGTTTGGCCCCAGCAAGCCGTACACGCCGGAGAGGGAGAGAGAGACATCGGATAAAATCGGCTTCTTTTTCACGATTTTCGTCAATCCTTCAATGACGACCGCCAACGCCGTTCACCTCCTGCATCATCTCAAAGATGCGGTCCCATGTCCAACCGTCGTCCATGTTCGCATACCATGTCCGCAAACATTGTTGTTTTTGGTCGACATCCAGCGGCTGAAACGCTTGATAAATGGCTTCAATTTGCTTCTTGACGGATGACGGCTGCGACTCGAACCACTCGCTTTTGGAGCTCCAGTCGATCACCAAAAGGCCTTGTTTTTGCATCAGCCAGCGGGTGGCCAGCGAAATCCACTCGTTGTACATGATCCGCGATCCTTTCGGCGGTACGGAAAGCCGAAGTATTTTTTCGTAAAAATTTTGTTCCATAATATATTGATCGATCCCATATAAGTCATCTGTGTTATATACAAGATGATCGTTTGCGAGAAACGAGGACAGTCCGAAACTAGAGAAGACAATCTTGTTCGGCAACGATGAAACCGCCGTTGATGCGATTTGTTGTACATGACGGAATGTTTTTTCCATCTGGCGGATGACCGTCGGCGCCCGTTCCGCCATATGCGGCCAATCGGCCGGGTAGGTGATCTCATATCCTTGATCGACGAGTTGATGCCCTTGCCCTTTGATCAAGGTGACCGCTTGCGCTTTCCCTTGGTAACCCTTTCCACGCTTTGGCACATTGCAAAACAGCACATCGCCGTCCACGTTTAAGGTAAAGGTGTACGTTTCATTCGGAAAGAATTGATCGGTGAACGCCCCATCCCAAACTGTCATCCCCGCCACCCGATATTCATGAGTCCGATACATGTGCGAAGCCCTCCTTTTCGGATACCACGCCCGATCCGCCAACAGGACGATGCGGCCGTTGGTGTACGGAATGAGCGCCGTATCGACGATCTCATAGGAAAAGGTGAGCGTCGAGGTGCGTTTCGGCAGCCACACGGTCACGAGATCGCCGTTTCTCGTAAACTTGACGGGCTGATGGTCCGCTTCAATCGAGTGGAGCGGATACAAATGGTACAGTTGAAACGTGGGCCGGTTTGTTTCCAACTGGGACAAGGCCACGCGCACGACCGCACGCGATCCATGCAAGGAAAGGTCATACGACTGGATACGGTAGCGCAAATCGGCTTTCGTCTCTTGTTTCATATGGCGGTATTCCTCGAGTTCGGTCGTCTGATCGGCCCGAGTGAACGCCTTGGTGTTCGTTTGCAAGGAGTGGTAGGCGGTTAGGACGATCAGAAACGGGAAGACGAGAAATGCTTTCAAGACGGCGTTTCGCTCCTTTCTCGTCTGCGTAAAGCGGATCGACGACAACAACGCCAACCCGACAAGGGAGAGAAACCACGCGGCCCATTTCCATTCCCCGCCGCGGTCGACCTCAAACCCGATGTAGGAATCATACGCTCGTTGAATCGCGTGTTTTCCGATAAACAGCAGCGACGCCCAGTCGCGGGCATGAACAGTTTCGGACAGATCGATGAACAGCTCCGTCGTCATCGGTCCGGTCAGGATCCACACAAGCAAAATAGCGAAAAAACTGACCTTTTTCGTTTCCAACAGCAGTGCGATGATGACGCCGTACAGGACGGTGAGCACGAGCGGTCCAAACTGATAGACGGCGAGAAACCGAAGCAGCGACAAATACAGATCCGAAGGCTCCACCCCAACGAAGAGATACACGAGTGAAAAAACGCCGCAGCTCATCATCAGCATGATCCCTTGGCACAGCGCATGAACCGCAAGCAAGGCGCTCATTTTCTCCAGCAGAATCCGGTAGCCGTCGGCGAACCATGACGAAACGCCGTAACGAAGTTCGTTGGAGTAGAGAAGGTAGAACCACACGATGTAAAAGAGCGAAACGATTTGAACAAGCATGAACACTTCATGAGGGATATCCCCATAACTCTCCATATTGTACGGATCGGTAAAAAATAGTGTAAACCGTACGGCCAGCAAAAGAAAAAACGAGAAACTAGCACCAATGTATAACTTGCTTTTCAACAATCGTTTCCAATAAAAAACAAACAGCCATTTCCACCTCATCGCCGATCAACCGCTTTCTTTCTGAGAAGTTGACAAATGAAAAATGCGGTCAGGGATCGCTTTATTTTTTTAGGCGTATCCCTGACTCCTTTATCATCCGGATTCGGCATCGTTATTTGACCGTAATGGTCACGTATCCTCTTGAACCAACCGTTTGACCAACAATTTGGCCATAATATTTATCGCCTTCTTGTTGTGGAAAATTGCGCGTTTCTTCTTGCCTAGGATTGAGCCAGTTGGTGGAGGCGACGACGCTGTCGGGCCACCAATCAATCGATTTGTAAGCATAGCCTCTCGTTTGGGTATTGGCACCATTATTTACAGCATGAATATTCCCTGTACCATTTGTATTTGCTCTAATAGTTTTTGTATTGCTGTAAGTACTTGACCCATCTAAAAAGGCTGTTGCGGATTCTGCTCCCGCTGCACCGGCAGTGGCTATTACTGCTGCTGCAAGCGATAAAGATGCCCATTTTGATTTCCATTTCTTTTTTCGGTTCACGATCATGTTATCCCTTCTCCTCTCCAAATATTATATCGCTTGTTCTCGTCTTTACTGCGGTTCCAGCTTCATTTCGTAAGAGGCTATGGAACCAATAACGATGAGCTTTTCCATTTTTCATTGTTGTTTCCTAACACTCTTTTTCACCTCCTTTCAAAGGCAACTAATTTTGCATTATGAATTTGATAAATTGAAAGATCAGTAAATCCACTCTCGATTCGGTTGCTCAAGATCATATAGTTAGCATCCACAAAATCATGACGTAAAAAATGGTAAAAGTGTTCTAAGTCTTCGAAGTCAAAGTGTTTCGTCGGCTGATCGAAAATGAATACTGTGCGATTTAGCGACTGTCCAAGAGAAACAAGATAAATCAGCCGTTGAAACATCGTCAATGAATCGATGGATGCATGGGAAGGGAGGCGATATTTTTTCCATAGTGCCGATTGCTGAAAAGGACGATTCAGCCATATCGAAATATCTTGCAAACGATAGTTTCTCCACAGTTGGTGGTAGTTCTCAGGAATCACGAAAAATACGGTTTTATTCGGTTTTCCTTTTGCTGCCTGTTCATTGAAATGGATTTCCCCTTCATCGATAGGATGAAAGCCGGCAAGCGCTTTGGCGACAATATCTGTGCGAATGTGATTTTTGGCTAGAATGATGGATTGGGAAGGAAGATTGACGGAACAATGATGCAAAATAAGTTGGCGATGGTGCTTGAGGGTCACATTTTTTAATTCCATCATTTGTCTCCTTCCCCCCTTTCTTGCGCTAGTTGAATCAATATGTTTTCTTTTTCTTTTATGGATAGTGCCATGTAGTGCTCCCACGTTGTTGAGTCGATGGAGGATTTTTCCGCTATCCTGTTTCCATATCCGATAGATGGAATATGTAGTTTTTCCATTAAATACAAGCCGACAAAGAGACTGATCTGTTCGTTTTCGAACAATCGGTATGGGATGAAAAACGCAGCCAACTCCTGAATATGTTTGGTTGCCGGAGTGCCATTGACGTCCAAGAACGGATCAACATAAAACGTGTAGTTTCCGTCAGCCACCGTGCTGTCGTACAGCGAAAGGTTTGTGGTGTTGATGCTTTTTGGGATGATTGAGACGCTCTTGACTTCTTTTGTGCAATAATCTGTATTTGCAAGATTCGGAAACAAGTGGCATAGCTCATTGCGGATGGAAACGAGTTGATGCTTCAATTCCATATAATTTCTTGTTGTAGTGAGAAATGGTTTATAAACAAGGAAACGAGTATGTTGCACTTGAATTTGTTTGTAAGGACCATTGATCACGGAGAGACAAGGGAGATGGTCCCCATGCCAACGGTACTTTTCCTTTCCGACAATCATGTTGACTCGTGTACATGTTTTCGTTTCCACATTGGAATGAAGCGTTCCGGATGAGTCGATATCGTAAAGCGTTGAATCCATGGACTGCGGATACCAGTTGGCTTCAAATGGCAACAACGTGACGCCCGATGTCAACGGATAAAAGGTTGAGCCGAACGTATGCCGATAATAGATCGTCATGGATGGGGCACCGTTGGTCTGCACCTGAACAACGTTTCCTTGTTGTTGAAAGGGGAAACGCTTCCCTCCGCCTTGGATGTGATCGATTTGAAATTGCTCGTTGATCGAAAAACGAACGGTGTGTTCTTTCGGATGCAGAGAGAGTGTGGCTTTGATCGGATACGTGGATTTCGGATTCACCTCGATCTCCTTGATTTTCCAATATCCATGCAACGGGATGTTCTTGGGCTGAGCCTGATGTTTGATTTGTTGATAGAGTTTGACGTCGTTTGCCAACAGAATGTCATCCAACTGGAATTTTGATTGTGCATGTTGAAGGAAAAATGTTACGAAAATAACGAGAGTCACACTAGCCGCAAGCCCCGCGAAGGATCGCCGCATGCTTCGAAAAACGCCATAAACGGCGATAGAAGAAAGAATATACGCCAATTTGATCAGCACGCGTTCTTTTTGGAAGGTTAGGCTGAATAACGGGTCAATGTAAGGCCAACGATGGTTTCCCCACAAGGAGAAGGATGGATTGCGATATTCCAAAGAAAACAGCACGATGATCCACAAAACAAACACACCAACGAGCAACATCGCTTTTTTCGAAGAATGATAGGCGTAAACAGCGCCTGTGGACAATCCGATCATCCACGCCCATAGAAATGGTAGAAGAAAATGAATCAAATACAATGGAAACAGAAAAGTGAAAAGATCCCAACCCGCTGAATAGTTGATCACCACCGCACCGGCGATGATCCCGGCCAAGGCCAGTTGCCAAGCGAAAAAACAAATAAATGCGATCAAAGCTTGGCAGAAGACGATCTTTTGCGGGTTTGGCATGATGTCATTCATCGCGATCCAGTGAATTGGAGTCGAAGTGAACAACGAAACATGCAAGCGGAAGCTGAAGAGCAGCCAGACGGCCATTCCAATCGGAACCAAGTATTTCGTATATAAGATCCACTCCGCTGGATTGATGGTATGGGGATTGAGGCAAACAAACATCAAAACCCCAGAAAATACGAATATGAAACTAGCTTCTGCTTTTAAGCGGGACGCCATTCTTGAAATGAACACCCATTTCATATGGAATGCCCTCTCTAATCATGAATTTGAAATGTTTGTAAAATTCAATGGCATTATAAAAAAAAAAAAAAGAAGATGTCAACCTTTTACATGGAAATTCACAGTATATTCACAAATAATAGGAAAATTGCGCTATAAACATCATGATTTTAAGCAAACGTGTGGTCGAAGATGATGGAGTAAATGCGACGGAGGCTCATGAGACACGGAGTTTGACAGAATTGGTTCAACTATAGAATTGATTCAACTACAGAATTGAATTTATACACTGCAACATTCTGCACTTTTTCTTGACAAAAACAACCACCCTGATGCCTTTGCGTTTTTTACACCATCGTTTTGGGTTTTTTCTTTCCTCCACCAAAAGCAAGCGACAAGGCCGCCCCAAGGCAGCCTGCCGCTTTTCGTTATGCGGAATAATGTTCGTTCACAATGTGCGCGCAGCGCGGGCAAAGCGTCGGGTGGGACGGATCTTGTCCGACAGCTGGAGTCACCGTCCAGCACCGCTCGCACGTCTCGCCTTCCGCCGGGCGGACGATGACGGCCACGTGGTCGAGCCGCTCGGCTTCGGCCGGCGCGGCGTCATACGGCTCATCGGCGATCGAAAAGGCGGAAACGATGAGAAGCTGGCGCAAGTCGGCATCAAGCGACGCCAATAGCTTCCGCGCCTCGTCTTTCGGGTAGACGATGACGCTGGCCGTCAGCGATTTGCCGATCACTTTTTCATTGCGTGCGTTCTCGAGCGCTTTTAACATGTCATCGCGCACGTCCATAAACGCATCCCATTTCGCCAGCAGCGCTTCTTCGCCGTCGATCGCGATCGGCTCCGGCATATCGGTGAGCTGGACGCTTTCGACGTTTTCTCTTCGATTCGGGATATGCTCCCACACTTCATCGGCGGTATGCGGCAAAATCGGCGCGATGAGCTTCGCCAACGCGACGACCGTTTCATAGAGCACCGTCTGCACGGCGCGGCGGGCGCGCGAGTCGGCCGCTTCGATGTACAAAATGTCTTTCGCCATATCCAAGTAAAACGCGCTCAGCTCGACGGTGCAGAAATGGTTCATCTCATGGTAAACCGCGGCGAAATCGTAGCTGTCATAGGCCTTTTTCACTTTGGCGATCAGCTTGTTCAACTTCGCCAGCATATAGCGGTCGACTTCGCCAAGCTCCCCAATCGGCACGGCGTTTTGGTTCGGATCGAAATCGAACAAGTTGCCGAGCATAAACCGGAACGTGTTGCGGATTTTCCGGTACACTTCCGACACTTGTTTTAAAATATGGTCGGAGATGCGCACGTCCGCTTGGTAGTCAACCGAAGCGACCCAAAGGCGCAAAATGTCGGCGCCAAACTGTTCCATCACTTTCGCCGGCACGACGACGTTGCCGAGCGACTTGCTCATTTTCCGCCCTTCGCCGTCCAAGACAAAGCCGTGGCTCAACACGCCTTTATACGGCGCTTTGCCGGTGACGGCAACGGCGGTGGACAGCGATGAGTTGAACCAGCCGCGGTATTGGTCGGAGCCTTCCAAGTACAAATCAGCCGGACGCACGAGATCGTCGCGTTCGACCAACACGGCTTGGTGCGACGAACCGGAGTCAAACCAGACATCCATAATGTCCGTTTCTTTCGTAAAGATGCCGTTCGGGCTCGACGGATGGGTGAATCCTTCCGGCAGCAAGTCTTTCGCCTCGCGTTCAAACCAGACGTTCGACCCGTATTGGCGGAACAGGTTCGACACATGCTCAATCGTCTCATCGGTGATGATCGGTTCACCGTTTTCGCCGTAAAAGACCGGAATCGGCACCCCCCAGGCGCGTTGGCGGGAAATGCACCAGTCGCCGCGGTCGCGCACCATGTTGTGGATGCGGATTTCCCCCCACTCCGGAATCCATTTCGTTTCCTTAATCGCTTGAAGCAGCTCGTTGCGGATTTTATCGATCGACGCAAACCATTGCGTTGTCGCCCGGAAAATCGTCGGCTGCTTTGTCCGCCAGTCGTGCGGATACGAGTGGGTGATAAACCCAAGCTTCAACAAAGCGCCGACTTCCTCAAGCTTCTGTGTAATCGCCTTGTTGGCGTCTTCGTAAAACATCCCGGCAAATCCCGGCGCTTCCTCGGTCATGTAGCCGCGTTCATCAACCGGACAAAGGACCGGAAGCCCATATTTTTGCCCAACGAGAAAGTCGTCTTCCCCGTGGCCCGGCGCCGTATGGACGCAGCCCGTACCGGCGTCGGTCGTGACGTGTTCGCCGCACACAACAAGCGAGTCGCGCTCATAAAACGGATGTCTCGCCACGACGTATTCAAGCTCTTTTCCTTTGACCGTTTTGACGACCGACCATGCGTCCCAACCGACTTCGTTCGCCACCGATTCGACCAGGGCAGCAGCGACGACGTATTTTTGCCCGTTTGTTTCCACGACATGGTAGTCCAGTTCCGGATGAACCGCGATCGCCAAGTTCGCCGGAATCGTCCACGGCGTCGTCGTCCAAATGACGATTCGCTCATCGCCCTCAAGCACGCCTTTGCCGTCTTTCACCGGGAAGGCGACATAAATCGACGGCGAACGCTTGTCTTTATATTCGATTTCCGCTTCAGCGAGCGCTGATTCGCTTGACGGGGACCAATAGACCGGCTTCAACCCTTTGTAAATGAGCCCTTTTTTCGCCATTTCGCCGAACACTTTAATTTGCTGGGCTTCGTACTCCGGCTTGAGCGTAATGTACGGGTTGTCCCAGTCGCCGCGCACGCCGAGCCGCTTAAACTGCCGGCGCTGGTTGTCGATTTGCTCGTACGCGTATTGCTCGCACAACTTGCGAAACTCGGCGACGCTCATCGATTTGCGGTCAACTCCTTGCTTGGCAAGGGCCGTTTCGATCGGCAAGCCGTGCGTATCCCAGCCCGGCACGTATGGGGCGCAATAGCCGCTCATGGATTTGTAGCGGACGATGATATCTTTTAAAATTTTGTTCAGCGCATGACCCATATGAATGTCGCCGTTGGCATACGGCGGGCCGTCATGCAGAACAAACAGCGGCCGTCCTTTCGTCCACTCCTGCACTTTCCGGTAAATGTCCATTTCCTCCCATTTTTTTTGCATTTCCGGCTCCCGCTTCGGCAAGTTGCCGCGCATCGGGAAGTCGGTCTTCGGCATGAGCAGCGTTTCTTTGTAATCCATCCTTGCTCCTCCTTCGAACGATAGATTCCAAATAAAAAACCGTTCTCCCCCCGGCAAGGGACGAGAACGGTCTCGCGGTACCACCCTTCTTGGCCATGCAAACGACGCACAGCCCTCTTTTCATTCGTAACGGGAATGACGCGCCATGGCCTACTTGATGTTCGGCATGGAACTCCAGGGTGATGTTCACTCTTGCGCCGATGCCAGGCTTCCACCATCCCCGGCTCGCTGCGACCGGTCGTACAAGAGCTACTGTCCCTTTCATCGTCGATGGCTATTTCGCTATTCATCCTGAAAAAAGCCAACCGCCTCCCACGGCGGCTGATGCGGCGATTTTTGCCAATTATTATAACCGAAACGTCTTCGGTTCGTCAAGGCTGTGACAGCGGTTCTCTCGCCCCTTCTTCCAAATCCGGCGCCTCATACTCCATCAACTCGTCCCAATCGCGGCTGTTGATCATATCGAGCTGGGCCTCGACAAGCATGCGGAAACGGGCGCGGAACACTTTCGACTGCCGCTTCAGCTCCTCGATCTCGAGGGCGATTTTCCGCGATTTCGCTAATGCATCGCTGATGATGCGCTCGGCGTTTTTTTCCGCCTCTTTAATGATCAGCTTCGCCTCTTTTTGCGCATTCCGCTTCACTTCTTCCGCTGCTTCCTGTGCAACAAGAATCGACTTATTGAGCGTCTCTTCAATGTTCGCAAAGTAGTTCAGCTTTTCCGTCAGTTCGGCCACTTTTTCTTCCAGCTGCTTTTTTTCACGGATGAGCATTTCATAGTCTTTAATGACTTGATCGAGAAACTCGTTCACTTCGTCTTCATCGTACCCACGAAACCCGCGGCTGAATTCCTTGTTGTGAATATCCAATGGCGTCAACGGCACAACGGCCACCTCCGTCTCCATCATTCCTTTTCTTCACTTTCATTCGACATGGTTTGCCGATTTCCTGCCGTCATTTGCTTATTTTTGTCGGCCAATCTGAACGAGCCAGCGCTCTTTTTTCGTCGGCCCTTCCACCGAAAACAGCTTGCAGCGGCCAAAACCGCGCGCCGACAGGACATCGCCCGGTCCGCAGAGGAAATCCGGCTTGTCCACCACCTTCCAGTTGACTTTGACAAGCCCGCTTTCAACAAGCGCACGCGCTTTCTCGCGCGCAAGGCGAAACACCTGAGCGAGCACAGCATCGAGCCTTAGAGAAGACACCGTGACCGTTCCTTCCTCCCACGTTTCGGCAAGCGGCATGGCTGCCGACAACGGAAGCGGCTCAAGCGCAACCGGAGCTTTGCCGATCGTTTCGACATGCAAGCGGACGTAGTCGGCGACTTCAGCAGCAACAAAAAACTGAATTTCCCCATCCCGAATGAGAATATCGCCAAACTTGCCGCGCCGCAAGCCAAGCGACATCAGCGCCCCCAACACGTCGCGATGTTCAAGGGAAACGAATTTCGCCGGATAGCGGACGGCAAACAGTACAATGCCATAATCCTCTTCCTCAGGGTCGATATACGGCGGAGCGAGAAACACCCGCTTCCGCTCGACAAACGGGGCGCCGCCGAAAAAGAACGCGCGCACATCTTCCGCACCGCCGGCGATGCTTTGCACGATTTGCTGCTCGCGCGGATCGAGAAAATCGGTCAGCTTCGGAGCGTACTGACGGCTCACCATCTCCTTCCACTCGAGCACTTGATCAATGAACGGATGTTCCTCTTTGCGAAAATGCTGATACAGCTCCACTCGACGTCACCTTGCTTTCATGGAAGAAAGGAACCCACAACGGATTCCTCTCTGCGAGTTTCGCCCTTCCGCCTTTTTGCCTGCCGGACGGAGAGCGGCGGCGCCGTGCGCGCAAAACGAAGTTAAAACTGCGACTGAAGAATGTCGAACAGGGCGTGAAGCCCTCTCGTCGCGAATTCAAGAACGATAAACGCGACGATTGGGGAGACGTCAATGATGCCAAGCGGCGGAATGACCCGCCGAAACGGCTCCAAATACGGCTCGCAAATAGCGGCCAACATCTGTCCGAACCGCGTTTCGCGCGCATTGGGAAACCATGACATTAAAATATAAATGATCAGCGCATACGAGTACACTTGAATCACTGTCGTCAAAAACGTGAGTACATAATCCAACAGCTACCACCTCTTCATCGGTCTGTCATCCTCGCCGTCGAGCGAAATCGAGCCGCTGACGTCGACGTTTTCCGGGGTGCATAAAAAAATTTTTGTGCCGACTTGCTGAATGTCGCCGCCAATGGCGTACACCGTGCCGCTTAAAAAGTCGACGATCCGCTTCGCCTGCTCATGCTGGATGCGCTGCAAGTTGACGATGACCGCGCGCCGGCTTTTCAAATGGTCGGCGATCTCCTGCGCCTCCGCATACACCCTCGGCTCAGCAAGCACGACTTTCGCCGATTTTTGCACGCTTTGCAGGCTGACGACGTTCGCCTTGCCTGCCGTCTTCGGCAGCGCCTCTTCTTCCGGCTGTGGCGCCTCATATTCTTCTTCATAGTCTTCGTAGTCTTCTTCTAAAAAATAATCACGGAATTTTTTCATCAATCCCATCCGGTTTCACCTCCTACAATGATCCAACAAGCGCGCTGCCTATGCGCACAAACGTCGCTCCTTCCTCGATGGCGATCGTGTAATCGTTTGACATGCCCATTGACAGTTCGGTGCATGGGGCATGGGCCATTCCCAACGCCTGAACGCGTTCCTTCAGCATCCGCAATTGGCGAAAGCAAGCGCGCAATACCGCTTCGTCGTCCGTGTGCGGCGCCATCGTCATCAATCCGACGACTTCGATGCGCGAAAAGGCGCGAAGTTGTTCAATAAACGGAATCGTTTCTTCGGGGGCGAGCCCGTGTTTGGTCACTTCCCCCGACACGTTCACTTGCACAAAACATTTTACTGGCCGCACCGCCCGTTTTTCAATTTCTTTCGCGAGCGACAAGCGGTCGAGTGAATGAATGTAATCGACTTTATCAATAATGTCTTTGACTTTGCGCGACTGAAGCGTCCCAATGAAATGCCACGTCGCTTGATTTCCGATCCGTGCATGCTTTTCAATCAATTGGTCGGAGCGGTTTTCGCCGAGGTCGGCAATGCCGGCGTCAAGCACCTCCATCGCCCGCTCGGCATCGACATATTTAGTGACCGCCACGATGCGCACGCCGGCCGGATCGCGGCCGACGCGAGCGCAGGCCGCCTCGATTTCTCGGCGAATGGCCGCCAAGTTGTCGCGCACCGTCATGCCGTCTCCTCCCTTCGGCCAATGAACGCCAACATCCTTCCAGTCGTTCCGCGGTCGCGGCGGTGGGAAAAAAACAACGCTTCCTCACAGCTTGTACAGCGTTCTGACACATAAATATGGCTGTTCGGAACGCCAGCCGCGATCAACTGAAGCCGATTGGCTTCCTTTAAGTCGAGCGCATATTGCCCTGGGCTTGTTTCCCGCCATGGCAACGGGCTTTCCGGAGGAAGCGTCGGGCGCAGACTGTCCACGACACGGTCGTCAACCGTATAACAGCACGGACCGATGGCAGGTCCGATGGCAACATAGATGTCGCTCGGCGCGATGTGTTCGCGCGTTTGCCAAAGCCGCACCATGTGACCAGCGATGCCGCCCGCCGTTCCCCGCCACCCGGCATGAGCAAGGCCGACTAACCCAGCAGATGGCGCCACAAAATAAATGGGCACACAATCGGCAAAACAAAGCGCGAGCAACACCTCCGCTTCGTCTGTATACAACCCGTCGACCCCTGGAACCGCCGTGGCGAAATCTTGCGCTCCGTTCCCCCGTTCGTTTTTCGTCACCTTCCGAATGTCGGCGCCATGCACTTGTTCACAACATACCCATCGCTCAAGCGGGAATGAGAGCCATTGCGCCAAACGCCCGCGGTTGGCGACAACAACCGTGCGATCGTCGCCGACGTGCAGCCCCATATTCAGCGAAGCGAACGGCCCTTTGCTCTCCCCGCCATGTTTCGTCGTCAATCCAGCGACGGCTCCAGCAAACGGAGGCGCACCGCAGCGGAGCCAGCCGCGGGCTTCTTGTTGAAAAATGTCCGGCATTCGCGTCAACCTCACGCTGTTTTTTGTAGTTTTTTATCACTTTTTTTCCTATTTTATCATAGTTTGTTTGTCCATGATAACCTTTATTTATGATTTTGTCGAAACATTGCCGCAGAAATTGTCCAACCCTTATTGCCGCCCGAAAACCGCGCTGGCGGCATAGCCGATCTGCCCACGAAAAGCGGAAAGGTCTGCAACATCGTCCTGCCGCGTTGCAAGCGACGGGGCCAATCGTTGCACCAGCCGTTTAATCGGAATCATGAAGGCGGACTAAAATAACATCGGCTCCGATTTTGACGATGTTCTGCCATGGAATGACGACCGCCTCTTCGCGGCCGAACAGCCCGAGCATCTTTCCGGCGCCTAAAATAATGAGTGAGCGGATTTTTCCAGTATCTAAATCAATATCAATGTCCCCAATATTGCCAAGCTTCTTCCCATTGGCTACATTGACGACATCTTTCGTCTGAAATTCGGAAATTCTCATCACGGTTTTTCTCCCCGCCTTTCCTCTCTCCCTCTTTTTCATCTATATGAAGCCAAATGTGCAGTTATGTGCCAAAGAAAAAGGCTGCACCTGCAGCCTGTCACACTTGGATGTTTTTATTCATTTGCCGGATCGCCGCTTTTTCGAGCCTCGACACTTGCGCTTGGGAAATGCCGATTTCCTCGGCCACTTCCATTTGCGTCTTTCCTTGGAAAAAGCGTTTGCGGATGATCATTTTTTCCCGCTCATTCAACCGCCGAAGCCCTTCCTTCAAGGCGATTTCTTCGATCCATTGGCTGTCGCGGTTGCGCTCATCGCTCAGCTGGTCCATCACATAAATCGGGTCGCCGCCGTCGTTGTAAATCGGCTCAAACAACGAAACAGGATCTTGAATGGCATCGAGGGCAAAAACCACTTCCTCATGGGCGACGCCGAGTTCTTTGGCAATTTCCTCGGTTGACGGTTCTTTCGCCGTCTCGCTCATGAGCCGCTCTCGCACTTGCAACGCTTTGTAGGCGATGTCGCGCAGCGAGCGCGAAACGCGGATCGGGTTGTTGTCGCGCAAATAGCGGCGGATTTCGCCGATGATCATCGGCACGGCGTAAGTGGAAAACTTCACGTTTTGATTGAGGTCAAAATTATCAATCGATTTCATAAGTCCGATGCAGCCGACTTGAAACAAATCATCGACAAATTCGCCTCGGTTGTTGAAGCGCTGAATGACGCTCAACACGAGGCGCAAGTTGCCGTTTACTAATTTTTCTCTTGCCTCCAAATCCCCCTCATGCATCCGTCGAAACAGTTCACGCATTTCCTCATTTTTGAGGACGGGAAGCTTCGAAGTGTCTACGCCGCAAATCTCGACTTTGTTCCTCGTCAAGTTGTTCCCTCCCATCAGGAGATGCTAAGTCGTCAGTTTTCAGTATCTCCTTGGAAGGGAAAAATATGCACAGCCTGTCCGACGCGGAAAAAGCGGCGGAATTTCGCTCCCGCCGCCCGCTACATCATTTTATTGAATTCTTTGCGCAACCGTTTAATGATCCGCTTCTCGAGCCGCGATATGTACGATTGCGAAATACCGAGCAAATCAGCGACGTCTTTTTGCGTCTTTTCTTCGCCGCCGGAGAGGCCAAAACGCAATTCCATAATTTGCTTCTCGCGGTCGCTCAGCTGGCGCAAGGCGTTTAAGAGCAAGCGCCGGTCGACATCCGCTTCCAAATCTTTCGTAATCACGTCGTCATCCGTTCCCAACACGTCGGAAAGCAACAGCTCGTTGCCATCCCAGTCGATATTGAGCGGTTCATCAAACGACACTTCCGCCCGCACTTTGTTGTTGCGGCGCAAATACATTAAAATTTCGTTTTCAATGCAGCGCGACGCGTATGTCGCCAGCTTGATCTTCTTCTCTGGGTTGAACGTGTTGACCGCCTTAATGAGGCCGATCGTTCCAATGCTGATCAAATCTTCAATGTGAATGCCGGTGTTTTCAAACTTGCGCGCAATGTAGACGACAAGACGCAAATTGCGTTCGATCAAAAGCGATCTTGCCGTGTCATCACCGGCGGCGAGCCTGGCAATCAGCTGCTCCTCTTCTTCTTTTGTCAGCGGCGGCGGGAGGGCTTCGCTGCCTCCGATATAATAAATTTCATCCGCCTTCAGGCCAAGCTTGGCCAAAAGCTTATACAGCCAGTTCATGAAGCGAAGTTTCCATTTTCTCATGAAAATCCCCCTTCTAAACGGATCAAAAGTGAGTATGATATACTAACAAAACCTACGAAGCGGTCAGCTTTCTTCCCGCCTGCACCATTTTCGGATGGACGATGCAGTCGTACTCCCCATCCGTCGACAGCGGATCAGCGCTTAGCGCCACAAGCCCTTGCGCTACTTCCAACCATTCGTTTTCGTACCGCAGCATAATGCGGTCTGGCTTAACCGCCGCCATCATTTGTGGACCGCTGCCGACCGCACGGTACGGAATGAGACGGAGGCGATGGACCCACCGCTCCGGCGGGGAAGCCAGCATCATGGGAGAGCTGAGACAACCCAGTAGCTCCTCAGGAAGCACGGCCTTTGCTTTTTCCTGTTCGACTACCATCACCGGCGTTTTTGTCAACGGATCGACGAGCTGGTTGCCGCTGTCAATCAAGCCGCGCAGCATAAGCGGCCGCCCGTCCCATACGATCTTGACCTCAATGATATATTCAAACCGCAGTTTTTTTTCGCGAATCGCCTCCACCCTTCGGCGAGAAAAAAGCCATAAAACCGGAAACCCGATGACAACAAACAGCCAACTGACCGGATCGCCCGCTCCGGGATGATGCATGAGAAGCATTCCTTGGCGGACGGACAGTTGGTGCGCGAAAACATAATGAACCGCCAGCATGCCGCCGCCGACGGCGAACGTGGCAAAGTAAAACGCCAGCATATTCTCAAGCAAATAGCGCGGGCGCTTAAACCCGAAGGCGGCCCACACGATCAACACGGAAACAGCTACTTTTACCAACGGGTGCTGGGCGATGGCGGAAAACGGGGTAAACAGCAATATGACAAGCAGCGAACCGATCAACGCCCCAGCCAACAGACGCCACCAGACGATCGGCCGCTTGAGCATGAGCGCCGTCAGCCAAAGAAGCAACGCGTCAAAACAGACGTTCAACAGCCAAATCACATCGAGATAGACGACCAACCGTCAAGCCCCTCCCCCGCCCATATCGGCTTTGTCTGAAACAAGTATATAGCACCTTGCGAGGGAAAGTCTGTCAATCGGTGGCGGTGAAAAAGGAGATGTTTTGTCAAAACAGGGGGAACCACGGCGGATCAAATCGGCCGGCACGAAAGCCTAGCCCGCCTTCTCTTTTTCGCCCTTTCGTTGCGAGAGAGCGGGCGGCCAACGCGAGAAGTTTTTGGTCCTAATCGGAAAAGCGAGGCTGTCTCAAAAGATCGTCTTTCTTTAAGAGAGATACAATATATTGTTTCACCAAAGTGCTTCGTGCACGTTCGTGCATGCATCTTGTGATGAAGAAAGGGTGTCCCGTTGCTTTTGGGACACCCTCGTTTCGCCATCTAGCGGCGGCGGTTGCGGTTGCGCAAGAAAGCGGGAATGTCAAGCGGATCTTCTGCTTGCCCCGAGCGGAGCGCCGCATAGTCTTGTATCGGCTCTTCGCGCTTTTCCCGCTTTGGCGCCGGCGCCGCTTTCGGCACAGTGCCGATGCCAATGCGCGGCGGCCGCGGCTGCGAAGCGACGTTTTCGTTGAATCCGGTCGCAATGACCGTCACGATGATCTCGTCCTTTAAGTTCTCATTAATAACGGAGCCGAAGATCATGTTCACTTCTTGGTCGGCCGCCGAAGCGACGATATCGGCAGCCTCCTGCACTTCGTACAAACTTAAGTTCATGCCGCCGGTGATGTTCATGAGCACCCCTTGCGCGCCGTCGATCGACGTCTCCAACAGCGGGCTGGAAATGGCTTTTTTTGCTGCCTCAGCAGCTCGGTTTTCGCCGCTGGCGATACCAATCCCCATCAATGCCGAACCTTTATTCGACATGATCGTCTTCACATCAGCGAAGTCAAGGTTGATCAACCCCGGCACGGCGATCAAATCGGAAATGCCTTGCACCCCTTGGCGCAGCACATTGTCCGCTTCGCGGAACGCCTCAAGCATCGGCGTATTTTTGTCGACAATCTCAAGCAACCGGTCGTTCGGAATGACGATGAGCGTATCGACCGCCTCTTTCATGGCGGCGATGCCGCTTGCGGCCTGCGTCGCCCGCTTGCGCCCCTCAAACGTAAACGGGCGTGTAACAACGCCGACCGTAAGCGCCCCTAACTCGCGCGCAATTTGGGCGATGACCGGGGCAGCGCCAGTTCCCGTGCCGCCGCCCATGCCAGCGGTGACAAACACCATATCGGCGCCGCGAAGCGCTTCTTCAATTTGCTCTTTGCTCTCCTCAGCTGCTTTTTTTCCAACTTCTGGGTTCGCCCCCGCGCCCAAGCCGCGTGTCAGCTTCGCCCCGATTTGCAGCTTGATCGGCGCCTTCGACAAGTTGAGCGCCTGTGCATCCGTATTGACCGCAATAAACTCTACACCTTGCACCCCATGCTCAATCATCCGATTGACGGCGTTGTTGCCGCCGCCCCCGACTCCAATCACCTTGATCGTTGCCAACTGATCGACTGTTGTCTCAAACTCCAACATGGCCAAATCCTCCTAAAATTTCAATCTCTATTCAAAGAAAGAACCAAAAAATCTCTTGACCTTCTTCCCAAAATGGTCTTCTTTCTTTTTCGGTTTCGACTGCTGTTTTGGCGAGGAGCGCTCGACCGGCTCCACCGCAGCGGCAGCCGGGACCGTTTTCCCTTGCAGCTGCGCCTGCCGGTAGGCGAACTTGAGCAAGCCAACGCCGATCGTATACTGCGGGTCGCGCACACCGATATAATCCGGCATGGCAATGCGGACGCTCGTCCCTAAAACGACGTGGGCCAGCTCAAGCAACCCTGGCATATTGGCGACGCCGCCGGTCAGCACATAGCCGCCGGGGAGATCGCGAAACCCGAGACGACGCACTTCCTGCTGAACCATTTGCAAAATTTCTTCCAGTCTCGCCTCAATAATATCGGCGATCTCCAGCTGGCTGAACTGCTGTTGTTGATCGGTGCCCATGATCGGCACGCTGAACACTTCTTCCTCCGAAGCGTAGTCGTAAAATGCATGTCCGTGCTTCAGTTTGATTTTTTCGGCATCGTCCGTTGTCGTCCGCAATCCGATGGCCAAGTCTTTCGTAATGTGCTCCCCGCCGACCGGCAGCGAAGAGACAGCTTGCAACGTCCCTTGCTCAAAGACAGCGACCGTTGTCGAGCCGCCTCCCAGGTCAACGAGCGCCGCCCCCAAATGCCGTTCGTCATCGGACAGCACGAGCGAACCGGCCGCCAGCGGCTGAAGACAAATATCGCTGATTTCCAAGCCTGCCCGCTCCACACAGCGAAGAAGATTATGTAATACCGTCTTCGCACCAGTCACCATAGTGCCTTCCATTTCCAAGCGGACGCCGAGCATGCCGCGCGGATCATGAATGCCGTCCAACCCGTCGACGATAAACTGGCGCGGAACGACGCCGATGATTTCCCGATCGGGAGGAATAGAGACGACTTGCGCGGCATCGATGACGCGGGCGACATCTTCATCGCTGATTTCCCGGTTTTCGCTCGCGACGGCGACAATGCCGTGGCAGTCATGGAGCTGGATATGGCTGCCGGCCACCCCGACGATCACACGGCGGATCGATAAACCGACCATCCGCTCCGCTTGCTCGACGGCCCGTCTGATCGACTGCACCGTTTTATCTATATCAACAATCGCCCCTTTTTTGAGCCCTTCCGCTTTGACATTGCCCACCCCGATAATATTGATGGAGCTGCCTAGCATTTCCCCGATGATGACTTTCACGCTCGATGTTCCGACATCCAGGCTAACGACGATCTCATTGCTGCTCATTTTTTGGCATCTGCCTACTAAAAACGCGCCGGTGCCGGCCGGCGTTTCAGTAAGCAGCGACACCTCCTTTTTCGGCTGAAATTTCCCATCTCTTTGTCTATTGGTCTATGTCTAGTTTGCGAGTTTCGCAACAACACTATATTTTGTTTTACCCTATATAATTCAACACGCGAAAACACTTTCCCTGTCTTTTGCCTAACTTTTTTCGCGATTGTACCGCCGCTTGGCCCACTCAGCAAGCCAAAGGCGGCGGATGATGGCAATGTTTTGAAACAAGCGGACGCCGAAGGCGAACACAGCCGCTAAATACAAGTCTACACCAAGATGCACCCCAAGAAAAGTTAAAGTTGCGGCCAGAACAATGTTGAAAAAAAACCCGGTTATAAATACGGTTTCGTCGTACGTCCGCTGCAGGTGGGCGCGCCATCCTCCGATTAATGTATCAAAGGCGGCCAAAATGGCAATCGACAAATAATTGGAATATTCATCGGGAACTTCCCAGCCGGCGAAAACGCCGATGGCAAACCCAAGAAGCAATCCGAGAAGCGGAAGCCACATGCTATTTCTCCTCCTTGCCGCCGTTCGCTGTCTCCATGTATTTCACATCAGGGCGGCTAGCCGCGGGCGGAATGACAACGAGCGGCTGGGGCTTGGATATTGACAGCTCCAAGTTTTCCACGGCGAAATCATCGCGGATCGGCGAAACGGCGAGCCCGCTGTACAGCTTGTCCGCATCATCGGCGATTGCTCTCACTTCGACTGGCAGCCTCACTGAGCGGCTCCCGACTTTCGTTGCGCCATTGACATCGCGAATGGCCGTCCGGTTCGTCAGTCGCTCACCGTCGATGGCGATTTCTTTCGCCCCGTATTTGTTCAACTCATTCACTAACCGTTGCAATAGCTCGGGCGATACGGCGGCAACGGCCGGACCAACGTAGCCGGCCGCCGAAAGCGGCGCGATCGTCAACACGAGACCGCTTCCTCTCACTTCTGTCAGCCCGGCTTCTTCCCTCAGCTTCACGACTGTCGCTTCAAGCTCTGTCGCGCCGCCCGCCTCGTGTTCCCGCCGGTAGCGGCGCAATGTTTCCTCGTAACTCTCTAGCTCCTCAAGCAGCCGTTGTTCAAGCTTCTGCTCTTTTGTCAAATCGGCGCGCAACTCCCAAATGTCGCGCGTGTCGCGTCCTTCCGGATGCAGCGTCGTCCGAAGCCCGACGGCCAGCATCACACCGAATATGGCAGCTACGCCGGCAAAATAGAATCGATTTTTCCGTTCCAATGCGCTTCACCGCCCCTTTCCGCCCGTTTTACGGCTCGGGCGCAAACACCGGATCCAACACGATCGCTCCTTGCTTTTCCACTTTTACGTCGATATGGTCTTCGACAAGTTCGTCGACGATGCCGCCGGGAAGCTCTAGAGCGGACATGAGCACGTCCGGATTGCCAATGGCCGAAATGACAAACGGAGCGGCATGCTGCGTTCCATCGACCTCAATGACTGGGCCGTTGCAGACGATGTATGAACGGTGGGAAATGCGCTGCCCATTAATAGCGACCGCTTCGGCGCCGGAAATGAGCAACTCGTGAACAACTTTCCATACGTGCTGTTCATGAACGATATAATTGGTAGCGCTCGCTTCAGAGGGGATATAAGAGGAATCGGAAAGGGTGACTGCTACACCTTTCCCTTTCACCCTCGCTTTTCCGACATGCATGCGCAGCTGTTCCGCTTCTTTTGCCAATCCGGCCTCGTTCTCCTGCTCCTCGGCCAGCTTCTTCTCCCACGCAGCCAGCTCCTCCTGCTTTTTGACAAGCTGCTGCTTGAGCGACCGGTTTTCTTTTTGCAAAGCAAGAAGCGCCGAGCGATATTCGTACTCTTTTTTCCACTCGCTGTCGCTCCATTCGCGGCGGGATGCTTCGTTTTTCGCATGTTGGTACGAGAACCCGAGCATGGCGCCGAAGATCAAGCAGATCAACGTCAGCAGGAGGCGGCTACGGGCTTGTCGTTTCATCGCCATCCTCCTTTTTCGGGGGGGAGTAAGGAACAAAATAGCTGCCGACTTCCAAATGAATGACTCCTTTGACGTTTCGGTCAAGCGCGGCGGCAATCGCAGGATAATGCGACAGCTTGTCCGCAAATTGCCGGATTGTCGCGCTTACTTCATAACCGTCATTCATGTAGACGATGACGCGGTCTTCATATTCCCTCGTCGGCTTGTAGTGAATTTCCGACATGGCGCCCAGCACGGCCGCGGGCAGTTCGGCGAGCTGCCCCGTCATTTCAGCAATGGCGTCGCCGTCTTTCCAGCCGACAAGCACCGGCGCATCGCTTGGCGCCGTCTTCGTCCCTTCTTGCTTTAACAGCCGCCCGTTTTCAAGCAATGGAAAAAACGTTTGCCGGTCATACACATAAGCGATTCGCCGCCATTCGCGGACGTGGATGGCGATCGTGTTCGGCAGCTGTTTTTCCACTGTGGCCTCCTTAATTTCTGGATGGCGAGTGAGCTTTTTTTCCACGTTTTGTTCATTCACTTTCCAAAAGCTTGTCCGCTTCGTAATGCCGCTTAAGCTGATGATGCGCTCCGCTGTGAGATGACGGTTGCCGCTCACTTCCACATGCCCGACAGCGCCAAGCGGCGACTGGAAGTAAAGGACGCACAAAATAAATAGAAAAAAGAAAGATAAGTACGCAATGAGCCGGCGGTTCGCTTTCTGGCGGCGCCGCTCCTTCAGTTTCGGCACGCGGTCCTCCAAGACGACGACTTTTCCCTTTTCCATCGCATTCCCCGCTTTCTTCTTCAAAGCCCGCGCTGAAACGACCGGTATAAAAACAAACGGCATCCGCTGCCGTTTCTTTGTTTTTGCACTTATTTTCATTATATCACAAATGAATGCAAGAGAGAGCCTGTTTTTATCGCATTTGCCGGCACCGTTCGACGATGGGCTGCGTTCGAGAGACGCCAAAAAAACGGCGGACATCCGCCGCTTGCCTAATACCGGGCATGCCTGCTGATATTAAGCAGCACGCCGATGGCCATCAACATCAACGTCAGCGACGATCCACCGTAGCTTAAAAACGGGAGCGTGATGCCGGTAACGGGCATCAGTCCCGTCACAACGCCGATATTGATCATCACTTGAATCGCGATCATCGAAATAATGCCAAGCGCCAAAAAACTTCCGTACAAGTCAGGGGCGCCAAGGGCAATGCGCACACCGCGCCAAAGAAGAAGAGCAAAGAGCAGGAGAACGAGTGAACCACCGATAAAGCCGAGCTCTTCAGCTAAAATGGCGAAAATAAAGTCGGTTTGCGGCTCCGGCAAATAAAAAAACTTTTGTCGGCTCTGCCCGAGCCCAAGGCCGAACAAGCCGCCAGGCCCAATGGCGTACAGCGACTGGATGATTTGAAATCCGCTTCCAAGTGGATCTTCCCATGGGTTTAAAAACGATGTAATCCGCTTGATTCGATATGGAGCCGACAGGATGAGGGCGGCAAGCCCAGCGAGCCCCAAAACGCCAAGCCCGGCAAAATGGCTGAGACGGGCGCCGGCGACGAAAATCATCGTCACGCACGTACCAACCATAACGGTGCCCGTTCCTAAGTCCGGCTGCAGCATAATCATGCCGAACGCGGCAAACACAAGCAAAAGCGCCGGCAACAATCCTTGTTTAAATGACGTAATTTTTTTTTGGTTTTCCGATAAATATTTGGCCAAAAAAGCGATCATAGCCAGCTTCATAAACTCGGACGGCTGGATCGAAAACGCCCCGACGCCGATCCAGCTGCGCGACCCGTTGCGAACCATGCCGATGCCGGGAATGAGCACAAGAACGAGCAGCACAAAACAGACGCCAAGCAGCACTTTCGACCAGTCGCGCCACACCCAATAATCGATGTTCATGACAAAAAACATAGCGATAATGCCGACGCCCGCAAACAATAGCTGGCGCTTGGCGAAGAAAAACGAATCGTTGAATTTGTATTCCGCCCAAATGGCGCTCGCGCTGTACACCATAATAAGTCCGATGGCCAAGAGCGAAAACGTCAAAAGAATGAGCAAAAAATCCGGCGCAGACTTTTTCCGCGGCAATGCCCAACACCTCTATTTTTGTAAACTAGAGGGGAAGGGCTGTCCCTTTCCCTCTATTTCAACTTATGCACGGCATTGATAAAAATGTCCCCTCTCTCCTCGAAAGTTTTGTATTGATCCCAGCTGGCGCATGCTGGAGAGAGCAAAATGACGTCGCCCGGCTCGGAAAGCTCGAAAGCAACCGGGACGGCTTTTTCCACATTATCGACATATCGGATCGTTTCTATTCCCGCTTTTTGGGCGATGCGGCCGATTTTATCCGCCGTCTGGCCGAACAGTACGACCGCCTTCACCTGTTGCAAATACGGGAGAAGATCATCAAACTCATTGCCGCGGTCAAGCCCGCCAGCGAGCAAAATGACCGGCTCGCCGGCAAACGCTGAAAGCGCCTTTTGCGTCGCTAAGATGTTCGTCGCTTTCGAGTCGTTGTAAAACCGCCGGCCGTCAATTTCCGCCACATACTGAAGCCGATGTTTCACGCCGGAAAACGTCGCCAGCACCTGGCGGATCGCCTCATCACTGGCGCCGGCCAGCTTGGCGGCCGCCACCGCCGCTAAAATGTTTTCCAAATTGTGCTGTCCAGGAAGAACGATGTCAGCGATTCTGATAACTGGATCACCGTTCCAATAGATGGCGCCATCTTGAACGTACGCCCCTTCGCCAAGAAGCTTCGTCGCCGAAAACAGCACTTTTTGCGATCGAACCGAGGAGGCAATGTTCATCACGAGCGGATCGTCGGCATTGACGACGGCATAATCGCGCTCCGTTTGATTGCGGAAAATGTTCGCCTTTGCCGCTGCATACGCCTCTTTCGTTCCGTGGTAGTCCAAGTGGGTGTCGAAAATATTGAGCAAAACCGCAATGGCTGGGCGAAACTTGTCAATGCCGGCAAGCTGGAACGAAGACAGTTCCGTGACAAGCCATTGCCCCGGCTTCGCTTCCCTCGCCACCTCGCAGGCGACAAGGCCGATGTTGCCGGCAAGCAGCGGATCTTGGCCGTCCGCTTTTAACATTTCGTAAATGAGCGTCGTCGTCGTCGTTTTTCCGTTGGACCCGGTGATGCCGATAAACGGCCCTTCGGAAATGTGATAAGCAAGCTCCACTTCGGTCACAACCGGAAGCCCCTTCTCAAGCGCCTTTTTCACCATCGGGTTCGTGTACGGAATGCCCGGGTTTTTCACGACAAGGTCAAACGGCTCATCAAGCAGTTCAAGCGGATGACCGCCGCAAACGACGCGAATGCCCAGCGGTTCAAGCTGCTTGGCCTCCATGTTTTCCGAAAGCGGCTTTTGATCATTGACGACGACCTTAGCGCCTAACTCCGCAAGAAGCCGAGCTGCCGCCGCTCCGCTTTTCGCCAATCCAATGACAAGCACACGACGATGTTGATAAAAACGAGTCGGTTTCAATTACATCCACACCTCGATATAAATTCCTAGCATCGCAAATAAAAGGCCGACGGCCCAAAACGTCACAACGATCCGCCATTCTGACCAGCCGACAAGCTCATAATGATGATGAAGCGGACTCATGCGGAACACGCGCCGTCCCGTCGTTTTGAACGAAGCCACTTGAATGATGACCGACAGCGTCTCGATGACAAACACACCGCCGATGATGACAAGCAACAGCTCAAGCTTCGTCAGGACAGCGACAGCGGCGATCGCCCCGCCAAGTGCGAGCGAGCCGGTGTCGCCCATAAACACTTTCGCTGGGTGGGCGTTAAACACTAAAAAGCCAAGCACGGCGCCAACAACAGCGACGCAAAATACAGCGACATCGTACTGGCCTTGATTCCAAGCCAAGACGGCATAAGCGCCAAAGGCGATCGCCGCCGTTCCGGCAAGCAGCCCGTCAAGCCCGTCGGTCAAGTTGACAGCGTTCGAACCGCCGACAAGCATGAACAACAAGAGCACGCCGTACGCCCATCCGAGGTCGACCGACCAATCGGCGCCGGGAATATGTAACACCGTCGAAAAGCCGCTTTGGCGGTAGACGGCAAAAAAGATGGCTGCGATAAGGAGCTGGCCGATAAATTTTTGCCGGCTCGTCAAGCCAAGATTTCGCTTCATCACGACTTTGATCATATCGTCGAGGAAGCCGAGCACCCCATAGCCGACGGTGACCAACAACAGCAAATACGTCCTCGTCGACAAGCCGGCGATTTTTGGTGTGATCCATAAGGTCGTCGCCACAATCGCCAACAAAATCATGATGCCGCCCATCGTCGGCGTGCCTGATTTTTTTTGATGCGACTTCGGCCCTTCCTCGCGGATGCTTTGTCCGAATTTCAACCGCCGCAAAAACGGGATGAACAGCGGCGACAAAACGACAGTGATGAGAAAGGAAACCGCCATGGCAATCACGATCGCTTGTTCTGGCATGCATCGTCACATCCTTTAAACGGCCGAGCGTCCAGCCATCGCTTCTCCAATTCCGCCAGTCGGCGGCGCACAGCCTCGCCAGCAAGGGGGCTGTCTTCAGGAAGAGCGAAGAAAAACTGCACACCCTCTGCACGGTCTTGCTCCAAGTATCGCTCGAACAATGCCGCTGCCGCCTCGAGCGGCGACGGAACGAAAAAGATCGGAAATTGATTTGGAATGTAGCGCGGCAACGGCTCTCCCAGACGCCAAAATGAAGCGATCGCTCCGTGTTCAATCGCCGTTTTCAATGTTTCCGCCCCGTTTTCGAGCGGAACGAACAACCCTTTTTTCACTTGTTTGGCTGGGTTGACGAACACGGCGTGAAAGCGGATCGTTTCATCAACAATGCCGCGCGCCTCCACCGCCATCGATTGCACCGTCCTGTATGCGATCATGGTCATCCTCTCTCCTTCACTGCCGCTCGGGCAACAGCGCGATCGTCAAACTCAATCACATCGTTGCCAATGATTTGATACGTTTCATGCCCTTTGCCGGCAATCAACACAACATCGCCTTCCTGCGCCTGGCCAATGGCGTAGCGGATCGCCTCTTCACGGTCAGGAATCGTCACATGCTTTCCGATCTCAGCGCTTACTCCCGCTTCCATGTCGCGCAAAATTTGCTTCGGGTCTTCCGAACGCGGATTGTCGGAGGTAAAAATAGCGACATCCGCATACCGCACCGCCACCTGCGCCATGAGCGGCCGTTTCGACCGGTCGCGGTCGCCGCCGCAGCCGATGACGACATACACGTTTCGCTTCGCCAATTGGCGCACCGTTTTTAAGGCATTTTCTAAACTGTCCGGCGTGTGGGCGTAATCGACGATGATCGTAAAGTTTTGCCCTTCATCAACCGTTTCAAACCGCCCCGGCACCGGCTCGACATCCGCAAGCGCCGCGGCGATCGTTTCAAGCGAAAAGCCAGAGGCAAGGCAGGCAGCGGCAGCGGCGAGAATGTTATAGACATTGAACGAGCCGACAAGTTTCGTTTCGACCGCCGCCGATCCGTGCGGCGTGCAAAGCCGAAACGCCATGCCGCCTGCGGTCATGCGGATCTGTTCCGCCATCACATCGCTTTTTTCCCTCATCCCGTATGTGACGATCGGCGCGGCCGTCATATGTTTATAATACTGCGAAACCGGATCGTCATGATTGAGAACGGCAAATTTCGGCCGCCGTTCGTCGTAGCGGTTGCCGAGCTGGGCAAACAAAAGCCCTTTGGCGTTCCGATATTCTTCCATTGTCCCGTGATAATCCAAATGGTCTTGCGTTAAGTTCGTAAAGACGGCCACATCGTAATCGCAGCCATGCACCCGCCCTTGGTGCAGCGCGTGCGACGACACTTCCATGGCGACAAACTCCACTCCTTCATCGACCATCTGTTTAAACGTGCGCTGCAAAATGAGCGACTCCGGCGTCGTATTGGCCGCCGGATAGGAGCGGTCGCCGACCTTGATGTGAACCGTGCCAATGAGCCCTGTTTTCTTGCCGGCTTTTCTCGCGATTTGTTCGATGATCGACGTTGTCGTCGTCTTGCCGTTTGTGCCTGTCACTCCGATTAAATGAAGGCGGTGGGTCGGCCGCCCGTAAAACGCGTCCGCTAAAATCGCCATCGCCCGCCGGCTGTCCGACACAAGAACGACGGGAACATCAACGGAAAGCGGCCGCTCGGCCACGATCGCCGCCGCTCCGCGCGCCACCGCTTCCTCGGCAAAGTCGTGTCCGTCTACTGTAAACCCTTTAAGGCAAAAAAAGAGAGAACCGGAGGCAACGCGGCGCGAGTCCATTTCGAGCGCCACGATATCGGGATTGCCTCCATGGTGCACCCAAAAACCGGGCAAGTGTGACAGCAGCGTCAGCAGTTTCATATTTCGTTCATCCCTTTCGCTTCGAAATCGTCCGCTCCGTTAGGCAGACAGCGGAAAAAGGGGCACAACCAACCCGATGTGTCATCGCATCGGTCGCCCCTTGCACGTTCGTCTTACCGTGTCTTACCGTTCTTCCGCCGCTTCGCGTTTCGCCAAATAAATGCGGACCGTTGAGCCTTCTTTCACTTTCGCCCCTGGCTTCGGGGATTGTTCCACAACGACATCTCCCTCGCCACTAACATCTAATTTTAAGTCAAAAAGCTGCTCTTGCAAATCATTTTTTGTCATTCCGATCAAGTTTGGCACTTCAATGACTTTCGGCTCGTTCCAGTCGCGCTCCTTCTCGAGCTGGTCTTTGCGGGGCTTCACGCCCAACGTGCGCAAACTATCTTCCATAATTTTTCCTACAATCGGGGCAGCGACCGTGCCGCCGAACTGAACCGTTCCTTTCGGGTTGTCGACGGCGACGTACACGACAAGCTTCGGGTCATCTGCCGGAGCGAAGCCGATGAACGAAACGATATGGTTGTTTTGCAAATAGCGGCCGCCTTGCGCCTTTTGCGCCGTTCCCGTTTTGCCGCCGACGCGGTACCCTTCGACATACGCCTTTTTCCCTGTTCCTTGAGCGACGACGCTCTCAAGTGCGTAGCGGACTTGTTTCGATGTTTCCTCGGAAATGACGCGCCGTTTCGCTTTTGGCGTGTTGCGGCGGACGATCTCTCCTGTTTCCGGGTCGACCCACTGCTTGGCAATGTACGGAGTGTACAAAATGCCGCCATTGATTGCCGCCGACACGGCAGCGACTTGCTGGATCGGCGTCACCGACACTCCTTGGCCAAACGCCGTCGTTGCCAGTTCCACCGGCCCGACCCGTTTCAAATCAAACAAAATGCCTGTTCCTTCGCCTTGCAAGTCGATGCCCGTTTTCTCACCAAAACCGAATTGCTTAATGTAACGAAACAACGTCTCCTTTCCAAGCCGCTCGCCAAGCTCGACAAACCCCGGGTTGCACGAGTTTTGCACGACTTCCAAAAACGTCTGATCTCCGTGGCCGCCTTTTTTCCAGCAGCGAAGCGTAGCGCCGGCTACTTTGGCGTAGCCCGGGTCAAAGAAATGGTCTTTCAGCAAATTCACCTTATGTTCCTCAAGCGCTGCGGCCAGCGTAATGATTTTAAACGTCGATCCCGGTTCGTACGTGCTCCAAATCGGCAAGTTGCGGTTGTAAATTTCCGGAGGAACGCTCCGGTAATCCGCTGGATTGAACGTCGGCCGGCTCGCCATCGCCAAAATTTCACCGGTGTTCGGGTCCATGGCGATCGCGATGATGCCGTCCGGATTGTATTTCGCCTCCGCGATGTCAAGTTCGCGCTCAATGATCGTCTGAATGCGCGAATCGATCGTCAACACCAAATTCAAGCCGTCAGTCGGCGGCGTATAGTCATCAGCGATATCGGGCATGCGCCGCCCTTTCGCATCGGAATAAAACTGAACGGAGCCGCGCTCGCCCCTCAGTTCCTTGTCATAATACAGCTCCAACCCGGTGAGCCCTTGGTTGTCAATGCCGGTGAAGCCGAGCACGTGCGACAAATAGCTGCCAAACGGATAGTAGCGCTTCGTATCTTCCGCGATATACACCCCATCCAAGTCGAGGGAGCGCACATTCGCCGCTTTTTCATCGGAAATTTTCCGCCCTTCTTTCAGGCGGACGATCGACGTTTTTTGCGTGATTTGTTTATAGATGGATTCGATCGAACCGCCCAGCACCCCGGCCAACTTTTTCGCCGCCTCTGCCGGGTTTTTGACTTGCCGCGGAATGACATACACCGTCGGCGCGCTCATGTTCGTCGCCAGCGGGACGCCGTTGCGGTCCAAAATTTCGCCTCGCTTCGGCTCAAACGGAATGTTCCGGCCCCATAGCCCTTTCGCCCGTTCCGCTAATAGATCGCCGAGCCAAAATTGGACGTAGCCGAGACGGAGATCGATAATGGCAAAGATCAAAATCCCGATCAAAAACACGATCGTCAACCGCTTGCGCACGGTAACGTACGATACGCGCATATGGCGGAACCTCCTTCATGGTGGGCTCGTTCCACTATATGCTTGTACGCCCCGTTATAGAACGGCAAAAATCATTCATGCGGCTCGGCTTCTTTCCGTAAAGCCGCCTCTTTCTCCTTCTCCGCCGCCTCTTTCTCCCATTGGCGCGGCGGAGCCAATTCAACAATTAAATAATCGCCTTTGCGCACCTCCGATCCCGGACGAATGTTTTGGCTGACGACATAGCCGGTCCCTTTCGTGCTCGGCCGCAAGCCGAGTATATGAGCCACTTTCATAGCGTCGCGCAGCGAGAAGCCGCGCAAATCCGGCATCGTTGCCGCCCCGTCCGTTTTCAACACGACCCGTTCGCCCAAAAGAACGTGATCGCCGCCTTGCGGAAGCTGCTGCTCAACATATTTGCCGCGGCCGATCACGACCGGCACATATCCCTTTTCCTTCAGCTGCTCTGCTGCCGAAGCCGCCGGCTGGCCGATCCATGAATCAAGCGCCTGCGGTTGGGCAGTCTTTGCTTTCATTCGTTTTTCCCCGTTCGGTTCAATATGCAAATATTGCAAACTGCTTTTCATCACCGTCGTAAAAATTTGCGACACCGGCGCCGCTCCGGTTTCGGTCACATCGAGGTGCGGCTGTTGGACCGCGACATACATGAGAAGCTTCGGATCATCCGTCGGCGCCATGCCTAAAAACGAAAAAATGTAGTTTTCCCGTCCGGTCAAATAGCCCCCGGAAGCCGACGGAATTTGCGCCGTCCCCGTTTTGCCGGCGACGCGGTAGCCGTTGATTTGGTACGGACGGCCGGTGCCGTGCTCGGACGTGACGACCGTCTCTAAAATGGCGCGCACTTTGCGCGCGGTTTCCGCCGTAATCGGCTCGCCGACCACGGTCGGCCCATGATCGAGCACGACTTTGCCGCTGTCTGGGTCGACGACTTTCTCGATGACATACGGCTTCATCATTTTCCCATCGTTGGCGATCGCCGTCGCCGCTTGGATTTGCTGGATTGGCGTCACCGATGTCCCTTGGCCGAATCCGGTCGTAATTCGTTCAATCGGGTAGCGATAGCGGATTTGTCCGACCGCTTCGTTCGGCAAATCGATGCCCGTTTTCCGGTCAAAATGGAAACGGTGCAAATATTGCAAAAACCGATCTTCACCAAGCTTTTCTTTCACTAAAATCGAAAAGGCGACGTTTGAAGAGCGCTGCACCCCTTCATTAAACGTGATCGTCCCCCAGCCGACATCGTTATGGTCGCGGATCGTGTTCGGCCCCACTTTGTAGGAACCGGAGCGATACGTTTCGTTGCCGTTATACACTCCTTCGTTGATGGCCGCCGCGAGCGTGAACACTTTCATCGTCGATCCCGGCTCATACGGATAGGAAATGGCGTCATTTAAAAAGTTCGTAATATCACGCTTGTTTGGGTCAAAGCTCGGACGCGTCGCCATCGCCAAAATTTTCCCTGTTTTTGGATCAGCGACGATGGCGATCATTTTTTTCGGCTTGTATTGCTTCTCGACGCTGTTCATCGCATCTTCCAAAAACGATTGAATCTTTCCGTCAATCGTCAAATAGACGTTTGCCCCATTGTCCGGCTTGACAATGCGCTCTTTCCCCCCGGGGAGGCGGAAGCCGTTTATGTCGCCGGCAAACGACACATAGCCGTCTTCTTCACGCAAATACCGGTCAAGCTCTTTTTCCACTCCCATTTTGCCGACCGTTTCGTTGGCTGCATTTTTTTGCGCATAGCCGATGACGTGCGACGCAAACATGCCGTTCGGATAAAACCGGCTCGTGTCGCGGATGAAAGCGATGCCTGGCAAATGGAGCGCTTCGATTTTTCGCTTCAGCTCAAAACTGATGTTGCGGCCGTAGGCCCCAAACTCGACTTGCTTCGCTTTTTTGGTCAAAATGCGTTCCATCGCCTCGACGTCCATGCCAAGCAACGGGGCGAGTTGTTCCGCTGTTTTTTTCGGATCGACCACATGGTGCGGATGATCTGGATCGGTTGTCATCTTCGGATCCAAAATGGCCACAACCGTATACGACGGTACATCTTCAGCCAAAATGGCGCCGTTGCGGTCGAAAATCGTTCCGCGCTTCGCCTTGATCGTCCGCGTTTGTTGATGCTGCCGCTCCGCGATCACAGCCAGCGTTTGGCCGTCCGCTTTGCCGGTCCATTCAAGCTGCACAAAGCGGGCGAACAACAGAGAAAAGAGAAAGCCGAACAGGCAAAACAGGATGAACGCTCCCTGATGGGTGTTGCGATGCTTTCTTGCCTCCATCGCCGATCATTCCTGCACAACTTTCACATGGTTTTCGTTGAGCGACAAACCGAGCTCTTTTGCCTTTTGCAAAATGCGTTCGTACGCGCTCAGCCGTTGCACCTCGACATATAGGTCATTGTTTTCCTTTTTCTGCTCGTCAATCGACGCCTCGAGCTTTTGCACCCCTTTGTTCAATTCGTAAATGCGCACTTGGTTCGAGACGATATGAACCGCCGCATAGAAGACAAACAAGAAAAACAACACAAATAGCATCTTTTCAGCCAGCGACAGGCGAAAGCGCTGCTTCCGCCGCGTCTTCGGGCTTGGCGGTGCCGCCGGATGTCGTTGTTCACGCGCGACTTTGACTGCTGCATCGTTCACATTTTTCCCCTCCTGTTTCTCCATGCATTCGTTTTTCGCCGCAATGGGCGGCGCCCGCATTGAAATTGGTTGTGTTTCCCCGCTATTTTCGTCATCTACAGCTTTTCGGCAATGCGGAGTTTGGCCGAACGGGCGCGGTGGTTTCGTTCGAGCTCTTCCTCGGAAGGAACGATCGGTTTTTTTGTAATGATTTTCAGCACGGGGCGGTAGTCGTCGGGGAGAACCGGAAGCCCCGGAGGCAATGGCGGACTTTCGCTCGCCTTTTTAAACGTTTCTTTGCAAATGCGATCTTCAAGCGAATGAAACGTAATGACGCTCACCCGTCCACCGGGTGCAAGCAGTTCGATCGCCTGCTCGAGCGCCTCGCGAAACGCCTCAAGTTCGTCGTTGACCGCGATGCGGAGCGCCTGAAAAATGCGTTTGGCCGGGTGTCCGCCGCTGCGGCGAGCCGGGGCGGGAATCGCCGCCTTGATCACATCAACGAGCTCCCCCGTCGTTTTAATCGGCCTCGTGCGGCGCACTTCCTCGATTTTGCGCGCCACTTGCTTCGAAAACCTCTCTTCGCCGTAACGGAAAAAGATGCGGACGAGCTCCTCGTATGGCCAGCAGTTGACAATCTCCGCCGCCGTCAGCCGCTGCTTGCGGTTCATCCGCATATCAAGCGGCGCATCGTGCTGATAACTGAAGCCGCGCTCGGGTTCGTCAAGCTGCGGTGAAGAAACACCCAAATCAAACAAGACGCCGTCGACGGACTTGACGCCAAGCGCCGAAAGCTCCTCTTGCAAAAACCGGAAGTTCCGGTGCACAAACTGCACTTGCCGGCCGTAGCGGGCGAGCCGTTCGCGCGCATGCATGATGGCGGCTTCGTCTTGGTCAAAGGCAAACAGCTTCCCATGTTCCGACAAACGGGAGAGCAAATATTCGCTATGGCCGCCGCTGCCCAGCGTACAATCGACGTAAATGCCGTCAGGGCGGATGTTCAGCCCATCGACTGCCTCTTTCAGCAACACTGTTGTATGTTGAAACACATGTCCACCACCTTCGTTGCGTAAAGCCACACTCACATCGGCCAGTGGCCGCCTCCTTATTATATCGCAGAGATGGACAAAATTTTAGCTTTTTTTGTAAAAAAACGTCCTTTTTTGTTTCTTTTTGTCGGACGGGCCAATCACAGCCATCCTGGCGGCTTCACCCCTTTACTTTTATTTCCATTTAATGAATGTTGTTTTTTTACAATTCATTTCACAAAAAAGAAAATCCTGCTCAAAGCAGGATGTTTCTTTTCGACTTTTTCTTTGAAAAAGCCTCACATATATACAATTTTATGCATTCCATTGCCAGGACTGCGAATGGCCAAAAGTTTTTCTACAAAATCAAATCCGTAGCGGTTGATGTAATAAAACACGTTCCAAACCCGCTCCTGGAGCGCGCCGTTCGGCCGAAGCGACGTCTCGATGCGCCAAAATTTCCGCCACTCCGTCTCATGTTTGCGCAACAGCGCCCGCTCGAGCGCGTGCTGAAGAAACTCGATTTGCGCCTGAAGGATGGCGGCATTTTTCGCCACCAATCCCTCCAATCCGCGGTCAATCGCCACCCCAAGCTCACGAAGCGGCCGGTGCGCCGCGTCAATGTCCGCCTTCGCTTTGGCAAACGCCGAAGCAAGCGGCGCTTGAGCGGTCGCCTCCCGCCACTCCCGCTTTGCTTCATCGAGCCGCCCAGTCAATACATCAGCCACCTCAAGACCGATATCGGACAGGTCGGTTTGCAGCGAACGGCTGACAATCGTCGCCTGCAGACGCGGCACGACTGGAGGCATTTCTAGGTCGAAAAGCGGGAACGCCTCTTTCAATTCCGCCCAATAAGCGATCTCCCCCGGTCCGGCAACGAAAGCGAGCGTCGGCAGCAAATGCTCTTGCATGAGCGGACGGGTGACGACATTGTTGCTTAAACGGGCCGGATTCGTTTCGGCAAGCTCAAGCAGCTCTTCTCTTGTCCAAACGAGAGTTCCCGCTTTATTGTGAAACAGGCCGCGTTCCTCATCATACTGCAAAAGCGAACGTTCACGGCCGTCGTAATAAAACAAGTTGGCCGCGTCACGACCGATTTCAATCAGCGGCGCATATCCGAGCGTGCGCAACGCCTCTTGCTGAGCGAGCACCGCGGCCGTCACATCGCGATGGCGTTCAATGAGCGCAGCGAAAAAGCGGCGCTCAAGCGGCCGCACCGCCGCATCGCCAGCGTTCAAAACAACTAAACCGTGATCAGCGAACAACCGGAGCACAATGGCGGCAAAAAAGTCGACAAACGTGCGCGCCTCATCAAGACACGATGACAAAAAGAAGAGCAGCTCATTCGTCACGTCCGTTTCCCCATATGTTTTGACGACGCGCTCGATCCACTCTTTCGCAGCCATCCGGTCCAGCAGCACATCGGCGGCCATCCGTTTTTCGTTCGTTTTGTGTGGGTACGCTGCTTTTTTTACTTCTCCTTCCTCAACGACATAGACATGATCGATTTCCGCGATGTCATGATCTTCGCCGGCGATCCAAAACAGCGGCACGACCGGCACGCCCAATTTTCGTTCCTGCTCTTTGGCAAGCTGGATGATGGTGATGATCTTATAAATCGTATACAGCGGCCCAGTCAACAGCCCGGCTTGCTGCCCGCCGACAATGACGACGCTTCGCTCATTGCGCAGTTTCTCAATGTTTGCCATCGTAGCCACACTCGCCGAGAAGCGCCGGTGATAAGCACGCAAATAGTCGGCAAGCCCTTCTCGGTCATAGGTTCTTCCTTGCAAATAGGCCAACCGCCGACAAAACGCTTCATCGTCCGCCTGGGCATAAGCGAAGCCGCTCTCTGCTGGAAACGCGCCGGTTATGTAATCAGCCGCCAATTTCGTCGCTGCTGGCAACGGAATTTCGCGAACTTCCATGGCTAAAAACTCCCTTTCTTATGTATTCTTTCATGAGTATAGCACGTTTATTGCCAAGAGAAAAAAGGCTTGCTCGGCCACACTAAAGGCTCATCGCAACGCGAATGGCCATTCCGTATACAAGCAGCCCGGCGTAAAGGGAGGCAAAAATGAGAAAACTCGCCCGCCAAAAGACGCGGAACACCGTCCGCAACCGAAAGTCCGCCTTTTTCCGCCAATAGCCAAGCGCGATCGCCGCGTGCAGACCAAACAAAAAGAGAAGAAGAGGAACGAAGTACGATTTCCCAAACAGCACTGTCAGCAAAAAATAGACAGCGGCGATGAAAAAAACAGTCGCAGCGTTGACCGCGGCGTAAAACGCTGCCCGCCTCCGCCTGCCGACCAAGCGTGCTCCGAAGTAGACGAGCAAAAACAGCAGAAGCGGCGCGGTCACAAACGTCGCCAGCGTTGAAGCGAGCCAATCACCCATCCGTCTCTCTCCCTTCCTTCCCTTTCACCGCGCAAAAGACAAAGCGGACGACCGGCAGCATAGCGCCGCGCGCCTCCCCTTGTTTCAACACATAGCCCAAAATGGCGTCAATCTCCGTCCGGCGCCCGTTCGCCAAGTCCATATACATCGACGAATAGTTGTCCGCTGTTTTTTGGCATATGCGGACGACGCGCTCCCACGCCCGATTGGCGTCTTCAAGAGGCAGCACGTTCCGCACCTCATCAAACAGCTGCCTCATCATATCGCGGTACGGAGCCGTTTCTAGCAGCGCCCCGTTTTTCACTTGCAATAGAGCGGTGAGCGGATTGATGACGGCGTTGACGACAAGCTTGTCCACAAGAATGCGCTCCCAATCATCGGCCCATTCGATCGGAAAGCCGCGCTCCCCTTCCCGAAGCTCCCGGGCGTCGCCAAGTGAACCGTAGCGGGAAGCAAGTGTCAGCTTTCCGGCGCCCGTATGCGCCACCGTCCGGTCATCTAGCTTCATTGCGCCATGCTCCACAACGCCGACGAGGACATTTTTGTCGGCAAACATCGTCAACTGCTCGAGATGCCCCATGCCGTTTTGCAAAAAAACGAGCGTGCGAACGCGGCGAAACGCGTCGATTTGCGCACAGACGGAAGCGAGATCGTACTGTTTGACGGTCACAAACACGAGCGGCTCGTCCAGCTCCGCTCCAGCAAACGGCTGCGCGCGCACCGCCACGACCGATGTCTCGCCATCTTTTTTTAGCGCCACACCATGCTCGGCAAGCTGCCTTGCTTGGGACGGACGCCTCGTATAGACCGTCACCCCATGGCGCCGCCCAAGATAAGCGGCGAGCAGCAATCCGACTGCTCCGCCGCCGACAATCCCAATGTTCAATCCTTCTCCCCCGCTTTCTTGCAACATGGCGTTAGCCTTATTTTAGCAGAGATCTTCTTCTTCCGTTAAGAAAAAAAGCCGGCGAAAAGCCAGCCTTTACCCTTCGTCGACGCCTTCAGCCACTGCATTCGGCGCCGGTTTCCCGCTGTCTGTCACCATTTTGCGCGCCCGCTCCATAATGGAAAGCAGCGTTTTATACTCCTCCTGGATCGCAGCTAGTTGTTTTTGCAGCGATTCTTTTTCCATTTGCAACTTCGTTACCATTTGCTGCAGCTGCTCCATATCGTTTTTGAGCGCCCGGTTTTCATCGGCCGTCCGTCGAGCGTCGCGCGCCTTTTGCTCCTCAGCTTGCAAAAAGGCCAGCACTTCCGCCCATGACAAATGGCTTTTGACTGCCGCTTCCACCTTCTCCTGCCCCTCGCTTTCCTTTGTTGATGGGGTTTCTTTTTTTCGCATCTTCCGTTCTTGCTTGGCTTGCTCGATCTCCTCCTTGTACTGCTTGCGAACGCACGAATTCCAGCGAAATCCGCACGCTGCCGCCGTCCGCGACAAGCGCCGCCCGACTTCGGCAAACGCCTCCAGCTGGGTGCCGCCTTCGCGAATATACTGAAGCACAACATTCGCCAACAACTCATCCTCTTCTTTCGTCCATGCATCTTGACGTACTCCCGTCATCCCCTTCCCCCCTTATCGCCGCTTTGTCATTATATGTATGCGGCTAGTAGAAACGGTAGAAGGAAAAAATTACTTCTTACACAAAAAAGGACGCAATGCCTGTTCATGTTCAGCCGACCCCCACAGCTCGGCGCAACGGGCGATCTCGGCGAAAAACCGCTCTCGAAACCAAGCTGTTCGCCATTTTTCGCCGGCTGCGGCCTTATATGCCTGCAAGACGGAAAGCGATCGCTCCGCATAAGGCGCCAGCCGTTCACGCCATTGTTCGCGCCAATGTTCGGCTGGCAGGATGGCGTCAACCCAACCGCACGCTTCCATCGCCTCCGCCGTCATCGGCTCGGCGCGCAGCAATAAGTCAAGCGCCCGCCCGTACGGAAGTTTGGCAAACAGCATCGACGCTCCTCCCCAGCCGGTTGTAATGCCAAGCCGGCCTTGCACAAATCCGATCCGGCTTCCTTCTTTAGCAAAGCGAAAATCGCAAGCGGTCGCCAGCTCGCAGCCGCCCCCCATCGCTGTTCCGTTGACAAGGGCGGCCGTCGGCTTCGGAAACGTCAGCAGCCTGTACAGCAGCTCTCCCATGCGCATGAGCATCTGTCTTGCCTCCGTGCCGCGCAAATGCCCAAACTCGCTCAAATCGCCGCCGGAGCAAAACGCCTCGCTGCCGGCGCCGGTAATGGCGAACACTTTCACCTGTGGATCAGCCGCCGTCTGTTCCATCGCCTCCTCAAGCGCCCCCATCACGGCAAAATTGATCGCATTCCGTTTCTCTGGACGGCAAATCGTAAACAGTGCAATGCCGTCATGATGCTCCAACATTGCTTCCATCAGCACGTCTCTCCTTTCTTCATCACATCAATGAATTGGGCGCGTTCTCTTCAATTTCCTGCCTCACGACGAAAAAAACTGCCGCCTAGACGAACAGCGTTGATTTTTTGCAGACAATCAAAAAGGCTGTCCTCTTTTCGGACAGCCTGTCGTTCGATGTCGGCCATTATTTGTTGACGACATCTCTTCCTTTGTATGTTCCGCATGCTTTGCAGACGCGGTGCGCCAATTTCCATTCGCCGCAGTTCGGGCATTGCACCATGCCTGGCACTTGCAGTTTAAAGTGCGTGCGGCGCAGCCGTTTTCTCGTTTTCGATGTTCTTCTAAAAGGTACTGCCATCATTCCCACCTCCTTGTCGGGCGCATTTTGGCATATCCATGCCGGCGGATCAGTCAACCTCGAGGCCGCCGTCCGCCGGCACACAAGGCGGCTGCCGGACGGTGCGCAATATTCGGCGCCATCGGCCGGCAACGCCGACTCACGATCATTCCTCTCGTTTTTCCTTGAAAAACTTGGCCAGCCCTGCAAGGCGAGGATCTACTTTCTTTTCCCGCTCTTGCATCGCTTTCTCCCATTCTTCTTCCGACAGAACGTCCCATCCTTCCCCATGTTGCGGAGCTCCGCCGGCAACCGGTCCTTCGGCGATAAGCTGCAACGGGATTTCAAGCAAAATCAACTCGCGGATGATGGGATTCAAATCAATCGTGTCCCCCGCCACCATATGGGTGTCCTCATCGGTCTCCACGATGCCGCTGCCATCCGCAAAAAACGTCTCCGTCGTCTGAATGGAAAACGGATACGTCACATCGACAAGCGTCCGCGAACAAGGCAACACCATCGTTCCGGACAACGTCAAATGAAACGTGAATTTTGCCGATCCGACATCCGCTTTTCCTCGGACGTGCACCGGCGAAATATCGCGGATCAACGTGTCAATTTGTTTTAAATCGGACACATCGACCGTCTCATCAATCGCCATTTCCTTATGTTGAAAACGGCGAAGCTGTTGGACCGTCCATTTCATATCATCACCTCAAGGCAACGAATAAAATTATACGTTTCGTTTCTAGTTTTGTCAATGTTTTTTCTTTACAACCACTCATTCCTTGGGAAAAGAACGGCATACTCCCATCATTTCCAAATGCCATTCCGAACATGCACGGTCGGCGCGCGGACATCGGAAAACGGCCGACCGCTTCGTTTCTTTTGCTGTTCTCACCGCATGCTGCCGTTGATCTTCGCCGCTTTCTATTCCATACTAAGTTCAGATAGAATAGACAGCCATTTCGTTGCGGCCAAACCGCGCGAATCGCCATGAAAGGAGCGAAAAAAAGTGAAAGCCGTCGGCGTGATCGTCGAATACAATCCGTTTCACAACGGCCATTTCCATCACTTGCAAGAAACAAAGCAAAAGACCGAAGCGGACTGTTTGATCGCCGTCATGAGCGGAAATTTCCTGCAGCGCGGCGAACCTGCTATTGTCTCCAAATGGGCGCGGGCGAAAATGGCGCTCGCTGCCGGCATTGATATTGTCATCGAGCTTCCGTACGCTTTCGCCGTGCAGGCGGCTGAGCAGTTTGCCCACGGGGCGGTGCAGCTGCTGGCGGCGATCGGCTGCCAAGAGCTTTGCTTTGGCAGCGAATCGGGGGAAATTTCCGCTTTTTTATCCGCGGCCCAAACATGGCTCGAACAGAAGGAAACGTTCGATTCCCTCATCCGCACCGGGCTGGCGCGCGGACAAAGCTTTCCGAAGGCCGCCGCTGAAGCGTGGCAAAAGTTCGGCGCCGCTCCGCTTGATTTGTCGCAGCCAAACAACGTGCTTGGTTTTGCGTATGTGAAAGCCATTTGGCAAAACAAGCTGGCGATTATGCCGCGCACGATTCCACGGCTGGCCGCCGGCTATCATGACGAATCATTTTCCCACCCGTCGATTGCGAGCGCCACCAGCCTGCGGAAAACATTGCGGCAAACCGGACAGCTCGAGTCGATCGCGGCGTACGTTCCGCCCGCTGCGCTCGAACAACTCCGCCAATACCGGGAGACATACGGGCGCTTTCACGATTGGGAAGTGTATTTTCCGCTCCTAAAATATCGGCTGTTGACCGCCACAGAGGCCGACTTGCGCCGCATCGCCGGCATGGAGGAAGGGATCGAACACCGGTTGAAGCAACACATCGCCCACGCCGAAACGTTTGCCGCCTTCATTGCCGCCGTCAAAACGAAGCGATACACCTGGACAAGGCTGCAACGCCTATGTGCGCATGTGTTGACGAATTTCACAAAGGAGGAGCAAGCCAAAGCGGCCAACCCGACCTATATCCGGCTGCTCGGCATGAGTGAAGCCGGCCGCCGCTACTTAAAGCAGGTGAAAAAAAGCGCTGCGCTCCCGCTCGTCGCCAGAGCATCCAAACTCAACGGCGACTCTCTTTATGAGCAAGAAAAAAGAGCGGCAGCTGTGTACGCCGCCGCTTTTCCGGAGCCGCTCTACAGCGCCGCGCTGAAAGAAGAATACGCCACGGCGCCGATTTACGTTTCCGGCATCGAACGCAAATAACGAACTGCCTCGTCGAACGTATCGACCGGGACGATTTTCATATGCGTCCCGATTTTTTTCGCCGTCCGCACCGCCTCGCGATAGTTCGACGTCGGCGCACCATGTTCGTTCGGGGCGAAAAACACCTCGGCTCCTTCGCGGTCAGCGGCCACGACTTTTTGCGAAACACCGCCGATCGGCCCGACGTTTCCGTCAAGATCAATCGTTCCGGTGCCAGCGATTTTATGACCTTTTGTAATATCTTCATCGACAAGTTGGTTGTAAATTTCAAGTGAAAACATGAGCCCAGCCGACGGTCCGCCGATTTGTTCCGACTCCACGTCAACCGGCGGGTCGGTGCGGACGTCATAATCGGTCATGAGTGTCACCCCAAGGCCGACTTGGTTCGGGTGCTGTCGAAACGGCTTCAGCTCGAGCTCTGTTTCCTGCCGCTTCCGGCCGCGAATGAATGCGACGCGGACGCGATCACCCGCTTGTTTTCCGCGAATGTAGTTGACCATCTGCTCCGATGTGCCGAGCGGCTTTCCGTCGATCGCGACGATGCGATCGCCGGTCTCTAGACGGCCGGCGGCCGGCATATCAGGGAGGACGCTCATGACATAAACGCCATGAGGTTCATACGACACCGGCTTTCCGGCGTGGCGATAAGCGACGATGATCGCCGCTTCCTTCGACTGTTCCATGAGCTCAAGCTGGCGCATCGTATATTCCTTGTCGCTCTCCCCTTCCTGCTTGATTTCCTCGACCGGATGAAGCTCATAAAAAGGGCGGATATGGGCAAACAAATACGCTATCACATTCGCCCGCCCCATCCGCACCGTCGTAAGCATAAACGTTCCCTTATCGCGGTCGCCGTTTTCCACGTGAACGAGCGGCTTTAAACTTTGCGCGCTTCCCGGCATCGTCACATAATACGGCAGCTTCATAAAAATGAGCAGAAAGGTGAGGGCGGCGCCAAAGAAAAACAGGGCAATATACGTCCGTTTTTTCATTCGTGTGATGGCTCCTTCCACTGTTCGATCGCTTGACGGATCGCTCCCACTTGCTTCCGCGCCTCCTCTTCCCCGCGAGCGATGATTTCCTCAATATCCGTGAACGCCCGCGAGCTATACTGTTCGACTCGCGGCCGGATCATAACGTCTGAGGCGAGCTGACGGTGAGCTACCAGTTCCGCTTGCAAAATATCGAGACTCTGCCAAATGACATCGGCGATCGACGCAATTTCCGCCTTTGTGTTGAGCGGAGAGACATCGACGGCGATGACAATATCCGCTCCCATCGCTCGGACGACCGACACTGGCACCCGGTCAACGACGCCGCCGTCGACAAGCAGTCTGCCATTCACCTCCGCCGGCACAAAAATGCCAGGAATCGAGATGCTCGCCCGCACCGCCTGGGCTGCTTCCCCTTGCCGAAACACGACTTTCTCCCCTGTCTGCAAATCAGCGGCGACAACAGCCACAGGCGGGGACATCTCCTCGATTCGTTTCCCTTTCGTCAACAAGCGAATAAACTGCGTGATGCGCTCGCCAGCGATCAGTCCCATTTTCGGCACCGTCCAGTCAAGAAAATCGTTGCGTCGAAACGATTGAGCCAACCGATAGAGACGATGGAGGCCATGGCCGCTTGCGTAAAGGACGGCGACGAGCGCGCCGATGCTGCTGCCGGCCAAATAGGAAATCGGAATATGCTCCTCCTCGAGCACTTTCAATACCCCAAGATGGGCGAACCCGCGCGCTCCTCCCGACCCGAGCGCCAATCCGACTTTTGGCGGCACGCCTCCTCCCCCCTTTGTCGCAGCGCTATCCGCTTTCATCTTATGGTCTAAAACGCCCCCCTATGCTCGTATATTAGGTTATATGAGGTTGTACTACAAGAAACCGCACGGCAAAAAAAGGGGGGGGAAAAGTGAAACAAAATTGGGGGGCGAAATGGAAAACCGTATTGCTCGCTTCCGCCGCCACCTTGTTTGCGTTTTCGCTCATTTGCTATCCAAAACAGTCGCTTGAAGCGTCCATTCGCGGTTTAAATATGTGGTGGGAGGTCGTCTTTCCATCGCTTTTGCCGTTTTTTATCGTCTCGGAGCTGCTCATCAGCTTCGGCGTCGTCAGCTTCCTTGGCGTCTTGCTCGAGCCGCTCATGCGCCCGTTGTTTCGCGTCCCGGGCGTCGGCGGATTCGCCTGGGCCATGGGAATGGCGTCCGGCTACCCGTCTGGAGCCAAGCTGACCGCCCGCCTGTACCAGGAAAAACAGCTGACGACGATTGAAGCCGAACGGCTCTCGTCGTTCACCAATTCATCCAACCCACTTTTTATTTTTGGAGCTGTATCAGCGGGATTTTTCAACAACCCGCAACTCGGCCTTGTGCTGGCCGTTTCCCACTATTTAGGAAACATTAGCGTTGGGCTGATCATGCGCTTTCACGGCATCCGAAAAGAACGGAGGCAATCGAAGCGGCAGCCACGCTCATTTTCGCTCCCGTATGCGCTGCGCACACTGCACCGCACGCGACTGAAAAACGAACAGCCGCTTGGCAAACTTCTTGGCGACGCCGTGCGCTCTTCTGTCCAAACACTGTTAATGATCGGCGGTTTTATTATTCTCTTTTCGGTTATGAATAAACTTCTGTATATGATGCATTTGACCGAACAGCTTGCCCCATTGCTGCGCCATCTGCTCCGCCTTGCCCAGCTGCCGGAGCAGCTTGACATCCCAGTGTTTTCCGGCTTGTTTGAAATTACACTCGGCAGCCAAATGATCAGTCAGACCGATGAGGCGATGCTGATGGAAAAAGCAGTGGCAACAAGCTTCGTCCTCGCTTTTGGCGGTTTTTCCGTCCAAGCGCAAGTCGCCAGCATTCTCGCCGAAGCGAACATCCGCTTTCAGCCGTTTTTCATCGCGCGCTTGCTGCACGGAGTGTTTGCCGCTTCCTTTACATACTTGCTTTGGAAACCGTTGTACATCAAAACAGCCGGCGGGATGCCGACCCACATCCCAGCGTTTCTTCACGCCGCAAAAGACAGCGCTTGGAATGAAGGCTGGCGGTTGCTGCAGCAATACGGGCCGCTCCTGACACTGTTGTTCCTTTGCCTTTATATATGGCTCGTCATCAAGGCGGTCAGTAAATCGCGCGGGCGCTCATAAGACGCTTGAGCGCCTAGATTTTTGGCAGCACCCAGCCATCGGGGCGGTTCGCGTCGCCTCGGCCATGAACCGCCCTTGACGGCAAAACTGGGCCAGCGCCGGCTGCAACGTTCGCTTAAGCAGGCTTCCATAAGGAAGCGTCAATCAGCGGCCGTGGACGCAAATTTCCGCTTCAGCGCCTGCTCAACAACCGGGGGCACGAGCTCGGAAATATCGCCGTTGTATTTCGCCACTTCTTTGACGATGCTCGAGCTTAAAAACGCATACTGGCTGTTCGTCATCATAAAAAACGTTTCAATGTTTTCATCAAGAACGCGGTTCATCGACGTAATTTGCATTTCGTATTCGAAATCGGACACAGCGCGCAAGCCGCGCAAAATGGCATTCGCTTTTTTGCTGCGGGCGTAATCAACAAGCAGGCCGTGAAACGCTTCGACATGGACGTTCGGAAGCGTCCGCGTCACCTCACGAAGCAACTCGATCCGCTCCTCGACAGTAAACAGCGGCTTTTTCGACGAGTTGTTCAACACCGCCACATACACTTGATCAAACACTTTCGCCCCTCGTTTAATAATATCCAAATGCCCGTACGTCACAGGGTCAAAGCTCCCGGGGCAAACCGCAATGCTCGCCATCGCTTCCATCCCCTTCCCATCTATAAATCGTCACACCGGTGATACCGTATGTTTCCCGCTTCCATCGTGTCAGGCCGCCGACCTCCTCCGGCAGCTCCGCCTCCGCCGAGTGTTCAGCGACGACGACGCCGTGCGGTTCCAGCAACTGACGCCCGGCGATCGACGACAGCAACGTCGGCCACTGTTTCTCTTTGTACGGCGGATCAAGGAAAATAACCGCAAAGCGGAGGCCGCGCTTCGCTACCGCCTTCAGCGCCCGCTCGGCGTCGTTGCAGTAAATTTCCGCCCGCTTCTCAAGCCCGCAGGCCGCCACGTTTTTTCGGACCGTCTGCACCGCTTTCCTGTCTTGATCGACGAAAATGACGCGCTCGATTCCTCGGCTGAGCGCCTCGATGCCCAAGCCGCCGCTGCCAGCAAACAAATCAAGACCGTTGCCGCCTGAGAAATATGGCCCGATCATATTAAATATCGCTTCTTTGACTTTATCGGTCGTCGGCCGCGTCGACATCCCTGGAACCGCTTGCAGACGCCGTCCTTTGCATGTCCCGGAAATGACTCTCATCGCCTTCACCCAATTCACCGTTTCAAGGTGGCCTTGTCATCCATTTGATTCGTTGTTTTCATGGTAATCTTACCATAAAGTTGATGATCGTCAAACTACGGAATTTTTTCGCCATTCATGTATAGAAATCGGCAAACGGTCCATAATGAGTAATGGCAACACGCTTGACGCGTTGTTGCCAGTGACGGAGAAGACTTACGTTTCCCCATAAGTTCTTCCTCCGGTTTCTCCTCTCCCTTTTCTTTATTCTTTCCGATCCTTGTTCCGCCCTGCGCGGAGGCAAGGAACTGGAAAGGGCCTTGCGGGTTCATTTCCGCAAGGTTTTTTTTGATTGCAATTCGCGAGGATGGCCGGTAAAGTTAAGGGTGGACGATGCTTGCAAGGGGGAACGATTCATGATCCAACGATTTATCGAACTTGGCGAAGGATATTCCGATATATATGAGCTGATTGCATTGGCGAAGGCCAACCGCCATCGTTTGTCCGGATTCTTTGTCTTTCATACGGTGAAAAAAGGCCAGGCGGTCGTCTCCTTGGCCGTTGTCCTTCATCCGACGGATCCCGGCGATTTCCAACCACTTTACATTTGCCGTGAAGGCATTCCCGATCCGTCCGTCAAGCCAAACAAACGGTACGAACTATTTATGGAAACCGCAAAGGAACTGGGCATGGACGTCATTCACCTTGATGTTAAGCCATCGACGATGTTCGCTGAACCCGATTTATATTACCAACATTTGATCGGCATTATGCGGATGAATCGCTTCATCCCGCCGCTGCAGTAAACAAAGAAACAGCGGGTCGAAAAGCCGGTGCCGGCTTTTTTTCGACCCGCTGTTTTCCTTCATCCAAGCGGATACGGGGAGTCTTTTTCCTTCTCCCCTTTCGATTCAAATTCCAGTTTTAAAAATGGGCGGTACGACGGCTCGACCCGCTTGACGAACGGAAGCGAGGCGAGCTTTTTCATTACATGGTCGACTTGCTCCATATCACAATACAGAACAGCATACTTCAGCCGTTTGGAAATGTAATGAATGTTGCCGAACTTGCGCAACTGTTTCCCATATTTCAGCGAATGAAGCCAAACGATAATCCCTTGCCGTTTTGGAAACATAGTCCCTTCCCCTTTTTTATGTGCGGCAGCCGCAGCTTCCGCCCGCCCCGCAGCCACCGGAACAGCCCGCCGACAAAAAGTACGGATTTCCGGTCGGCACTTTCACATGTTCGGACACCGCTTTGCCGATCAGCACGCTGATCTCATCAAGCAACTCTTGCATCGCCTTCTCCGCCTCCTTAAAGGCGGCGACCGTCTCATGCAAATCGAGCTCCCGCTTCGCTTCGCGCACTTCTTTCATCACGTCGCGGTAATCAGGATGGTATTTTCCGAAGCGCTGCACTTCTTCGTAGCGCTCCTTCAGCTTGACAAAGCGAGCGATCAGCTGCTGGGCGCGGCGGTCTTGCTTCAGCCGCCAAAAGGCGCGGCGGTATTCGTCCGCCACGTCCGACTCGACAATCATTTTGGCCAACGCTTCTGCTTTATCTAAAATCTCGATGCGCTCGAGAGTCGCAATCTTCACCAAATGGCACCTCCATTATCCATCATACCATGAACGAAAAGAAAATGAAAAGGAAAGAGATAGCAAAGAAGCAAACAAAAAAGGCGATCCAGACTGTGCCGAATCGCCTCTGTTCGCCTTTTAAACGATCGTCGTCATCTCTATCGGATGGCGACGTCAAATTCGTGCGTCATGCCGGTTGCTTTCCCATCATTGTAGACGAGCTCAAGACGGATGGTATGTTTCCCGCTCGGCAAACCGCGCACGATAAAGGCGGCCGTGTATACTTCCGTCATTTTTTGCCCGTTGACATAGACATTAATGTGTCCGCCGCCGCTCCCTTTGCGGAACGGAAAGTGGACGGCAACACATTCAATGAATACGTCGCTTCCTTTCACTTCATGCTTCACCTGAAGCGGACCGCCCACTGCTTCGGCGTGAGCGGAGGACGACGGCGCCGGCTCAAAGAAGGCATACGCCGCAAGCAATATGACAACCGCAAACCATGCAAACCACTTTGGCAAAGACATCACTCCCTTTCGAAACTAGTCTTTGCCATTGGCCGCCCGATTAGTCGCGCATGGCTTTAAACATTTGCCACATAAGCGACGCCATTTGCAACGATTGGGAGATTCTTTCCACTTTGTCAGGGATCGTCAGCTCATAGTGGCGCAAGGCGGCCAATTGGAACGTCGACAGTTCATGCGGACGGCGGGCAAGGAGCCGGTACCAGCGCGGCTGTTCGCGCAAAAACGCGCGCAACATCGGTGTTCCTTGCACATATTGCCATACATCTTTCCTCATCGCCACCACCCTTTAATCTTTGCGGAACGAAAACGGATGCGCTTCTTTGTTTCTTTGTTCTTGACCGGCCCCTTGAAATTCGGAAAGAATGCTTTGGATCGCCGCGATCGCCTGCTGGACGTTCGCCAAATGTTTTTGCACATCGGCTGCATCGATCTGTCCAAGCATAGACGCGAGCTTATCGAGCCATTTGTTCGTTCCTTTTTCCTCCTCTTTTGCCGCACCGTTTGTTTCCCGATACGGCTCCCATATGTCATCGTCTTCCCCGAACAAATACCAATCCTCATACACTTGTTTCCACGTCTTTTTGCCACTGCGCACCTCTTGGATGATTTTTGGATGTTTTTTCACAAACTGTTTAAACTGTTCAACGGAAGGATGCAGAGGCTTGACCATGGCGGTTCTCATCCCTTTCGTCCACTCATGCCTATCTGCCATATCATATCGCATCCAACAAAGAGAGGTGCGCCCAATTTTTAGAGCGGCGTAAAGAAGTTTTGCGTATAGTAATCGGCGTAGACGCCAACGCCCAAGCGGGTGAACTCTTCGTTCAACATAATTTTCCGATGGTTTTGGCTGTTCAGCCATCCGATGGTCGCCTCAACGCCATCGACTTGATGGGCGGCGATATTTTCCCCGGCAAGCTGGAACGGAATGTGAAGCGCGCCAAGCCGCCTCGATAAATCGCCATACTGCGGCGACTCGTGGGAGAAAAACTGGTGATCATGCATATCTCGGCTATGTTTTTCCGCAGCGGCAGCGGCCTTGTCATCCCACATGAGAGAGGAAAGCCCATGGCGACGGCGGATCAAATTCGTCCAGTCAAAAATTTGCTTCGCGTTGGCCGCATCAACAGCCTGTCGCTTTTCTTCCGACAGCGGCGCGGCCGCCGGCAGGCTGCCGCGGTAAACGAGCTCGTACGGCCGCAACTTGACGAACGTTTCTGCATCCATCAGGCGGATCGCCGCCACCTCGCCGGTAAAGCGGTCAACATACAGCTGAGCGTAGACGCTGCCAACTTTGACAACCGGCCTTGATGAGTAATCTTGTTCAGACAGCTCAAACCGGTATGTCCCGTTGCCTAGCTTAATCTCAATGTTCGATAGCACCGGCATCGTTTGAAAAATCGTCTGCAACCGCTGGCCGACCGCAAACGGTTCAACGTTCACCTTCTCTCCGCCGACAAGGGCGGTGACGACGCGACCGCGCAAGATGCCAATCTGCACGTACGACTCGGGTCGACGGCTGTACACCCACCAGTCATATCCGTAAGCTGACGGGTCGATTCGGTCTGGGGCGCCAAACAGTTTTTTCGCCTCTTGCGCCGATTGCCCGATCAACGCAACGATGCCGGCCGTCGCCTTCGGCTCTTTCAACATGTATCGATTCGTCTCTGGCTGCTCCGGGGGGCTCGGGGGCGGCGGACTCGGCACAAAATAATACAATCCAATCAAGAAAAACAAAAAAAGGAAAAACCATTTCACACGGCAACTCCCGCTTTCTGCGCAATCTCCTTATTGCCATTATAGCCGTTTTTTAGAGGCAAAAAAAAGAGGACACCCAAAAAGAGCGCTCCTCCTCGAAAGAAGCCGTGTCCGTTGCATTTGTCAATGGATGGCGTCTTGTTCGGAAATCTCGCTTAACGCACGACCCGCGCGTTCATCAGAATAGCGGTTCGTCGCCAAATCGCCGAGCGAGATGATGCCGACCAAACGCCCGTTTTCTACGACCGGGAGGCGGCGAATTTGGTGACGTGCCATCATATCTGCTGCCTTTTGCACCGAATCGTCCGGAGAAAGCGTGACGAGATCGCGGCTCATCACTTCCGTCACCGCAGTCGAACCAGGACGTTTTTCAGCCATGCCGCGCACGACAATATCGCGGTCGGTAATCATTCCGACAAGGCGGCCGTCATCGACAATCGGAATCGCCCCGACGTTGAAATCGCGCATTTTTACCGCCGCTTCGTAGAGATTGTCAAGGGGGGTGCAATATTGCACATCCGTTGACATGACGTCCCGTACCGTTTGCATTCTTCGTCTCTCCTTTCTACCCGTATTGTGCGCCGGATCACACAAAAAAATGCGAGCGAAACGGAAACAACGGCAAACAATTCGTTGAAAAGCAAACCGTTTTCGTACTATTATAAATGAGGGGATGATTTCCTGTTTGGCGCTTTTACATACTGTGTTGTTAGGAGGAAGAAGGATGAAGTTTGAAAATACCGGACTGGAAAATCAGACGGTCGAACTATCCCGCCTTGATGACATTATGGAGCGCCTCGGCTTTGTACGCGCGGCGCAATGGGATTATGAACGGGTCACATACGACCGGAAATACGTCGTGAAAGAAGGCACCTACTATTTGCGCGTTCAAGGATACGCCATTGAGGGAAACGTCGATTCGCGCTATGCACTCATTAAGCTGCTCACGCCGATTTTAGGGAAACATTACTATCCACACGGCGTCGAATACGGCGATGATGAGCATTTTCCGTCCTCTCTTGTCAGCCAATGCCAAAACGTGTTGGCGCAGGTCAAAAGCGAGCTTGAAAAAATCAAAGAATAATCAAAAAACGCATGAGAGCGCGGTTCTCATGCGTTTTTTTCCGGCATGACAAGCCGTTTGACAACAATGTCGACCGCCTCGGCGACATATGGCGTCATCGCGGCGATCTCCTCGGCAATATGCTGTTGCAGCTGGCGGCAAACTTCCATCACCGGCGCCCCATATCGAATGGACATCTTTACCGTGACGCGGCACCGCCCGCCTTGAGCAACGGTGATGAACACCTCACAATCGTCAAGGGCGACCTCCGTCTGGCCGCGCACACACATCATGACAATTGTCAATAGCGTCGCCTCTACGGCGCTCCGTTTCCGATAGCGAAACGTGTTCACCGCCTTCCCCCCCCCGCTGCACAAAATCACGTCTATACAGGCGTGTTGTATTCTATGCTATGCAACCGCCGCTGCCCTTGCTCCTTGCCCGCCGGTTAAAAACCGAGCACCGCCTTGATGAGCGACGTCGTTTGGCCCCCTGGATAGAGGACATAAAGCAGCCAATAGACGACGACCCCGGTTGAGGCGCTGCCAAACCAAATGATGCTGGTGATCGGCCCAAGCCGACGATGGCGGGCCCTCTTGTCTTTCAATCCCGTCCAAATCGTGACAAGGCCAAATACGGCGCCAACTGTCGCCAGCACAATATGGAAAATAAGAAACAGCGTATAGTACACTTTGACGTTCTCCGGCCCGCCAAAGCTCGTATTGCCGATAAACAACGTCCGCGACATGTAAATGGTGAAAAACAGCAAAGCAAACACCGCTGCCGTCAGCATCACCTTTTTATGCGCTTCGATCCGCCTGCGGCTGATCAAATACCACCCATAAGCAACAAGCAAAGCGCTGATCACGATGCAGCTCGTGCTGATTGTCGGTAAAACGGCCATCGCTTCTCTCCCTTTCTTCTTTGTTCATCGTTGGCGGCCAACCGCGCTTTACAGTTTGGTCGGCCGCGGCTCCATATCCATGCTTGGCTCTTTCTCCCGCTCCTTCCGATACCATTCGGTGAAGATGAAGAACAGCATCGTCCCGTACACGATTTCCTGGATGATTTTCATCAACACTCCGCCGAGCTGCTGATCATGGAGCGGCGACATCGATAAAAACATTTGCGGCCCGGTCAAATCAAGCGAAGCCAGCGTCCCTTGAGGAACGCATAGAGCCAGCGCGGCCATCCATGCTTTCGGGTCAGTATACGTCGCATAAAGCGGCGTATCGGTAAAAATGATGAGCGCGCAAGCCGGGGTCAACAGCATGCCGTCAGCGAAAATGTAACCCATTTTTTTTAGGCCGGACAACGTTTGCCAATCGGGCAGCTTGTTGACAAGCGGCCACCACATGCAAAACGCGGCAACGAAAATGACCGAGGTAACAAACGCATGCAGCCACATATTCATTTTCACAGCGTCAAAAATGAATGGAACGTGATAAAGCGAAAACAAGCCGTTAAACAGCAGCAACGCCACAATTGGCTTTGTCAACAGCCGAAACACGCGGCGCACTGCTGTGATGCGGAATGCGCGCTCATAAAGCGGCGCCGGAATGCCTAAAATAAAACATTGCGGCACGATCAAATACAGCACTGCCATTTGCACCATATGGGCGGTGAACGTCAAATGGCCCATCAAATCCAACGGAGACCCTTTGCATATATAAAGAAGCGCAATCCCGGTCAAAAAATACGCTTTCTGCTTCTCCGAAACGGCATCACCGAGGCCGAAACGCTGCCGCCATGGCCCGGTGATCCCAATGTACAGCAACGCAACCGCCGCTAACATAAGCAAAAAAAACGGACTCCAAAGGGCAACGGGGCCAAACATTTGCAGCGATTGAAACATACGAATCCCCTCCTGATTTGTCCTTTCCCATTATACTATACGACGCCGCGCCAAGGCTATTGAAAAAGGGGAAACCGGTGCAAAAACCGATTCCCCCTTTTCTTACCACCAAACGACTGTTGTAAACGCCCAAACAAGTAGAAGCATAACCGCCACACCGCCGTAAATAAACATCGCCGGGAATTCGTGGCCTTTATGGCTCATGTGCATGAAATAATACAGCTGAAATGCGACCTGCACGGCGGCTAAAAGCAAAATAAACGGAACGACAAACCAATGGGAAAACTCTTCGTAACCAACGGCGGCGAAGGCAATGAGCGTCAACAAAATCATCAAAACGAATGCAATCATTTGATGGCGCATTTCTTCCGCATTTTTCCGGCGGCGATACGCTAAGTCGATGCGCTCATTTCCTGAATTCGTTTGGTTCGCCATACGTTCACCCCACCATTCCCATCAAGTATACAACGGTAAAAATGAACACCCAGACAACATCGATGAAGTGCCAATAAAGGCTCGCGACGTAAAACTTCGGGGCGTTGTATAAATTCAACCCACGCTTAGCGTTGCGAATCATGAGCGTCAAAATCCAAAGCAACCCGAACGCGACGTGGCTTCCGTGCGTGCCAACGAGCGTGTAGAACGCTGAAGCGAAAGCGCTGGTCGTAAACTTATGGCCTTCATGCACATATTCATTGAACTCGTAAATTTCCAAGCCCAAAAAGCCGGCGCCAAGCAAAACGGTAATGCCAAACCAGAGCTGCATCTTTTTAAAGTCAAAGTTTTTCATATGATAAATGGCATACACGCTCGTCAAGCTGCTGGTTAGCAGCAGCATCGTCGCCATGAACACGACCGGCATTTGGAACAGTTCTTCCGCCGAAGGGCCGCCGTTCGTTTTATCTTTGAGCGCCAAATAGGTGGCGAAGAGAGAGGCGAACAGCACCGTCTCTCCGCCTAAAAAGAGCCAGAAGCCAAGAAACTTATTTTTCCCCTCAAGGGTGGCGCGTTCCGGCGCGGCCGGAAACGTCTCGGCCGTCAATTTTTCCTCTGCATGCATCAGGCGTTCGCCCCCTTCTTCTCAAGTTCAAGCACTTCTTCTTTATGGATGTGGAAGCCGTGATCATCGATCACCGAGCGCAAGAACATCGAACCGAGCGTAATGAGCAGGCCAAGAATGCCGACCGGCAAGCCCCATCCAGCATCGTTATGATACGTAAAGCCGAAGGCGGCGACAAACAGACCGAACGCAATGACAAACGGCAGGAACGACGAATTCGGCATATGGATGTCGCCAAGCGGTTCGGCTGGCGTCAATTCGTTTTTGCCTTCCATTTTTTCGAGCCAGAAAGCGTCCAGCCCGCGGACGAGCGGCAGTTGGGCAAAATTGTACACCGGCGGCGGCGAAGCGATCGCCCATTCGAGCGTGCGGCCGTCGCCCCACGCATCGCCCGCCACTTTTTCTCCTTTTGCGGTTGTAATCACGATGTTAATGAGCAAAATGACCGTGGCGGCCGCCATAAAGAACGCGCCGATCGTACTGATCAAGTTGCCAGTCTCCCATCCTTGATGCGGCAAATACGTAAACACGCGCCGCGGCATCCCTGTCAAACCAAGGAAGTGCTGAATAAAGAACGTTAAATGGAACCCGATAAAGAACAGCCAGAACGTAATTTTGCCGAGCGTTTCATTCAGCATGCGGCCAAACATTTTCGGCCACCAATAATGCGTGCCGGCAAGCAAAGCGAACACAACCCCGCCGACGATGACGTAATGGAAGTGCGCAACGACGAAATAGCTGTCATGGTATTGATAGTCCGCCGCCGCCGACGCCAACATAACCCCGGTCACCCCGCCCATGACGAACGACGGGATGAAGGCGACGGCATAATGCATCGGCGTTGTGAATTTGATGCTTCCGCCCCACATCGTAAACAGCCAGTTGAAAATTTTGACTCCTGTCGGAACGGCGATCGTCATCGTCGCGACGGCAAAGATGGCGTTCGCAATCGGCCCCATCCCGACCGTGAACATATGGTGCGCCCATACCATGAACCCTAAGAAAGCAATAAGCACCGTCGCAAACACCATTGACGAATAACCGAATAGGCGTTTGCGCGAGAACGTCGCGAAAATTTCCGAGAAAATGCCGAACGCCGGCAAGACAAGGATGTATACTTCCGGATGGCCGAACACCCAGAACAAGTGCTCCCAGATGATCGTATTGCCGCCGGCAGCTGGATTGTAGAAGTTGCCGCCAAACAATCGATCCATCATCATGAAAATCAAGCCGACCGTAAGCGGCGGAAACGCAAACAAGATGAGCGCCGACGTCACAAACGTCGCCCATGTGAACATCGGCATGCGCATAAACGTCATGCCCGGAGCGCGCATGTTGATGATCGTCACAAGAAAGTTAATGGCACCCATGATCGTTCCGAAGCCGGAAATTTGCAGCCCGAGCGTATAAAAGTCGATGCCATGATGCGCTTTTGAGTCAAGCGACAGCGACGCATACGACGTCCAACCAGCGTCCGGTGCGCCGCCTAAAAACCATGAACAGTTCAAAAACAAACCACCGAAGAAAAACATCCAGAATCCAAGAGCGTTCAAAAACGGGAACGCGACGTCGCGCGCGCCGATCTGCAGCGGCACGACTGCGTTCATAAAGGCGAAAACAAGCGGCATCGCAGCCAAGAAAATCATCGTCGTTCCATGCATCGTCAGCACTTCGTTATACAAGCCGCCGACAAGGAAATCGTTGTTCGGCTTGGCGAGCTGAATGCGGATGAACAACGCCTCGAGACCACCGAGCAGGAAGAAAAACCCGCCGGAAATCAAGTACAGATGGGCGATTTTTTTATGGTCGACCGTTGTCAAATAATCCCACAAAACGGCGCCAACACCCTTTTTGCGCGCGATTGTACTCACGGTGAAACCTCCTTCTCATGCTTTATTCCACTTTTAAGCTCATCAAATATTTCGCCAATGCGTCAATTTGCTCTTCCGTCAAGTGGCCATATGTACCCGCCATTTTATTTCCAGGCTTCACGCTGTTCGGGTCTCTCAGCCATTTTTTCAGATTTTCTTCGTTATGCTCCAAAATACCGGCGATTCGTTCGCGATCGCCAAAGTTCGCCAAGTTCGGCGCTGTGCGTGCCTGTTCCGGACGCTTGTCCACAGGCGTCACCGCATGGCAGCCAATACAGCTTTTATTGAAAATCGCTTCGCCTTCTTTGGCAACCGGATCGGTGACAACCGGTTTTTTCGCATTTTGCATCTTTTTCACCCAGGCGTCAAATTGGTCGCGCGGCAACGGCCGAACTTTAAAGTCCATCAGCGCATGGGACGGACCGCAAAGCTCCGCACATTTGCCGTAAAAGACGCCGCCGGCCTTATCGGTCGCTTTTTGATCAAAAACAAGCCAAAATTGGTTTTTGTTGTCGGTGTTCGTATCCATTTTGCCGCCGACCGCCGGAATCCAGAACGAATGTTTGACATCCGACGCAATCAAGTTGAAATACACTTTTTCATTCGTCGGCACGACCAAATCTTGGCTCGTGATAATGCCGTAATCCGGATATTCAAACTCCCACCAGTATTGGTTGGCGCGAACATTGACGACAACTGTATCCTTATCTCGTTTTTTGTCGTTCATCGCCTTGACATCGGCCAGTTTAAACGTGGTTGATACCGTCGGCACGGCCAAAATGAGCAAGAGGATGATCGGAATGACAGTCCAGATAATTTCCAGTTTATGGTTCCCTTCCACTTGCTTCGGGATTTTATTTTCTTCCCCCTTGCGCCGCCGGAAGCGGATGACAACGTAAACGAAGATGATCGCCACGACGACAATGACGAGCACCATGATCGATGTGCTCAACAACATGAGCGAATACTGCATGTCCGCTACTTCACCGGCGGGCTGGAGCGTCGATAAAAACGGTTTGCCGCAACCGGCGAGCAACAGCGCCATCATCCCGAACAGGGAAAATAAGCGCCAGTTACAGAGCCCCTTGTTCATAGCCTAATCAAACCCCTCTTTCTTTGATGGATAAATGTATATAAATTCTTTCACTAAAGAAAGAATTTTATCTTAATTCACCAAAGCGTCGCGATGATCATCGCCACGAACAAAATCGTCAAGTAATTGAGCGAATAGACGAACATCCACTTCGCCCATTTGATGTCATCTTTCATTTTCAAACCTGCCAATCCCAGCAGCAGCCAGCCGACATTGAGCAGCGTGGCCACGATTAAAAATGGAACGCCAAGCGAGAACAAGTAAAACGGCAACGGCAGCAAACATGCCACCCAAACGATGATTTGCCGCTTCGTCATGGCGAATCCATGGACGACCGGCAGCATCGGGATGCCGGCTGCACGGTATTCTTCGCATCGCTTCATCGCCAACGCCAAAAAGTGCGGCGGCTGCCATAAAAACATGATCAAAAACAAGATGAGCGGAACAATATGAAACTCCGGATCGACCGCCGTCCAGCCGATAACCGGCGGCACCGCGCCGGAAATGCTGCCGACAACGGTGTTGATCGTGTAATGGCGCTTCGTCCAAAGGGTGTATAAAAAGACGTACGTCGCCATACCGATCAATCCAACGACGGCAGCCGTAACCGTTGTCATAAGCAAGCTCATCTCGCCGATTGCGACAAGACCAATCCCAAGCCAAAGCACCCGCCGCGGATCCATCGTCCCGGTGACGGTCGGGCGTGCTTTCGTCCGCTCCATATATTGATCAATGTCGCGGTCAATGTAGTTGTTGATGGCGCATGAACCCGCGATGACAAGCGCTGCTCCAAACAGTGTGAAAAAGACAAGATGCAGGTTCTCCAAAAAGTGTTCCCCAGTAAAATAAAACGCCAGCCACATCCCGGCGAACGTCGTAATCAAATTGGAATTGACGATTCCGATTTTCACAACAGACGATAACTCTCTCCAAACTGCCTTGACGCTCACATGCGAGCGATGACCGGCATCGGCCGCATCCTGGTGCACCGCTTTCAATTCGGCCATGTCTCCTGTTCCTCCTCGCTGCGCCGCTCCTTGCCCGGCCGGCGCCGTGATGTTGCCTGAAATTCTTTCCAACGCCAAATAGCAAAAACGGGCTGTTTCCTCTTTATATTAAATCACATTTTTTCCTCATCATGTGAACTTTTTTTGAATAATTTGTGTCAAATTTTTGAATCCGTATGCCCCAAACGGTTCATTCGCTTGTCCCATTAATATTTCTAGCAAACTTAATCGACTTATTCAATATGCAAACGTCATTTTGTGTTTCCCGGCGCCATCGTGTAAAATAGACTTGGCTTAGCGACACGGTTGGCTGCAATAAAATCCATCACTTTACTAATATGGACAAAATCACAATTTCTCAATACAAGAAGGTGAAGATTTTGCAACGTTCACTGAAATGGTTTGCCTCGGCAACCACGTTGGCAATGTTGTTTGTTTTAATTGGCGGAGCGCTTGTGACCAAAACCGGCTCCGGCATGGGGTGCGGCCGATCATGGCCGCTGTGCAACGGCCAATGGGTGCCGGATCACATTACGCCTGAGCTCATCATCGAGCTGAGCCATCGACTCGTTTCCGGCCTTGCCGGCATCATGGTGCTCATCCTTTCCATCTGGGCATGGAGAGCCATTGGCCATGTGCAGGAGACGAAGTTTTTAGCGGTCATATCGTTTGTCTTTCTCGTCTTGCAAGGGCTGATCGGCGCCGCCGCGGTCGTGTGGGGGCAGTCCGATTTCGTCCTCGCCTTGCATTTCGGCATTTCGCTCATTTCGTTTGCCGCTGTGCTGCTATTGACGCTATTGATTTTTGAAATCGACAAAACGTTTTCCGCCGCTTCGCTTTCGCTTGACGGCAAAATGCGGTTTCATATTTACGGCATCACCATATACTCATACATCGTCGTCTACACCGGAGCGCTCGTGCGCCATACGAACGCCAGCCTCGCTTGTCCGAGCTGGCCGCTTTGCGCGAAAACGCGCCTCCTCCCGGTTCAGTTTCATGAATGGGTGCAGATGGGCCATCGATTGGCCGCTGCTGTCATCATCATTTGGATCGCCGCCGCCGCAATACATGCCGTCCGCCATTACCGCAGGCAGCCGGTCATCTACTACGGATGGCTCATCGCCCTTTTGCTCGTGCTCGCGCAAATGACGACTGGAGCGCTTGTCGTTTTTACGCAGCTGAATTTATACATTGCCTTGGCGCATGCCTTTTTCATTTCCTGCCTGTTCGGTGTGCTCAGCTATTTATTGCTTTTGGCGCTCCGCACCCGCCGCGCGCCGGTAAAAGCCGCCGACCATTCAGCTGGGGAAGCGGCGCCGGCGACGTTGAAATGACGTTCGTCGGTCAGCAAACCAAAAGGGGCTGACCCAAAAGGTTGTCTGCCTTCAAGATAGGCACAACCTATCGTGCAGCAGAAGCAGTCAGCACGTATATAGAGCAACGAAAGAGGGTATCCCGATCCTTTTGGGACACCCTCTTTTTGCGCGCGATGGACAGTTTCATTTGGACAGCTCAATTAGCAAATCCCCCGCTTGAATGGCATCGCCGCTTTTGACGTAAATATCTTTGACAATGCCGGCAAACGGCGCCTGCACCGTCGTTTCCATCTTCATCGCTTCCGTAACCATCAAATGGTCGCCTTTGTCAACTTTTTCCCCTTTCTCCACGAGCACTTTCACGACCGTGCCCGGCATCGTGGCGGCAATGTGGTTCGGATTCGTCCGATCGGCTTTGATGCGCTCAGCGACGGCCGCTTTGATGCTTTCATCGCGGATGATGACTTCGCGCGGCTGGCCGTTCAGCTCGAAGTAAACGACGCGCGTGCCGTCCGCCTGCGGCTGGCCGATCGACACGAGCTTGACGATCAGCGTTTTGCCGCGCTCGATCTCCACTTCGATCTCTTCGCCAAGGCGCATGCCATACAGGAACGTCGGCGTATCGAGCACTGAAATATCGCCGTATTTTTCCACCGTTTCGGCATATTCCAAAAACACTTTCGGATAAAGCGCATAGGCAATGGCGTCAAAGTCGGTCACTTCGCGGCCGAGCTTGTCATACAGCTCCCGCTTGATTTGCTCGAAATCAACCGGCTCAAGCAGCTCGCCCGGACGAACGGTGATCGGTTCGCGCCCTTTCAAAATAATGCGCTGCAGCTCTTTCGGGAACCCGCCGTGCGGCTGGCCTAAATAGCCTTCGAAAAACTCCACGACCGAGTCTGGGAAATTGAGCGTTTCGCCGCGTTCAAAAATGTCTTGCTCCGTCAAGTTGTTTTGCACCATGTAAAGCGCCATGTCGCCGACAACTTTCGATGATGGCGTCACTTTGACGATGTCGCCGAACAAGTCGTTGACGCGGCGGTACATTTCTTTCACTTCATCCCACCGATCGCCGAGGCCGACCGCTTTCGCCTGCTGCTGCAAGTTGCTGTACTGGCCGCCTGGCATCTCATGCATATATACTTCCGTATGCGGGGCGTTCATACCGCTTTCAAACTCCTGATAAAATTTGCGCACGTCTTCCCAATAGCGGGCCAACTGCTCCAAGCTGTAAATATCGACCTCCGGCGCCCGCTCCGTTCCTTCAAAGGCATAGTAGAGCGTATTGGCGCTCGGCTGCGACGTCAAGCCGGCCATCGAGCTGACGGCGACATCGACGATATCGACGCCGGCTTCGATCGCTTTGGCGTACGTGTAAATGCCGTTGCCGCTCGTGTCATGCGTATGCAAATGGATCGGAATGTCGACCGTTTCCTTGAGCGCGGAAATGAGCACGTACGCCGCCTGCGGCTTCAACAGGCCGGCCATATCCTTAATGCCTAAAATGTGCGCACCGGCTTGCTCGAGCTCTTTCGCCAAGGCTTTGTAATAATCCAAATTATACTTCGGCCGGTTCGGGTCCAAAATATCGCCTGTATAGCAAATAGCCGCCTCGGCGATTTTGCCGCTTTGCCGGACGGCATCGATCGCCACCGTCATCCCTTTCACCCAGTTTAGGCTATCGAAAATGCGGAACACATCAATGCCGGCTTGCGCCGATTTTTCAACGAACTCGCGGATGACGTTGTCGGGATAGTTTTTATACCCCACGGCGTTGGCCGAGCGAAGAAGCATCTGGAACAGCACGTTCGGGATGCGCTCGCGCAGCTTGAGCAGCCGGTCCCACGGATCTTCTTTCAAAAAGCGGTATGCCACATCAAACGTCGCCCCGCCCCACATCTCAAGCGAGAATAAGTTGGGCAGCAAACGCGCCGTCGGCTCAGCGATCCGCAACAAGTCGATCGTGCGGACGCGGGTCGCCAACAACGACTGATGAGCGTCACGGAACGTCGTATCGGTCAAGAGCACGCGCGGCTGCTCCTGGATCCAGCGAACAAGCCCTTCAGGTCCGCGTTCATCCAAAATTTGCTTCGTTCCCGCTGGGATCGGTTCCGTTTGGCTCACCTTCGGCACGCGCGGTTTGTCAAACACCGGCTTTTTCTTTTTGCCGATGCCAGGGAAGCCGTTGACCGTCACGGTGCCGATGTACGTAAGCATTTTCGTCCCGCGGTCTTTTCGGCGCGGGAATACAAACAATTCCGGCGTCGTATCGATAAATGACGTATCGTATTCCCCTGACAAAAATTTCGGATGCTGCACGACGTTTTCCAAAAACGGGATGTTCGTTTTAATGCCGCGGATGCGGAATTCGCGCAAGTTGCGCAACATTTTTCTTGCCGCCTGCTCAAACGTCAACGCCCATGTCGACACTTTCACGAGCAGCGAATCGTAATACGGCGTAATGACCGCCCCTTGGAAGCCATTGCCGGCGTCCAAGCGCACGCCAAAACCGCCGCCGGAACGGTACGCCATAATTTTTCCCGTATCCGGCATAAAGTTGTTGAGCGGGTCTTCCGTCGTCACCCGCGACTGAATGGCGTAGCCGTTGATGCGGATGTCCTCCTGCTTGGGAATGCCGACTTCCGGGCTGTGGAGCGAAAATCCGTCGGCGATTAAAATTTGCGACTGGACGATGTCAATCCCGGTGATCATTTCGGTGATCGTATGCTCAACTTGAATGCGCGGATTGACTTCGATGAAATAAAACTCATCCCCGGAGACGAGAAACTCAACCGTGCCAGCGTTGACGTAGCCGACGCTTCTCATGAGCCGGACCGCCGCCTCGCAAATGCGCTCGCGCAGCTCGTCCGACAACGAGACGCTCGGCGCGACTTCCACGACTTTTTGATGGCGGCGCTGCACCGAGCAGTCGCGTTCATAAAGGTGAACGATGTTTCCTTCGTGGTCGCCCAAAATTTGCACTTCAATATGCTTCGGCTTTTCAATCAGCTTTTCGACATAAACGTCATCGCTGCCAAACGCCGCTTTCGCTTCCGACTTAGCCCGCTCAAACGCTTCCTTCACTTCCGACTTTGAGCGGACGATGCGCATGCCCCGGCCGCCGCCGCCAAGCGCCGCTTTAATGATGATCGGGTATCCGTGCGTCTCGGCAAAGCGGACGACATCCTCAAGGCCGCCGACCGGTCCGTCGCTGCCCGGGATGACCGGAATGCCCGCCTTCATGGCCGCATGCCGCGCTTTCACTTTATCGCCGAACATATCCAAATGTTCTTCATTCGGGCCGATGAAAATAATCCCCTCTTCGCGGCACCGTTTGGCAAATTGAATGTTTTCCGACAAAAACCCATATCCCGGGTGGATGGCATCAACATCGTGGGCTTTGGCGATCTCAATGATGCCTTCGATGTCCAAGTACGCTTCGATCGGTTTTTTCCCTTCCCCGACTAAATACGCCTCATCCGCTTTGTAGCGGTGGTACGATCCGGCGTCTTCCTTCGAATAAATCGCCACGGTGCGGATATCAAGCTCCGTGCAGGCGCGGAAAACGCGAATGGCGATCTCTCCGCGGTTGGCTGCCAGCACTTTGCGAATTCGTCTTGTCCTCATTCTGTCCCTCCTCCTTTATTTAATAAAAGTATAAAAGTTTTGCCGATTTGTAAATACACTTTCTAAAAAGTCAGACCTCTTTTCTGTTTGCTGACCATCGTTTTTTCCGCTTTTTTATACCGTTGTTCGTACTTTGCAAACATAGAAATGTTCACAAGCAGACCGAGCGAAGCCATGGTCAGGACAAGCGACGTTCCCCCATAGCTGACGAGCGGCAGCGGCACCCCTGTAATCGGAATAAGGCCAACGACCCCACCAACGTTAATGAACGTTTGAAAGCCGATCATGACGGAGATGCCGATCGCAAGCAGGCTCCCAAACGCATCGTGGGAGCGGCGGGCAATCCAAAGCCCGCGCAGCACGATAAACGCCAATAACCCAAGCGTGAACGCTACACCAAATAAGCCGAGCTCTTCGGCGATGACCGCCATAATAAAATCGGTGTGCGACTCTGGCAGGTAGCCGTATTTTTGAATGCCTTTGCCAAGCCCCACTCCTTTCAGCCCGCCAAGCCCGATCGCCAAATACGAATTCACGAGCTGGTAGCCATCGCCGTTTGCGTATTGAAATGGATCCAAAAAGCTGTAAAGACGCGATACCCGTTCAGGAGAAAAAATTTTTTTGCCGGCAACCGGGAGCCAAAACGGTGACAGCACCGTCCCGATCAATGTAAAAAAAAGCAGCTGCTTTAGAAGCAACACGAGGCGCAAACCGGACGAAACAATGATGCACATCGCGATGGCAAACACGATCGCCGCCGTTCCGAAGTCAGGCTGTATGGCAATCAGGAAACAAATCACCAATGTATAATAAATGGGGAACAAATTGCTTTTCGCCGGCTCGGCCAGCCGCTTCCGCTTGTTGGCGAACGCTGCGGCCAAGTATAAAATCAGACCGAGCTTCGCGAGCTCCGCCGGTTGGATCGAAAGCGCCCCGACGCGAAACCAGCTTGTTGCGTTGTTGGCCGTATGGCCGAGAAAAGCGACGGCGATCAGCATCAATGGAGAAGCAAAAAAGACGAGTTTCACCCATCGCTCCGCCCGCCACACTTTATACGGAATCGCCATCATGATGGCGAACGCGATGAATCCGGCAATCAGCCACAGTTTTTGCCGCTCGTAAAAATAGTCGCTTGGCACTTCAAAGCGGATGACAGCGGTGACCATGCTTGAGCTGTACACCATAATCAATCCGAACAACGACAGCATGATGACCGCGGTGATCAGCGGATAATCATAGCACTTCAATACTTTTTTCCATAATTGTCGTTCCATCGTTCCTCTTCCCTGTGAACATGTATGTACTTAAAATCATTCGCAGCGGCGCGCTGTTTTCCTGCCGAAAAACAGAAAAACTCAAACGACGGGAAACCAATCGTTTGAGTTGTTTTATATATCCTTTATCGCACGCGCTTTTTGGCCACGGCCTCGTGCAACGTGGAAAGTTCGCGCTCAAGCCGGTCAAGGAGCGCCTTTCCGTCTTTCGCCTCCACAAGCCCGAGGCGCACCGCAAAATCAATTTCCCGTGACAACCCGAACATTTGCGTGTCAAGCACTTCTTCATACACCGGACATTGCGGCATCGTCAAATGGTCCATTTGCACGCGGATGAGTTGGATGATTTTCTCTGCATCCGCTTGTAAAAGCGCGTACGCCTTCTCCCGATAGCTCATCGATTCGTCCGTCACATCGATCCCTCCGTTCTCTCCCCTATCCTTCTTTACATCTTAACGTGAAACAAGCCATTTTGCAAGTTGAAACCGTTGACAGCAACCGGGCCTGGAACATGACAAGCTCTTTCATTATTATTATACTAAAAACGGTGGGAACATGCAGAGGAGAGGTGTTTCATGAACGATATTATTGTGCTGACAGGAAAGGTGAAGTTTACGATCACGCTTGACCCCGGCGTCTGGATTTTCGACGACCGGAAAGTGGACATGGATGCGTATTTTTCGGAGCCGGCTCCACAGCCGACGGAAGCGGAGCAAGAGGACGAGGAAATCAAAAAGCTGTCGGCATTTTGGGACCGGGAAATTCAAGAGGGCGCGGTTTTTCCGCCGACGTTGAAAACGGAGCGGCGCTTTTTGAAGGAGAAAATCATCACCGGCTCGTTCGGCATGCCGTTCGCCCCATTTTTGCGAAACGCTGAGCCGCATGAAGACGCGTCTGAACTTGTCATTGAGACGGAACATGGAGAAACCGTGATCCCTCTGGAAAAGGCGTACGACCTGATTTTCGCTTTTTCCCAAAACGGAAAACCGTTGCGCGACGACGGTCCGGTGCACATTTATTTTGGCGACGGCTCCAACCGCGAGGCGCCGATTACTCATGTGCGTCGGCTCGTCGTCCGATGACCGGGCGCCCCATGAAGGGGCGGCCCGGTGTTTGAGCTTTTGACGCCTTCAACCGCCTTAAGCGCTTTGACCCCAGATGTTTTCCACAGCGCCCCAGGCGGCGGGCGCCTTTCGAAACGTTCGCGGCGTCGGGCCGCGCGCCTGGCACCCGTTCTTTAACGGCGGATGCTCTGAGGAACGCCTAGCTACAGCAAATCAGCGGCAAGCTGTGCGAGCGCCGAACGCTCCCCTTTGACGAGCCGGATATGGCCGGCGATTTTTTGGTCTTTAAACTTTTCGACGACGTACGTCAACCCGTTGTTATATTCATCCAAATACGGATGGTCGATCTGTTCCGGATCGCCCATTAAAATGATTTTACTTTTCTCCCCAACGCGTGTCAAAATCGTCTTCACTTCATGCTTCGTTAAATTTTGCGCCTCATCAATGATGATAAACTGCTCCGGCAGGCTCCGGCCGCGGATGTACGTGAGCGCCTCCACTTCAATCGAGCTCATGCCGGCTAAAATCGCATCGAGCTCCCCCGGTTTTTTCGTGTTGAACAAGTATTCCAAGTTGTCAAAAATCGGCTGCATCCACGGGCGCAGCTTTTCTTCCTTTTCCCCCGGCAGAAAGCCGAGATCTTTCCCCATCGGCACAATCGGCCGAGCGACGAGCAATTTTTTGTATGTGCGCAAATCTTCCGTTTGCATCAACCCCGCGGCAAGGGCAAGCAACGTCTTGCCCGTTCCGGCTTTGCCGATTAGCGTCACAAGCGGAATGTCGTCGCGCATGAGAAGCTCAAACGCCATCGTCTGCTGCACGTTGCGCGGGCGAATGCCCCATATATGTTCGTGATGGAAGATGAGCTTTTTCACTTTTTTGCCGTTTTGGTCGACAATGCCAATCGCTGACGCCGAGCTGCCAAACGCGTCTTTCATAATGATGAACTGGTTCGGATAAAACGGGTGGTCGGCGATATCAGCGAGCACGAGCTCCCCTTTGTCGTAAAACCGCTGCAGGTGGTCCTTTCCTATGTACAGCTCCAAAAATCCGCTGTAAATATGGTCGACATCAACGACGCGGTCGCTTAAAAAGTCTTCTGCCTGCAGCCCGATGGCATCCGCTTTGACGCGCACGAGCGCATCCTTGCTCACCAAAATGACAGAGCGTCCATCTTCCTTCGCCTGCTCTTCAAGCGATAAATTTTTCGCCACCGCCAGAATGCGGTTGTCATTTGTTTTTTCGACAAAAATTTCTTGCAGTTGATGAAACGAACGATGGTTCAACTCAATGCGAAGCGCCCCTCCGTTTTCAAGCGGAATTTTTTCATGCAGCTTGCCGTTTTCGCGCAGACGGTCGATGAGCTTTGACACTTGGCGGGCATTCCTACCAATTTCATCCATATATCGCTTTTTCGAATCCACTTCCTCAAGCACGACCGCTGGAATGACGACCTCATTATCCTCAAACGCGAAAATCGAATACGGATCTTGCAACAGCACGTTCGTATCGAGCACGTAAATTTTTTTTCCCAAATTCCGCTTCCCCCCATGTGAGTTTTTCATGTTTTTCCGTTGGATGGGAATGGCTGTAATACAACATATGAAAACATGTATAAAGATAGAAGGACATTTGCAAACTAAAGAAAAAAAGTCGAGGTGGCCCATTATGAAGAGAAACTGCTGGCTCGCCGTTTTCTTCCTCCCCCTTTTGATTTTCAGCGGCTGCACGTTTGGAAACGATCATGAAGCGAACGAGTCCAATCGTTCACTCGTGCGCGTCAAAAATACAGTCGATGAACGCATCGAGAATAAATCCGGGCAAGAGATCGCCCGCCGGCTTGCAGAAATCGCCGACCGTGTTCCAAACGTTCACAATGCCGCCGCGCTCGTCGTCGGCAAATATGCCATCGTCGGCATTGACGTCGGCGCCAATATGGATGCCTCGCGCGTCGGCACCATCAAATATTCCGTCGCCGAAGCATTGCAAAAAGATCCGTACGGCGCGAACGCTATTATTGTCGCTGACCCAGATCTTTACACCCGCGTGCGCAACATCGGCCGGCAAATCGATGAGGGGAGGCCGGTGCAAGCGTTCATGAACGAAATCGCCGACATCGTCGGACGAGTGATGCCGGAAGTGCCGAGCGACTTGTTTGAAACGACGCCGAAGCCGACCGAAGAAAATGACGGACAGCTGAACGAACGGGAGGAGCGGCAACTGAACGAACAGCAAAACAAGCAATCGAATGAACATTTAAATCGATAAACGGTTTCTGTGTGGGTTATAATGGAACAGAAAGCGCGGCTCATTTCCGAGGAAAGCGGGAGTGAAATGCATTTGAATCAACAAACGATGGCGGGAAATGTGGTATAATGGGAACGAAAGAACACTCTACCATTTCGCGTTTGGATGTATTGAGGTGAACAATGAGAGTCAAATGCGTGCTTTGCGACCAAATCGATACGATCGACGATGAATCGCCGCTCGCCAAGCGGCTGCGCAACCGCCCGATCCACACGTACATGTGCCGCGAATGCCACGACCGCATCGCCGAAAAAACGAAACAGCGGCTGGCAACAGGAAAGTTCCGCTTCTATCGCGGCCGCCGCGCAGACGATGATTGGTGATCCTGCAAAAAAAAAAAACGGTGCGGAAGAGCGATCGCTTTTCCGCGCCTTTTTGGTTGTCATCATCCATACTTTTCCGGTTCGGCTTCGATCTGCCGCCACATCGCCTCAGCCAGCTCAAGCGGGAAACACGCCGCCTTTGTTTCCCCGCCGCGCACATATTCGACGATGTATTGCCCATTCGTTTCATCTTTGACGGCGTCTACGGCCGTCACACCAAAGTCGTTTTCCAAGATGGCGCGGAAAAACGAGGCCGTATCGCGCGCCGCCGCATCGTGCGGACGGGCTTTGGCGACGATGTGGATCGTCAGCCAGTTATAAAGGGCATCCTGCACGGATTTCATGACTTTTCTCCCTCTTTCGCCTGCTTCAGGCGCACTTTATAAATGATTAATACGAGGGCGGCGACGGCCAATCCTTCTGCCACCGGCAAAAAGACGGCAAAAAAGGTCAAAACCGTGCAGCCAAGCGCCAGCAAGACGTAAATGATGACGTTTTTCAACAGCGGCAGGCGGCGGGCAAAACCGAGTCGATACACAAGCGCGGCAAGCAACAACACTGTCACATACAATAGCCACATACCTCGCTCGGGATGATCGTGCACCTTATAAAGCGAGGCGAAAAACGTGAGCCGTTCGAGCACATTCACATCATTCCCCTCCCGTTCATCCTAATAGCGCCCTTCTCCAAGGCGTTTTCGATTGTTCGCAAACTAAAGACGCGCGCATGGCGCTTCCGGCTATTTCGCCTGCTCAACCGCTTTCTTTTTCTTCTCCGCCTTTTCACGCTCGCTTTTATTCAAGATTTTTTTGCGCAACCGGATCGAGGCTGGCGTCACTTCACAATATTCATCATCATTCAAATACTCGAGCGCTTCTTCAAGCGTCAACAGACGCGGCTTTTTCATCGTCACCGTCTGTTCTTTCGTCGATGAACGCATGTTGGTGACATGTTTTTCGCGGCAAATGTTGACGACCAGGTCGTTTTCGCGGTTATGCTCGCCGACGATCATCCCTTCGTACACTTCAGTGCCCGGCTCAACAAAAATGGCGCCGCGATCCTCAAGTTGCATGATGCTGTAAGCCGTCGCCTTTCCGGTTTCCATCGAGACGAGCACCCCTTGGCGGCGGCCGCCGATGGCGCCAGGCTGCACGGGGGCATAATGGTCAAACGAATGGTTTAAAATTCCATATCCGCGCGTCAACGACATAAATTCACTCCGATAGCCGATCAAGCCACGCGACGGCACAAGGAAGACGAGACGCACCTGCCCGTTGTCGCCGTGCACCATATCGACGAGCTCGCCCTTGCGGCTGCCGAGCGACTCCATGATCGCTCCCGTATATTCCTCCGGGATGTCAATGACGACCCGCTCGATCGGCTCGCACGTGACACCGTCAATCTCTTTTAGAATGACTTCCGGCTTCGATACTTGCAGTTCGTATCCTTCGCGGCGCATGCTTTCAATCAAAATCGCCAAATGAAGCTCCCCGCGGCCGGAGACAATCCACGCATCCGGCGACTCGGTCGGCTCAACGCGCAGACTGACATCCGTCTCCAGCTGGGTGCGAAGCCGCTCCTCCAGCTTTCTCGCCGTCACGTATTTGCCTTCGCGCCCCGCAAACGGGCTGTTGTTGACGAGAAACGTCATTTTCAACGTCGGCTCATCGATGCGAAGCGGCGGCAGCGGCTCTTGATGATCGGGCGGGCAAACCGTTTCACCGACATTGATGTCCTCCATCCCGGCGACCGCGACGATGTCGCCAGCGTGCGCTTCTTCAATCTCAATCCGCTTCAACCCAATAAAACCAAACAGCTTCGTGACACGAAACATCTTGACGGCACCGTCGCGCTTTAAGAGAGCGACTTGCTGGCCTGTTTTCATCGTGCCGCGGAAAATGCGGCCGATGCCGATGCGTCCGACATATTCATTATAGTCGAGCAGCGCCACTTGAAACTGCAACGGTTCGCTGCGGTTGTCCGCCGGCGCCGGAATATGCTCGATGATCGTCTCAAACAAGGCGGTCATGTCACCGTCCTGGCGATCCGGATCGAGGCTTGCCGTCCCGCGCAGCGCTGATGTGTACACGACTGGAAACTCGAGCTGCTCCTCAGAAGCACCAAGTTCGATAAACAGGTCGAGCACCTCATCAACGACTTCCGCCGGCCGAGCAAATTCGCGGTCGATTTTGTTGACGACGACGATCGGCACAAGCTGCTGCTCAAGCGCCTTTTTCAGCACAAACCGCGTCTGCGGCATGCAGCCTTCATACGCATCGACGACAAGCAAGACGCCGTCGACAAGGCGCATGATCCGCTCCACTTCCCCTCCGAAATCAGCGTGTCCCGGCGTATCCAAAATGTTGATGCGCGTTCCTTTATACAAGACAGCAGTGTTTTTTGCCAAAATCGTAATGCCGCGCTCCCGCTCCAAATCGTTGCGGTCAAGCGCCCGCTCCGCGACTTGTTCGTTTTCGCGGAACGTCCCTGACTGCCGAAGCAGCTGGTCAACGAGCGTCGTTTTCCCATGGTCGACGTGAGCGATGATCGCGATATTGCGAAGATCGATTCGTTTGTTCGTCAATGTCGGTCACTCCTGTTCGGCAAACTGCTTGTCTATTATATCACAACCGATAGAAAATCGGCATGTTTTCCGGTACACTAGAAAAAGACGCCCACTTTGCCAGAAAGGAGTCAACCCAATGAAACGGATCGAGCCTGTACCTCTGTTGCTCGCCATTCTTGCCGTCGCCGCCATCATGGCGATCGGCGTCTTCATCGCCGAGCAAAGTTTGATCGGCATCGCCGCTTCCACGCTCATCTTTATCGCCGCCATGGGCGCCGGGTTCGCCCATAAAAAACGGACGCGTTGAAAAACGGGACAAGCTGGATGCTTGTCCCGTTTTCGCGATTTCGCGCCCCATCAATCGTGAAGATAGCGCCGCAAAATTTCTTCGTGCACCCCAGGTTTCGCAGCAAGCACCGAATTGCGGCCAAGCAGATCCAGCGGCTTCCCGTCAAGGGTCGTCACCATTCCGCCCGCTTCTTCAATCAAAATCATCCCGCCGGCGAAATCCCACGGCGACAGGCGCGGCGAAATGTAGGCGTCCAAACGGCCGGCGGCAACATACGCGAGCTCAAGCGCCGCTGAACCATACGAGCGCGTGCCGCGCGCCTCTTTCGCCAGCCTCATGAGCGGGCGATGGTCGAGGCGCTTGTTTTCCATGAGCCATGTCCCGTTGATGGCAATGATCGACTCCGTCACTGGCGCGGGCTGCAGGAGGCCAAGCGGCTCCCCGTTCAAAAACACCCCTCGCCCTTTTTGCGCCGCATACAGTTCGTCAAACACGACGTCATACACGTAGCCGAGCTGTCCGATGCCATCTTCAAAAATGCCGATCGATACAGCAAAATGGCGCCGCTGATGAACGAAATTCATCGTGCCGTCGATCGGGTCAATCACCCAAACAACGCCGTCCAAGGCATCGATCCGGTCGCCAAATCCTTCTTCCCCCAACAGGCGGTGGCTGGGGAACTGGCGGCGGATGTGCTCGGCGAAAAATTGCTCAATGGCGCGGTCAACGTTCGTCACTAAGTCGTTCGGGTTCTCTTTCGCTTCCACCGTCAGCTGTTTTGCAAACGAGGCGCGGATGCGCTTTCCTGCTTCGTCGATCCATTGCCGGGCGTATCGGTCGATTTCTTCCCATTTTTCTGCCATATTGATTCCTCCTGCCTTCGGTTATGTATAGATCGCAACCGGAACGGGGGCGGACACCGCTCAAGAAAAAAACGAACCGGAAAGATGGTTCGCCTTGAATCAGAATCATACTTGAAGGCGCATCAGTTCTTGGCGCAGCTTTTCAAGCCGCCGTTTGCACTCTTTTTTCTTTTCTTCATCGTTTTCCATCATGGCCTCGTACAGCGTCGCTAATTCGTAATCGAGTTCGAGCCGCAACACCGCCATGCGTTTGTCTCCATCTGGTCGCTTCAGCGAATTGGCGGTTTTTTTCATATTCGTCCGCACCCCTTTCCCTATCATCCGCTAAACTTCCGGCGCCCGTCACGAATGTGCTGCTTCATTTTGTTTTATATTATATTATGTGGAAAAAGGGGTGTATGCAACTAATTTGTGCGTTTACCTACCGCGCTTCCGTTGTGGCTCGAATTATACCACAGCGATAATCCCAGGGGAACTATGACCATCAATGATTTCTTGTGTTGACCAGTCGTAGGAAAATGGATAGGAATAACCCATTGTTCCACCTCCACCGTTAGTTTGCCCAACGGCGCCGAATTTGTTCCGCCTCTTCAATCATGCGGGCAAACAACTCAGCGACGGACGGAACGTCGTGAATGAGCCCGATCGCCTGCCCGGCCCAAGCGAATCCTTCGTCCACCTTTCCTTCGTAAATGAAGCGCCGGTTCGCTTCTCCGCTAATATATTCTTTTAAATCATCATACGTACCGCCTTGGCGCTCGATTTCCAATATTTTTTCCGCCCAGGCGTTGGCCAGCACCCGCCCTGGCGCCCCGAGCGACCGTTTAATGATGACCGTATCGTTTTCGGTGGCGTTGAGAATCATTTCTTTATATGCGGGATGAGCATGAACGCATTCTTTCGTGGCGATAAACCGCGTTCCCATCTCAATCCCTTCCGCTCCAAGCGCCAATGCCGCCATCAACCCGCGTCCATCGGCGATGCCGCCCGAGGCGATGACCGGAATCGATACGGAGTCAACGACTTTCGGAATAAGGACGAACGTGCCAGTATCGTATTTGCCGAGATGCCCGCCCCCTTCCTGACCGACGACCATCACCGCATCAGCACCGAGCTCCTCTGCTTTCACTGCTTGGCGGACGGCGGCAACGAGCACGAGCTTTTTCACGTTCGTTCCTTTCAATTGTTCAAAAAACGGCGCTGGATTGCCGCCGGTGACCGAAACGACCGGCACCCCCTCATCAAGCGCTGCTTCAAGCATATGAGCAAACGGGCGGCCGTGCTGGCCAATGGCGAAATTGACGCCGAACGGCCGATCGGTTTTTTCCTTCACCTTGCGGATTTCCTCGCGCAGTTGCTCCGGTCCATCGAGCGACATCGCCGTAATTTGTCCGAGCCCACCGGCGTTCGAGACCGCTGCGGCCAAATCAGCGTACGCCAAGTAAGCGAGTCCCCCTTGAATGATCGGATATGTAATGCCGAGCAGCTCTGTCACCCTCGTTCTCCATTTCATTTCGATAACGCCCCCTTTTTGTTTTGTCTTTCTTTTATTTCTCTCTTGAACCGCTGTTTTCCTTTTTCAGCGTCCATTCATTTCTTCTTTGCAAACGGAAAAATCCATGCTATAATGCACTTGTTTTATCCTCGAGATAAAGAGGTGTGAAAAACCATTGTCGCAACTCGAGACACCATTGTTTACCGGTTTGTTGGAGCATATGAAAAAAAATCCGGTTCAATTTCACATTCCCGGCCATAAAAAAGGGGCCGGCATGGATCCGGAGTTTCGCGCTTTCATCGGAGACAACGCCTTGGCGATTGATTTAATCAACATCAGCCCGCTCGATGACTTGCACCATCCAAAAGGGATGATCAAACGGGCGCAGGAGCTCGCTGCCGAAGCGTTCGGCGCCGATTATACGTTTTTTTCCGTGCAAGGAACGAGCGGCGCCATCATGACGATGGTCATGTCGGTCGCCGGGCCGGGCGATAAAATCATCGTGCCGCGCAACGTCCATAAATCGGTCATGTCGGCCATTGTCTTTTCTGGAGCGACGCCGATTTTCATTCATCCCGAAATCGACAAGGAGCTTGGCATTTCCCATGGCATTACGCCGCAAGCAGTGGAAAAAGCGCTCCGCCAGCACCCGGACGCCAAAGGGGTGCTCGTCATCAACCCGACGTACTTTGGCATTGCCGGCGATTTGAAAAAAATCGTCGATATCGCCCACTCGTACAACGTTCCGGTGCTTGTCGACGAAGCGCACGGCGTGCACATTCATTTTCATGAGGACTTGCCGCTCTCAGCGATGCAAGCGGGCGCCGATATGGCGGCGACAAGCGTCCATAAGCTCGGCGGATCGCTGACGCAAAGCTCGATTTTGAATGTGCGCGAAGGACTCGTCTCCGCGAAACACGTGCAGGCGATTTTAAGCATGCTGACGACGACTTCAACGTCGTACTTGTTGCTCGCTTCGCTTGATGTCGCCCGCAAACAGTTGGCGACGAAAGGGCGTGAACTCATCGACAAAGCCATTCGACTCGCCGACTGGACGCGCCGGCAAATCAACGAGATTCCATATTTGTACTGCGTCGGCGAAGAGATTTTAGGCACGGAAGCAACGTACGACTACGATCCGACAAAGCTCATCATTTCGGTTAAAGAGCTCGGGCTGACCGGCCATGACGTCGAACGGTGGCTGCGCGAAACGTACAACATTGAAGTCGAGCTTTCCGATTTATACAACATTTTGTGCATCATCACCCCGGGCGATACCGAACGGGAGGCGAGCCTGCTCGTTGAAGCGCTCCGCCGCTTGTCGAAGCAGTTCAGCCATCAGGCAGAGAAAGGGATCAAGCCGAAAGTGCTCCTTCCGGACATCCCGGCGCTCGCCTTGACGCCGCGCGATGCGTTTTACGCCGAAACGGAAGTCGTGCCGTTTCACGAATCGGCCGGCCGAATCATCGCCGAATTTGTGATGGTGTATCCGCCTGGCATTCCAATTTTTATTCCAGGCGAAATCATCACGGAAGAAAACTTGAAGTATATTGAGACGAACTTGGCTGCCGGCCTCCCTGTCCAAGGGCCGGAAGACGACACGCTGCAGACGTTGCGTGTCATTAAGGAATATAAACCGATCCGCTGACCGCACAAGCCGGTTTGCCTGGCTTGTGCTTGTTTGCCAAAAATAAACGGCGCGCATGTGACTTGTCGACATGCGCGCCTCTATCCGTTCCTTTCCCCCATCGGTTTGACCGTTTTATTCTTTTTCTCCGCCCTCATTGTCATGCTCGCAGCAATCACATTTCCCATAAAGCGTCGTCACTTTTTCATCTTCGAAATACGCAATCGTCGCATCACACGTTTGACATACGATCGTGCCCATCCCCAAAACCCCTTTGTGATGATAAATTCGCTTGTTGATTTCATAATAATATATCACATTTCAATTGTCAATCCTAATTTGTATATCACATTTAATAAAAAAGAACTTTTTTGAAAACGCCCTTTTTCCATTTATTGTCCGCCAACATATGGTACAATAAGGATAAAGACGCAATGGAAATGGTGGGAGGGGAAGGAATGATGAACACCGATCTAAAGCTGCCTGCGGGGAAAACGATGACCATCGAGGACGTCAAACAGCTGCTCGAGCGCTACCAGATGGCGCTCAAAAAGACAGGGGAACAGCTTGGTTGGGCGTACGAACAGGCCGCTTTCCCGTATACGGTCCGCATACACGAATCCGTTCTCTACTTGCAAGGCGACGGCCGCTTGTACAAAGGGATGGCGATTTCCGTGCGAACAGCTGGAGAAGAGACATTCATTGACATCGCACTGCCGCCGGGGGCGACGCATGGGGATAAAGGGAAGGCCAATGAATTCAGCAAATGGCTGGCGAAAACGCTCGGCGGTGAACTGCACTTGTTCAGCGGCCGGACAATGGTGTTTGGCAGCGCGTAAACAGCGGGCATTCGACCGCTGTTTTTTATTGAACGGCCTGCCAAATGACATGCTGACCGGCAAAGTACACCGCCGCCGTCCCAATCGTCGTCAGCGCCGCCTTGCGCGTCGCCAAGCCGAGCTGGCGGGCCAGCAAAAACGCGATGTACATAAAGATGCACAGCATCAGCCCGCGGAAAAACAGGCGGTCTCTTCCTGACAGCCACTCGATCAATGAGAAACTGCTCCAAATCATCATCTGCATCAAAAATGCAACGTAAGCTTTCATTTCAACTCCATCTCCCGCTTGTTCTTTACCATAACGATATGAAGCGAGAGCGGAAAATAGTATGGGAAATTGGACAAGAAATGGACCAGGCCGCTCCTTTGGACAAAAGACTGTCGACCGGGCGCAGCAACAGGCGAACATACAGCTGTCGCCGCAGATTCATTTCTTTTCTGCCAATCATCTTGCTTCTGGATGATGTTCCCTGCTTATTGCACCGCAGGAAAAAGGTGCCCCGCTGTGTTTGGGGCACCTTCGTTTTCCGTTACTTCGCAATGATATGAATCGGCGTGCCAAGCGCCACTTCCGCCGCTTCCATGGCGATTTCGCCAAGCGTCGGGTGGGCATGAATCGTCAACGCGATATCTTCCGCCGTCATGCCGGCTTCAATGGCCAGCCCAAGCTCGGCGATCATATCCGAGGCGTTCGGGCCGATGATTTGCGCTCCAATCACAACGCCGTCTTCTTTGCGGACGACAAGCTTCAGGAAACCGTCCGTATCGTTGAGTGACAGAGCGCGGCCGTTGGCGGCAAACGGGAATTTCGCCGTAATGACGTCGATGCCTTCCTCTTTCGCCTGTTGTTCAAAGTAGCCGACCGAGGCGCATTCCGGATCGGAGAAGACCACAGCCGGAATGGCGATGTAATCCACTACCGACGGATGGCCGGCGATGGCTTCCGCCGCCACTTTCCCTTCATACGACGCTTTATGAGCAAGCGCCGGGCCTGGAACGATGTCGCCGATGGCGAAAATGTTCGGCACGCTTGTCCGGCATTGTTGGTCCACTTCAATCAAGCCGCGGTTCGTCATTTTGATGCCGATTTGTTCAAGACCAAGTTCATCTGTATTCGGTCGGCGGCCGACCGTCACCAACACATAGTCGGCGTCGATCGTTTTCGTTTCGCCGTTCGCCTCATACGTGACCGTCACGCCGTCTGCACGCTCTTCGGCTCCTTTTGCGAGCGCATTCGTCACAACTTCGACCCCTTTGTTCTTCAGACGGCGCTTAATGATGGACACCATTTGCTTTTCAAAGCCGGATAAAATCTCACCGGCCCCTTCAAGAATCGTCACTTTCGCACCAAAATTGGCGTAAGCCGTACCGAGTTCGATGCCGATGTAGCCGCCGCCGATGACAACGAGCGATTTCGGGATTTCCCCGAGGTTGAGCGCACCGGTCGAGTCGAGAATGCGGCCGGAAAACTTGAAGTTCGGCAGCTCGATCGGACGCGAACCGGTGGCCAGAATCGCGTTTTTAAACGTATACGTCTGCGCGCTATCGCCGTTGACCACGCGCACCGTATTGGCGTCGACGAAGTACGCTTCCCCCTTGACGATGTCGACTTTGTTGCCTTTGAGAAGTCCTTCGACGCCGCCCGTCAATTTTTTGACGATGCTCGCTTTCCATTCTTGCACTTTCGAGAAATCAACCGTGACGTTTTCCGCCTTGATGCCCATCTCTTCGGAATGCTTCGCCTGCTCGTAGCGATGGCTTGCCGAGATAAGCGCCTTGGACGGGATGCAACCGACGTTTAAGCAGACGCCGCCCAAATTTCCTTTTTCCACAATCGTCACTTTTTGGCCGAGCTGTGCGGCGCGGATGGCGGCGACATAGCCGCCAGGGCCGGCGCCAACGACGAGCGTTTCTGTTTCAATTGCAAAATCGCCAACTACCATCGTTTTACGCCTCCATTAATAATAATTCTGGATCGCTTAACAGCTGCTTGATATGGTTGAGCGCTTTTTGCGCCGTCGCTCCGTCGATCATCCGATGGTCAAAGCTCAACGAGAGCGCCAAGACCGGAGCAGCGACAATTTCACCGTCGCGGACGATCGGTTTTTCGGCAATGCGGCCGATGCCAAGAATCGCCACTTCCGGATGGTTGATGACCGGCGTAAACCATTGCCCGCCGGCTGAGCCGATGTTCGTGATCGTGCACGATGCGCCTTTCATTTCGTTTGGCATCAGTTTGCCTTCGCGCGCTTTTTCAGCGAGTTCGTTGATTTCCTTCGCCAGCGCGAAAATCGGCTTCCGGTCGGCATGTTTAATGACCGGCACGAGCAACCCTCGATCCGTATCAGCGGCGATGCCGATGTTGTAGTAATGCTTATGAATAATTTCCTCCGTCGCATCGTCGATCGACGTATTCAGCACCGGATATTCACGCAGCGCGGAAACAAGCGCTTTGACGACATACGGCAAGAACGTCAGCTTGATGCCTTTTTCCGCGGCAATGGCCTTGAATTTTTTTCGGTGAGCAACAAGCTTCGTCACATCGGCTTCGTCCATCAGCGTCACGTGCGGGGCCGTATGTTTCGAATGCACCATGGCCTTGGCGATCGCCCGACGGATGCCGCTCATTTTCTCGCGCGTTTCCGGGAATTCGCCTTCCGGCACAACCGGTTTCGCCGCTGGCGCTTGCGGCGCTGCCTTCTCTTCCGCCGCTTGCGGCGTCGGCTCAGCCGCGGCTTTCGCGCCGCCGGCGAGGAAGGCATCAATATCTTCTTTCAAAATGCGGCCGTTTTTCCCCGTGCCTTGGACGAGGCGGATATCGACGCCTTTTTCACGCGCATATTTGCGCACAGACGGCATCGCGATGACGCGGCGGTTCGGGTCGGCTTCCGCTTCGGCCGCCGGTGCGCTCGGAGCAGCGGTCTCAACCATTTCCTTTTTCGACACCGTTTCCGCTTTTTCCTCTTTTTTCACTTCTTCGTGTTCTTGTCCTTTAAACGTCATGTTTTCATAGCCCGGCGCATCGAGCGTAATGAGCGTTTGCCCGACCGTCGCCACCGTTCCTTCCGGGACGAGGATCTCAAGCACTTTTCCTTTGACCGGAGACGGGATCTCGACGACCGCCTTGTCGTTTTGCACTTCGCACAACACGTCATCTTCGTTCACTTCATCGCCCGGCTTGACGAACCATTTGACAATCTCGCCTTCGTGAATGCCTTCGCCAATATCCGGCAACTTAAATTCAAATGCCACTGTAGGTCGACCTCCTATCGTTTGCCGAAAATGAGCGGGGGAAGGCGCCTCGCTCCCCCGGACTTATCCACATTAGAAATGGATCACTTTTTTCGCCGTCTCGATCACGTCTTTAAAGTTCGGCAGCCATACCGATTCCGCTTGCGCGAACGGATAGACGGTATCCGGCGCGGCGACGCGCAATACAGGCGCCTCAAGGCTTAAAATCGCGCGCTCGTTAATTTCAGCAACGACGTTGGCGGCGATGCCGGCCTGCCGTTGCGCTTCTTGCACGACGATGGCGCGGCCCGTTTTTTCGACCGAACCAATGATCGTCTCAATATCGAGCGGCTGCACGGTGCGCAAGTCGACGACTTCGGCAGAAATGCCTTCCTTCTCTAATTCTGCCGCCGCTTTTAACGATTCATGCACCATGGCCCCGTACGCGATAATCGTAATGTCTTTCCCTTCGCGCTTAATGTCCGCTTTGCCGATCGGAATCGTGTACTCTCCTTCCGGCACCTCTTGGCGGAACGAGCGGTACAGCTTCAAATGCTCAAGGAAAATCACCGGATCGTTGTCGCGGATCGCCGAGATGAGCAGTCCTTTCGCATCATACGGCGTCGACGGGATGACGACTTTCAAGCCCGGCTGTTGGGCGACGAGCCCTTCTAAGCTGTCTGAGTGCAATTCCGGCGTATGGACGCCGCCGCCAAACGGCGAACGAATCGTAATCGGAACATGGTAGCGGCCGCCAGTGCGGTAGCGGATGCGCGCCATTTGTCCGCAAATCGCATCCATCGCCTCATAGACGAACCCGAAAAACTGAATTTCCGGCACTGGGCGAAACCCTTGCAAGGCCAAGCCGATCGCCAAACCGCCGATCCCCGATTCGGCCAGCGGCGTATCAAACACACGTTCTTCGCCAAACTCAGCTTGCAACCCTTCGGTCACCCGGAATACGCCGCCGTTGACCCCAACGTCTTCGCCAAACACCAGCACGTTCGGATCGTTTCTCATCTCGATGCGCAGCGCATCGGTGATCGCTTGAACCATTGTCATTTGCGCCATGGCTTACTTCGACTCCTTCTCTTTATAAATTTCATACTGCTCTTTTAAGTTCGCCGGCAGCTCTTCGAACATGATGCTGATTAAGTCGGTCACTTTTTGTTTCGGCGTTTCGTCCGCTTTTTTGATCGCTTCCTTGATGTCCTCTTTCGCCTGCTCGATGACGCGGTTTTCTTCCTCTTCGCTCCATAAACCTTTCGCTTCTAAAAACTTGCGGAAGCGGACAAGCGGGTCTTTTTTCGCCCATTCGTTTTCGAGTTCTTTCGAACGATAGCGCGTCGGATCGTCGCCGGACATCGTGTGCGGACCGTAGCGGAAGCAAAGCGTTTCGATGAGCGTCGGCCCTTCGCCGTTAATGGCGCGTTCGCGGGCTGCTTTCACCGCGGCGTAGACCGCAAGCGGATCCATGCCGTCGACTTGAATGCCCGGAATGCCGGCAGCGACCGCTTTTTGCGCCAATGTTTTGGCGATCGTTTGCTTCTCCACTGGCGTCGAGATGGCAAAGCGGTTGTTTTGCACAACAAAGATGGCCGGTGCCTTAAACGCCCCCGCGAAGTTGATCCCTTCATAAAAGTCGCCTTGCGATGTGCCCCCATCGCCGGTATATGTAATGGCCACCGCCTTTTTGCCCCGCATTTTCAAGCCGAGCGCCACGCCGGCCGCTTGAATGTATTGGGCGCCGATGATGATTTGCGGCGGCAAGACGTTGACGCCTTCAGGAATTTGGTTGCCATGAAAGTGGCCGCGCGAGAACAAAAACGCTTGATAAAGCGGAAGCCCGTGCCAAATGATTTGCGGAACGTCGCGATATCCCGGCAAAATGAAATCTTCTTTCTCAAGCGCAAAATGGCTGGCGATTTGGCTCGCTTCTTGCCCGGCGGTCGGCGCGTAAAACCCGAGTCGGCCTTGGCGGTTCAACGAAATGGAGCGCTGGTCGAGTATGCGCGTATACACCATGCGGCGCATCAGCTCTTTCAGCTGCTCATCGCTTAACTCCGGCATCGCCTCTTCGTTGACGATTTCGCCTTCTTCATTCAAAATTTGAAACGTCGGGAACTGCTCGGCTACTTTCTCGAGCTGCTCCGCAAATCGAAACTGGGAGGTTTTCACACCCATGTTATTCACCTCTGCCTTTCATTAGAAATTTTAGAAATGAGAATACATTCGCCCATATACTATTAATGTACCCAAAATGAAAGAGAAATAAAAAACGGCCGCCATCCGGCGCCAACACAAGCAACAAAGGCGCCGAAATCTGTTTCACTATTTTTCAAGACTGAATTAGTACAATATGCATTTGCAAGTTTTAGTTTACACGTTCTTGGATCAACCGTCAACGACTTTGATTTCTCATGTTTTTTCGCTTTATTTTTTGGGTGAAATTGGAATTGGCAATATTCCGCCCACAAACTGTTATATTACATTCCTCACCATCTGTATGAGTTCTGTATTATATTTTCACAAAATATAAAACACACAGTGGCTTGACAAGATAATGAAAACGTTTTCTCGAATTTGTCTTATTGTTTTCCTTATACTCGAATAATATATTCGTGCGGTTGCGTTTTTATTTACGATCGATGCTCATTTTGTTAGACTAAACGATAGACAGCGATGCCAAACGTAGGGAGTGAACGAAGCGAATGATCACGATGAAGGACATCATCAAAGAGGGGCACCCGACATTGCGGAAAATCGCCGAACCCGTTCCGTTGCCGCCTTCAGAGGAAGATAAGCGCATTTTGCAAAGCTTGCTTGACTACGTGAAAATGAGCCAAGACCCGGAGCTGGCAGCTAAATACGGCCTGCGGCCCGGCATTGGCCTTGCCGCCCCGCAAATCAACGTCTCAAAGCGGATGATCGCCGTCCATGTCACCGATGAAAACGGGACGCTGTACAGCTACGCCTTGTTCAATCCGAAAATCGTCAGCCATTCCGTCCAGCAATGTTACTTGACGACCGGGGAAGGCTGCCTGTCGGTCGACCGCGACGTGCCAGGGTATGTGCCGCGCTATGCCCGCATCACGGTCACTGGGACGACGATCGACGGCGAAGAAGTCACACTGCGCTTGAAAGGGCTGCCGGCCATCGTCTTCCAACATGAAATCGATCATTTAAACGGCATTATGTTCTATGACCGCATCAACCCCGATGACCCGTTTCAAGTGCCGGACGGGGCGATTCCAATCGGGCGCTAAAAAGCCCGCTGTCAATGGCGAGCGGCCTCGCCGAAAAGGCCAAGGCCGCTTTTTATCGGATGAGCTGCAGCTGTTTCAATCCGTACCAAATGCCTTCCTTATCGACCGGTTTCGTAACGAAGTCGGCGACCCTTTTCACTTCCTCATGGGCGTTGCCCATCGCCACCCCGGTTCCGACGAACGAGAGCATTTCAATGTCATTCAATCCGTCGCCGAACGCGTACACATCCTTCTTATCGATCCCGAGCTTTTCGATCATCATGCGGATGCCTTCCGCCTTCGAGCCCCCTGCCGGCAGCACATCCGTCGAGACGTCATGCCAACGGACGAAGCGAAATTCGGGATAGTTGCGCACATACGGTTCTTCTTCCTCGGCGCGGCAAAACAGAAGCGCTTGATAAATGTCTTTGTTCTCATAATAAAGAGGGTCGACAGGCGGGTGGGCGAATTTTAGACTCGCCATGCTGACGTGGATGTGCGGATGGTCGCCGATGCTCGCTCTCATTTTCTCCGCATCCATAAAGACGAGCGGATGGCCGTTTTTGTGGGCTTCCTCTGTCAGCGCCCTGACTTTCTCGCGCCGGAGCGGCTGCTTGTATAACACGTTCCCTTCAAAAACGACGTACTGACCGTTGAAGCTGACGAACGAATCGATGCCAAGCTGTTTGCGCACATGCTCAAACATAAACGGAGCGCGTCCGGTGGCGATGGCGACATAAACGCCCGACTGCTTCAGGCGGCGAACCGCTTCGATCGTTGACAGCGGCAGCTGCTTTTGCTCATCAAGAAGCGTGCCGTCGATGTCGAAAAAGACGATTTTTCTGCCCACGTTCACTTCCCCTTGTTAAAAAATTGTTCATTGTCTACCGTACTGAAAAACGCCCGGAATGTCAACCAAGAGGCACGATCTGTTCCATTTTTACCCATGAAAAACAAACCTCCGCCTACATATCATATATAATAGAACATTTACTTTCGCCGCAAAATGAGTACAATAAAAGGTAAGGAGTGATGAAACATGTTGAAAAAGCTGAAAAAAAAGCTGCTTCAACAGTGGAAAGACCTGCTCCGGAAAAAATTGATCGCCTGACCGTTACAACAACAGCCCTTCCATTCGAAGGGCTTCTTTCCCACTTTGGCGAATAAAGCGGGCAACATTCGTCAAAGATGATGCATATCGTCGGCACATCTCACGCCTGTTTTTTGCTTTTGGCAACAAAATACATGAAAAGAAAGTTACATTCTTATATAATAGATAGAGCAACCATTGTACGATAAGGAGAGATTTCACGATGATTTTCAAAGTGTTTTACCAAGAAAACGCAGACGAGGCGCCCGTGAGAGAAAAAACGAAAACACTCTACATCGAAGCAGAATCAGAGCGGGATGTACGCCGAAAACTCGAAGGCCGTCCGATCAATATTGAGTATATTCAGCCGTTAGAGGGAGCGCATCTAGAATACGAAAAGAAAAGCCCGAACTTTCAAGTATTGGAGATTTCATCATGAAGCTGTTGACAGATCAGCAAGTTGGCGTTTTTGCCCTCGGCGGACTGGGTGAAATTGGAAAAAATACATACGGCGTACAATTCCAAGACGAAATCATTGTCATTGACGCAGGCATTAAGTTTCCGGAAGATGAGCTGCTCGGGATCGACTATGTCATTCCAGACTACTCCTATTTAGTGAAGCACGCGGACAAAGTGAAAGGACTGTTCATCACCCACGGGCACGAAGACCATATCGGCGGCATTCCGTATTTGCTCCGGCAGGTGAACATTCCGATTTACGGCGGCAAATTAGCGCTTGGGCTGATTCGCAATAAGCTTGAGGAACATGGATTGTTGCGCCAAGCGAAACTCATTGAGATTCGCGAAGACGATGTCATCCGCTTTCAAAAAACGGCCGTCACCTTTTTCCGGACGACACACAGCATTCCGGACAGCTACGGTATTGTTGTGAAAACGCCAGTCGGGCAAATCGTTCACACTGGGGATTTTAAATTCGACTTTACGCCGGTCGGCGAGCCGGCCAATTTGACAAAAATGGCCGAAATTGGGAAAGAAGGAGTTCTTTGCCTGCTGTCGGACAGCACGAACAGCGAGATCCCGCATTTTACGATGTCGGAGCGGCGCGTCGGTGAAAGCATTCACGACATTTTCCGCAAGGTGGAAGGACGCATCATTTTCGCCACATTTGCATCAAACATCCACCGTCTCCAACAGGTGACGGAAGCAGCCGTCGCCAACAACCGAAAAATCGCTGTCTTCGGTCGAAGCATGGAAGCGGCGATTGAGATCGGACAAGACCTCGGCTATATCAAATGTCCGAAAGGCACGTTCGTCGACGCGAACGAAATCAACCGCCTGCCGGCCAACCGGGTGACGATTTTATGCACCGGCAGCCAAGGGGAGCCGATGGCCGCCTTGTCGCGCATCGCTAACGGCACGCACCGGCAAATTCAAATCATCCCGGGCGACACGGTCGTCTTTTCCTCATCGCCGATTCCGGGTAACACGGTGAGCGTCAACCGGACGATCAACATGCTGTATCGGGCCGGCGCAGAAGTCATCCATGGCCCGCTCAACGACATCCATACGTCCGGCCACGGCGGACAGGAAGAACAAAAATTGATGATCCGGCTGATGAAGCCGAAATATTTCATGCCGATCCACGGCGAATACCGGATGCAAAAAATGCATGCCAAGCTCGCCATCGACTGCGGCGTGCCGGAGGAAAACTGCTTTATTATGGACAACGGCGAAGTGCTTGGCATCAGCGACAAAGAAGCGCGCATCGTCGGCAAGATCCCGTCCGGCTCCGTCTACATCGACGGCAGCGGTGTCGGCGACATCGGCAATATCGTCTTGCGCGACCGCCGCATTTTGTCTGAGGAAGGGCTCGTGATTGTCGTCGTCAGCATCAACATGAAAGAGTTTAGAATCGCTGCCGGCCCCGATATTATCTCCCGCGGCTTCGTCTATATGCGCGAGTCGGGCGATTTGATCAGCGAAGCGCAAGTATTGATCACGAAACATCTCGAAAAAGTGCTGGAACGAAAAACGAACCAATGGTCGGAGATCAAAAACGAAATCACGGAAACGCTTGCTCCGTTCTTATACGAACGGACGAAACGGCGGCCCATGATTTTGCCGATCATCATGGAAATCTAAAGAAAAAAGGGCGTCCTTGCGAAAGGATGCCCTTTTTCCGTCATCATCATGCATAGGCCGCCTGTCAGCCGTCAACCGACCACTTTTTCCTCAAACCGGTCAATGTCGCTGTCAGCGCCGATGACGACTAACACGTCGCCTTTGCGGATGATTTCCGAAGCGAGCGGCGAAACGATGACGCTCGCTCCGCGTTTGATGGCAACGATGTTGATGCCGTAGCGGGCGCGGATGTCAAGCTCTAACAGCGAATGGCCGTCAAGCCGCTCACTTGCCACGATTTCGACAATGCTGTATTTGTCCGACAGCTCCAGATAATCTAAGACGTTGTTGGAAATCAAATTGTGGGCGATCCGCTCGCCCATGTCGCGTTCGGGATGCACGATTTGATCAGCGCCGATTTTTTTCAGCACTTTCTCATGATAATCGTTTGTTGCCTTGACGGTAATATGGTTGACGCCGAGCTCTTTTAAAATCAGAGTCGTCAAAATGCTCGCCTGGATGTTGTCGCCGATCGCGACAATGACATGATCAAAGTTGCGGATGCCTAAACTTTTCAGCACGTTTTCATCGGTCGTGTCGCCGACGACAGCGTGCGAAGCGATCGACGCAAATTCGTTCACCCGGTCTTCGTCAATATCGATGGCCAATACTTCCATCCCTTGTTCGCTCAGCGTCCGGCAGATGCTGCCGCCAAAGCGCCCGAGGCCGATGACGGCAAACTGTTTCTTTTTCATTGACACTCCTCCATCGTTGATCAAGCATTGTTTCTCCCCTTATTTTAGCAAAAAAGAAAAAGGAACGAAAACGTTCTTCGTTCCTTTTCCACCATTCCTTTACGCTATGCGATTTTGCCATTTCGCCCAAAAGCGGGCTGCCAGCGCACACAGCCCGAACGTTCGATCATCAGCGAAGTTTTTCTTCGACTTTTTGGCAAATCTCTTCTGCGGTGAGCCCGCTCGCTTCAATGATCGGACCAGACGTGACGGTGTTGTGAATGCCGGTGATGTTTGCGTCCAGACCGGTAATGACGCAGCAGTCGCAGCCTCTTGCGTCTTGCTCCCCTCGGAGCGGCACAACGTCATATCCTCGCTCTTTCAACGCTTCCTGTACGTCCGTCAACGATGGCTCAACACCAATTTTCGCCATCACAATCCACCTCCTCACACTCATTAATGTGTGTTGCTAGAGGCGGAACTATACTTCATTCTGCGTTTCCTTTCCATGAAAAATAGTCGATTAAAAACGCGATGGCGCGGTCGATCGCTTCCTCGTTCGGAGCCAGTTTTGCATGGTGCAGCCCATATGGTGAGGCGACGCCAAGCCAAAACATAAAACCCGGGATGTCCGCCAGCATATAGCCGAAATCTTCGCCAGTCATCGCTTCTTTGCAACGGATCACATTCACGCCGCCGTGTGTCTCGGCAAACTTCATAAATTCCGCTGTCAGCTCCGGATCATTGTATACTTCATAGTACATGGCACCGTAATCGATGGCTGCTTCACACTCGTACGCGACTTCAATGCCATGCACGATCGCTTCAATCCGCCGCTTCACCTTCTGCATCGCTGCAGTCGACATCGTCCGAATCGTTCCTTCGAGCCGGGCGTGCTCCGCAATGACGTTCTGCACCGTCCCGCCGGCAATTTTTCCGATCGTAATGACCGCGCTATCCAGCGGATCGACGTTGCGGGCGACGATCGACTGTAGCTGCGTCACCAATGCGCAGGCGGCGACGACCATGTCATTCGCTAAATGCGGAAACGCCGCGTGGCCGCCTTTTCCCTTCAAGTCGATAAACAGCTCCGACGTATTGGCAAACAGCAACCCTTCTTTCGTTGCAATCGTGCCGACTGGATATTCCGGCGCAATATGCAAGGCGACAATTATATCCGGCTTCCATTTCCGCATGATGTCGCTTTCTAACATCGGCTTTGCTCCGCCTGGTCCTTCCTCGGCCGGCTGGAATACAAACAGCAAATCGTCTTTCAGTGGATGATGAGCAAAATGAGTGAGCACACCAAGAGCGATGCTCATATGCACATCGTGGCCGCACGCGTGCATGCGCCCTTCATGTTTCGACCGATACGGCAAGCCGGTCTCCTCGCGAATCGGCAGCCCGTCCATATCGGCGCGGTAGCCGATCGTTTTGCGCGGCGATGTTCCGTTGACTTTGACGAAAATCCCGGTCTTCCACGTCCGGACTTGAAGCCGCTCTTGCGGCAGGGACTGGATATAGCGAAGCAAATATTGCTGCGTTTTAAACTCCTGAAACCCAAGCTCCGGAATTTGATGCAAGTCGCGGCGAATGGCGACAAATGGGCTGATCGCAGACATCGTCTCTCCTCCATGGGCAAAAAAGCTGTCCTCGTGTGAAGGGACAGCTTTTATGATGATTATAATTGGCGAAGCTCCTGCTTAATCTCCGTTTTCGCCCGCGTTTGCTCGTCGATCTGCTTAATGACGCGCGCCGGCACGCCGGCCACGACCGTATACGGCGGCACGTCTTCGACAACAACGGCGCCGGCAGCCACAACCGCTCCTTTGCCGACCGTGACGCCTTCCAAAATAACGGCATTCGCCCCGACGAGCACATCGTCTTCAATGACGACCGGCTTGGCTGATGGCGGCTCGATCACGCCTGCCAACACCGCGCCGGCGCCGATATGGCAGTTTTTCCCGACCGTCGCCCGGCCGCCGAGCACCGCATTCATGTCGATCATCGTTCCTTCGCCGACGACGGCGCCGATATTGATGACCGCTCCCATCATAATGACGGCGTTGTCGCCGATTTCGACATGGTCGCGGATGATGGCGCCCGGCTCAATGCGCGCCTTGATGCCTTTCAAATCCAGGAGCGGAATGGCCGAGTTGCGGCGGTCGTTCTCGACGACATAGTCCTCGATTTTGTCTTGATTCGCTTCGATTGCCGCTTGAATGTCTTGCCATTCGCCAAACACGACGCCGACGTTGCCCGTGATAAATGTTTTGGCGCTTGAGCCGAAATCGATGCCTTCGAGATCCCCTTTTATGTATACTTTGACTGGTGTCGATTTTTTGCTGTTTTGAATAAAGGAAATGATTTCATTGGCGTCCATCATCTTCATGGGCGATATCCTCCTTTACACCTGTATTCTTTTTTACTTTAGCAAAACAGAGATCATTGTGACAAGCACAAATTCATCGAGCAAAATGCTGTAAATATCTTCTCGAAGGCTTGCACTTGCGGAAGTTGCCACGCAGCTTCCAAACTGATCAGCCAAAGCCAGCTGCTCTTGTTATTGCACACGATTATCTTTCTGCTCATTGTTCAGCCTCTTTTCGGCCTAGCTTCCGGCCGCCATTAGGCCTGTGCAGCTGTTTATTCAGTTGCTTCAGTACTTCCCGTCGAGTGAAAATGCCTGCAAAATATCCGTCGTCATTTTCCACACACACGAACGGATGATTGACAATAAGCCCCACTGCCTTCATCAGGCTGTCGTCAAGCCGCAGGCGCGGAATGTTTCGGTTCATCACTTCTTCGACCTTCATCGTCTCGAGACGTTCAAATTCGATGCGCTCCAATCCTAAAATTGCATCCATCATCATCGTCATGCTGATGAGCCCATGCAGTTTATACGATGTATCGAGAACTGGAATCGCTGAATAGCCGGTTTTCGTCAGGACGAGCAGCGCATGATCCAAATAATTTCCCGGCTGCACATGCGCCACTTTATCCGCCGGAATCAGAAATGGCTTGACAGTCATTTGCATGAATTCATTGTGTTCCCATGTCATGCCGATGTTCCGCCTTTCTTCTGCATCTTCTCCTCTCCACATTGTTATCATACCATAAAAAAGACTATCGCTTCCTGCGATAGCGATAGTGCACAACAATTTTTATCCTTCCTCTTCCTCTGTCAACAGTCGGTCGTATAAACGCAACAGCTGCCGGTACCGGTGTTCATCGACCTCCTTGTCTCCGTTTTCGATATCCGCCAGCTCGGAGCGGATGAGCTCAAGTGCATATTGCTGGCTGAACAAAACGTCAAGCAATAACGCCGCCTCCTCGCCCGACAGCCTTGTCGGCAGCCGCTTCGCCATCTCCATTCCCCCTTTGCCTCTTCCGCTTCCATATATATTCGCCGGCAAAGGAAAAAAGTCGTGGAAAAAAGCGTCATTTGCGGACAGGCAAAAAGGCCACCCATATGAATGGAATGGCCTTTTTTTCAATAATAGCGCAACGCCAAATAACCAATGGCAAAAATGGCGAGCAAGACAGCGAGTACGTAAGCGAGGAACACCGGGTTGCGCAAGTAGGCATGCTCCTCGACCGTTTTCGGAATCGGCCCGTCAAGCTCCCCTTGCCAACGCTGTTGGCGTCCGAGGCGAACCGTATAGACGAACCCAATGACCGCGATCAATACAGAGAGGGCGGATAACACAAAAGTTAACTGTGCCATAAGTTTCACCTCATGTTTACTTTGCCGCAATGAGGCGATTTTATGCAGTCAATAATGGGCGTCATGCTCAAACAAATAGCTGTACGACAAGTCAATAAACAAGTAATGGCGCTCATCGATCGGATACGAATACGTCCGGATCGTTTCCCCTGTTTCAATATCCGTGTATAAATCGGACAAAATCCCTCTTCGGCGCGAGCGCATGCGAATAATGTTTTCCAAAAAATACGGGCGCCAGCTCCAGTTTTTCATATAATATTGCGGCTGAAGCTCCCACCGGCCGCCGCGCTTGAACATATTGCCCGACTGCTGGAAGCCGTCCTCATCACAAACATAAATGCGGAAGCAAACATCGTCGAGCTCGCCGGCCAACAGGGAAATGAGCTCGTTAAAATCGGCGGCTTTTTTGTATTTGCCAAGCAGCGCGCTGATCCGCTGCTGAAACTGCTCAGCAATTTGATACAGCGTTTCAAGCTTTTTCTTTTCCTGCTGGATGAAGCGATGGCACTCTTGGCGGAGCAAGTCTTTCAACAAATCGCGCGGCACAACCTCTGGCGCCGGCTTGGCCAAATAATACCCTTGATAATAGCGGCCGCCATGCCGCCAAGCATACTGAAGCTGAAATGACGTTTCGATGTCCTCATACAGGAGCGTCGCTCCGATTTTGCGCGCCAACAGCGAAATCGAGTGAACGATTTCCTGGTATGCTTGATGAACGGACGTTTTCCGCAATTCACGCAAATCGATTTTTAAAATGTCAGGCGACAAGACGCCGATTCGCTCAAGATGAATGCTATGTTCGGCGATGTTGTCGACCGCCACTTTAACGCCGTATGTACGAAGATACGTCAATAAATGGCTGAGCTGATCGACGTCTCCCTTGAAATGCTGCTCGTTGATTTCCAAAACGATGCGGCTTGGGGCCAACCCTTTCGCTTCATAGGAGAGAAGCAGCTGCAAAAACGACTCGCCGCGGTCAAGCATCAGCAAGTTGGCGTCGCGGTTTAAAAAAATGAGCAGCGTTTGATCATCAAGCGACAGAAAATAGTCGAGCGCTTTTTTCGTGATCACATCATCCACTTCGATGCGAAATTCTTCTGGAATGGTTTCATCGTGAAAAAACGGCCCAAGGCTGACCGGCCCTGTTTCCGTTTGAAACCGACCGAGCACTTCATAGCCGACGACCCCATGCTCATCGGCGCTGAAAATCGGTTGATAGTGCGGAATCACTTGCGGCAAGTTGGCCATCACGTCTAATGCATCCATCGTGTTCACCTCATCCCCATCGACCATCTTTGCCTTTATTATAGCATAATTGCCCAATCGTTCCTGACTCGTAAAAAAAGCGGCTCCCCTGACAGCAGGGAATCCGCTTGTGACAAAGGCCGTTGCGTGCAATGAGCCGGTTGCCCGCGATAAATGAAGAAATACCGCCTGCAATCCCTTTTGGGTGAGGACCATCTTGCTTTATGGCAAATTTGATTAAAACGGCCGCCGGTTCAGCCATTGGCCGCCGTCGACTGTGATGCAAGCGCCGTTAATGTAAGCGGCTTCATCCGAAAGCAAAAACGAAGCGACCGCCGCGATTTCTTCCGGCGTCCCGAGCCGCCCGAGCGGCACGCTTTCCAACGTCATCCGCTCCGCTTCCTCTGATTCCCAAAGCCGCTCCGCCCCGCCGGTCCGCTCAATCGGTCCGGGAGCGATCGCATTGACGCGGAAGCCGTACTTTTTCCCCCATTCCACAGCAAGCGTGCGCGTCATTGCCAGCACTCCAGCCTTGGCGCTCGCTGAATGAATGACCCCGGCGCCGGCATGCCAGGCATATGTCGCAACGATGTTGATAATGTTCCCTTTCAAGCCGCGCTGAATCCAGTAGTTGCCGACTTCCCGGCTGCAGTAAAACGTGCCGTTTAACACAATGTTAATGACGCTGTTCCAGCCGTTGATCGACAACTTTTCCGCCGGGCAAATGAAATTGCCAGCCGCGTTGTTGATGAGGGCATCGATGCGGCCGAATTCCGCATCAGTCCGCTCCACCATGTGCGCCACTTGTTCCGGGTTGCGCACATCCATCGGGATCGTAAGCACTTTCCCTCCATCCGGCGCGGCGATTTCCCGCTTGGCCTCTTCGAGCGCCTCGGCCCGCCTTCCCGTAATGACGACGTTGGCCCCATCAGAAACAAACCGCTTCGCCATATATTTCCCCATTCCGCTCGACCCGCCGGTCACAATGATCACTTTTCCGTTCATCCATTTCTCCTCCTATGACTGATTACTCATTCATTTTTATCATATCATAAAATAGTGGAATATTCGAACATCTTAGTCCTCCTATTGTCCTTTTCCCTCTCTTTTCGTTATAATAAAGCTGCTTGTGAAAGGACGGCGAAACGATGCACCATATCGAAACAACCAAACTAAGCCGGCGCGCCTTTTTGAAAAAGCTGGCGCGCACAAGTTTCAGCGCAGCGCTGGCGATGGCAGCCGCCTCTGGATACGCCCGCTGGATTGAGCCAGCCGAGCTGACCGTGACGCACCATGCGCTGTCGCATCCGCTGATCCCAAAGTCGTTTGCCGGCGTCAAGCTGCTGCAGTTCAGTGATCTCCATCTCGGCCATTATTACGGCTTGAAACGCTTTTACCGCATTATCGGCCGCATCAACGAACTCGGGCCCGATCTCGTCGTATTCACAGGTGATCTGCTCCATGAGGCGAACCGGTATCCGCACGTCAACGCGGTCGCTGAGGCGTTGGCTGGCGTCCGTGCTCCTCTTGGAAAATTTTGCATTTACGGAAACCATGATCACGGCGGCTACGGGACAGATATTTACCGTCGATTGATGGAACGAGCCGGGTTCCGCGTTCTCGTCAATGAGCATGCACTCGTCCGGCGCGGCCATGACGCGATCGCTATCGCCGGCAGCGACGATATGATGCTCGGACGCCCGGACTGGTCGAAAATGACGAACGGCATTCCTCGGGCGACATATACGATCGCCCTCGTTCATGAGCCGGACGGTGCCATTGAGGCTCGCCGCTTCCCTATTCACGTTCAACTCTCCGGCCATAGCCACGGCGGGCAAATTCAGTTGCCGTTTATCGGACCGCTCATCACGCCGCCGTTGTCTGAGCGGTATTATGAAGGGTTTTACCACGTCGGCGGACTCTTGTTGTACGTCAACCGCGGCCTTGGCACAACAAGGGTGCCGCTTCGCTTCTTCGCTCCGCCGGAGTTGACCGTTTTTTCGCTTACCCCCGGATAGAAGTAGGACAAACCGGGCAACAACACCGCTTCCTATGTTATAATAGAAAGAAAAAAGGAGACATGCCGATGAAACCGGTGCAATTGACGGTCGACAATATTGCCAAAGCGATTTTTACCGTCAACCGCCATGCCAAAACAGCATTGAACCCTTCGTTTCTTTATCTTCTGAAGAAAAAAGCGATCGAGAAGCTGCTTGAGGAGGGCAAGGCGAAAAAAGTGGGCCTCCATTTTTCCCGCAATCCGAGATACAGCCAACAGCAATCCGACGTGCTTGTCGCCGTCGGCGACTACTACTTCCACATCCCACCGACAAAACAAGATTTCGCCGCCCTTCCGCACCTTGGCTCTCTCAACGATTCATACCGCAACCCTCCAGCTCGGATGCCGCTGTCAGAGGCAAAAGCCATTCTCATCGCCTACACCGGACTGAAGGAAAAGCCGGAACAAAAGCCGAAACGGCTGACAAGACCCGCATTTAAACGACTCGGCGACCGCTATTAAGCGGACGCCGGTTTTTTTTCAACACGGGCACATCTTAACGCCGGGTCGGCAACAGGGGCATCGATGTCTCTTTTGCTTCATGGTTAACCAGCTTTTTCGCCCGCCCTGTCCTGCAATGAAAGTCCCTCTCCTTTTCGCTCTGCAGGAAGAGGCCGGTGAAAAGCAGCCATTTTCTCTAAATCAATGATTCTCGAATGAAGAGAAGAACAATATCCGTAAGTTTTTTCTATTTGAGAAAAAATGGTTGAGCCGTCTTCCCTGTTCAATCACCGGCCTTCTAAAACAAACAATCCAGCCTCTGTTCTGTTGGCTACGCTGAGACCCCTTTCCGCTTTATGCTCCCCCATTGCTTTTTCCGGCGAACAGCGTCGATCACCCCCTCGCACCGCCACCAGGCCGTAAGCGGCCGGTACCAAAACGTCTCCGTCAGCGAGAAGAAAAAAAGCCGCACTAAATCAGAGACGTTCGGGAACTTCCGCTCGGTCCATTCTTCAAGCAAGACGGCAGCCGCTGACAACAGCGAACCGTACAAAATCGAAACCGTCAGCAGCAGCAGAGCGAATTCGATGTACAAGTTTCCGAGAAAGAAAGAGCAAGCAACAGTCATATAGCCGATCAGCTCCACGACCGGTCCGAGAAGTTCAATGAACCAAAAATACGGTAGCGAAAGAAGACCGATCGAACCGTACCTCGGATTGAACAGCAGCGACCGGTGGCGCCATAAACTCTCAAGCAGCCCGCGATGCCAGCGCCGCCGCTGCCGGCGCAAATCCCCATACGTTTCCGGCGCTTCCGTCCAGCAAACCGGGTCAGGGATGTAGATGATTTTTTTCGTCTCGTTTTTTTCACGCGCCAATCGATGCAGGCGGACAACGAGTTCCATATCCTCGCCAACCGTATCGGCATATCCCCCGGCTTCAACCACCCAATGTTTGGAAAAGACGCCGAACGCTCCGGAAACAATCAGCAGCAAGTTATGTCGGCTTAAGCCGAGGCGGCCGAGCAAAAACGCGCGCAAATATTCAATCGTTTGCATAATGACGAGCGGACGCCGCGACAAACCGACCTTGACGATTTCGCCTCGTTCAATCCGGCAGCCATTGGCGATCCGGACACTCCCCCCAGAGGCGATGACTTCTCCGTCGGATTCAAGCATCGGTTTCATCACTTTCAAAAACGCGCGCCGCTCAAGGACAGAATCGCCATCAATAGAACAAATGTATGGATAACGAGCAGCGTTGATTCCAGCGTTCAACGCATCCGCTTTCCCGCCGTTTTCTTTGTCCAGCACAAACAAATGCGGATAATCAGGCGACTGGTAAACCGCTTTGATGTCCTTAGCGTCCAGCTGGCGGCGAATGACGCGATAGACCGGCTTCAGATGAAAATGATCGATCAACCGCTTAAGTGTCTTGTCAGTCGACCCATCATTAATGACAATGACTTCATACTCCGGGTATTCGATGGCTAGCAGTGAGCGAACCGAACCAACGATGCCGGCTTCCTCATTATAAGCTGGAACAAGGATCGATATCGGTTTTGCGTAGCTGGCATCGAGCAATTCTTCATACGGCTCCCAATCATCGAGGCGATGGACGCGGCGCAAATGGATAAAAGAGACAATAAGCAAAAAAGCATAAAAAAGGAGAACGATTATCATGTAAATGAGTACAATGTGTCCTGAGATCCAGAGAAACGCACGCCATGCTTCCACCATTATTCCTCCCCCCAAAGCCACTGCCTCGCCATATCACGGGCGTAACGGTCCGATGCTGTGCGCGCCGCGGTGCGCAGCACAGCCCGGCCCCCCGGCAGACGCGCGATGGCCGCCGCCGCTTCGGAACGAACGACAAATGAACGGTCGCTAAGCCGCTCATACAGCAACGGAAGAAGCCGCTCTTCGCGGCATTTTCCCGCAAGACGGGCGGCCATCAGCCGCTCTTGCCAATAGGGGGAGCACAAATGTTGCTCGAGCCTTGCTGCTTCAAGCTTCATGCCGATTTCCGCCATCGCCTTGAGCGCTCGAACGCGGAGCTCCAACTCATCTGATGCCAAGAGCTCCAGCAAAAACGACCGCTCCTCGCGCCGGCGGATGCCGATCATATCCACGAACGCGCATTTCCCCGCCGGCGGCAGCTCATCAAATCGCTGTTCCACCTGCCGAAGCAGCCGCTCACTCATATGGCCAAAAATGACCCGGTACGCAAACTCGGTCAATTCGTATTTCGGCTCAAGCACGTAGGCCACCACCGGGCTATAGTCAAATTGGGCGAAAATAGCCAACAGCTTTGCCTCTTCCCCCCTCGTCACCCGGTCGGAGCGGTACAGCCGCTCCATCTCCGGCACCATCACTTTCATCCGCAAGTCCTCGATCAAAAACAGCGCGTTCATCCGCTCGCTCCAATGACGGCTTGACAGCCGGCGGCGCAGCCATCCTTGAAAATGCTCCTCCGCCAACGCCCGGATGCGCGCCTGCACCTGTTCTCCTTTCAAAAGGGCGGCAAAATGGTCAAGCAGTTCGATCATCGCTTCCCGCTCAAGCGGCGAAGCCGGCAACAACAGCTGTTCCTCCTCGCCGAGCAAATACCGAAGCAGCCCAAGCCGGTGTCGTTCCTTATAAGCGCATATCCGAACTTGGCGCCGGTTTTCCCTCCATTTGCGCACAACCAAATACAGGAACAAATTCGACAACAAGGTGAATAAAGCAACCGCTGCCGCCGTAACGACCAACAGCGCCATTACGCATCCAGCTCCTTCAGCAGCCGGCGCAGCCGCGCCTCAAGCTCAAGCCATTTGAACGGCTTTGTCACATATTCGTCCACCCCACGGTCAAGCGCATGGGCAATATCCCGCTCATCTTGGCGCGACGTTAGCAGCATCACCTTGTATGGCTTTCGCTCTTGACGGAGGCGGTTCAGCACCTCAAGGCCGTCCATTTTTGGCATCACCCGATCCAAAATGACGACAGATTGCCGCCCGCTTTGATAAAACGGAGATTCGAGAAACGAAAGGCCGTCGCCAAACTCGTAAATGTCTGCTTTCCTCCCCTGCTTATTGACGAGCTTGCGGACAAGATCAGCAATCATCATCCGCACGAGTTCATCGTCGTCTACGATGGCAATCGCCCATCGCCGCCGATCCGTTGATGCTTGGCTTGGGGCCTCATCCGAAGAACCGCTTTTCTCACGCGCCGCCTCTTCGATCCGATTGCCGCCGCCTCGTTTCGCCGCATACAGCGCCTTGTCGGCCAGACGCAGCCAATAGTCAAGCGGCCGATCCGGTTCATCGCACTCAACCAGGCCGGCGGAAAACGTACATGATAGAAGTGCGCCATCCGCCTCGATTTTTTCGGCGGCGAACTGGCGTTGCAGCCGCTCAAGCACTGCACGAGCCTCGCTTTTGGACGTTTTGGCCAGCCAAACGACAAACTCTTCGCCCCCAAAGCGAACGACGGTATCCACTCCACGTGTATGTTGGCGCAAAAAGGCAGCCAGCTTTTGCAATACCGCATCGCCTGCAAGGTGGCCGAAACGGTCATTGACTTGTTTGAAATGGTCCAAATCAAGCAACGCCAAACAGCTTGGCGCTCCGTAACGCTCGAGGTCGCTCCGAAGGCGGGCGTATACCCGCGGCAAATACTTCCGGTTGTACACACCTGTCAATTCGTCAATGAGCACAAGGTCATCGATTTTTCGTTTTTTTTCAATGAGCCGGCGAACGCGAACGAACAGCTCATCTGCCGCTGGGGTGGTGATGACATCATCCGCGCCAAGCTCATAACCTTTCAACCGCCCCTCTTTGCCCTCGTCTCTCCTCACAATGACAACAGGAAGATAGGGGCGCTGTCCGGCGCGCTCAAGCAAAACCGTCAAGTCCGGATTCTCCCACTCTCCCTCCTTCACGCTGACGATGATGCAATCCGGGCTGAGACGAAACATCGACGCGGCCGCCTGCTCAAGGGAGGGAATCGTCGTGAAACGCCATGGCACGGTTTGCAGGGCGCCGCGGACGTAAGCAAAAAACAGGGGATCATTTCCACAGAGGAGAATCGCTGCTTTCGGCCCTTGGCGGTGCGAAGAGGGAATGGTGGCAGAAGCCGCTTCCCCGGCTTCATAGAAGCAGCGAAGGAGAGGAACCATCTCCATCAGCGCCTCCTCCGCTGTCCATTGCCGTTCCGTTTGGCCGTTCAACCGGTGAATGAGCCGCTCTGCTTCAGCAGCGATGTCGCTAAGGCCAATCACCGCCGCCGTCCGGCCGACAGCATTGAAAAATCGGGCCAATTCCACACCGTCAAGCGGCGGTCCCGTCCTCCATCGTTCGTATTGTTCATGGATGCGATCCAACAGTGAGGCGACAGATCGATCCATATTCCCTCTCCTTTCGATCATCGTTCCGTTTTCCCCAACCGACTGACATCCTCCTTTTTTCCTATTACTAATATAATCGATCCAAGCAAAAAAATTAAAAGAAAAGACGCGCAACAGCCAACAATTTCCCAGCCGCATAAAAAAGCCGCTGCCTTTTTTTGCAACGGCTTTGTTCAATACAAAAAGTCCAATAGGCGTCGGTCAGCTAAATTCGTGTCAACCGGGCAGACTTCTGCATCACGCCCGTACTGCCACACCCAGACATTCGCGCTGCAAGGCGGGGCAGCCGGCTGATAGCGCGGCGCTTTCTGCTCTTTCGTCGTTCCCGGCCTTGGTGCGGCGCTCCAAATGACCGCCTGCACCGCCACTTGGTTGTTCCGGCTGACCGCCTCGCAATAGGCAGCGGCGAAATCCCCTTTCGTCGGGTCCGCGTACAGCCCCGGCCGGTATCCGGTCGGATAGAGCGTTTCCACCCAAGCAGCGATCCAAGCGGCATCCACAGCGAAAAAGTCTTCGATGTTGGCAAACAGCAGTTTATTTTTCGGAATGCCGAGCCGCCGCGCATGGAACACCGCGTTGCGCGCCGCCACCTGACCGTTCGCATAGCCGACCGCTTCGCGGAAGGCGTTATAAATCGGCAGCACCTTCACGCCATAGCTGCGGATGCGGGCGATCTCGTCGCGTGTCAACCCTTCGGACACGTTCGGCACTTCCGACAAATAACGGCCCCAAAATTTCGGATAGCCAAGCTCCGTCCGCACGCATTGAAACAGCTGATCCGTTACGGCTTGCGCCGAGTCGACTCCCCAAATTCCTCTTGCCATCGGTTCCCCTCCTTCGCGCTTACGCTGCCGTCATTATGTAATTATATATATGAGGGGAACAGCCCGTTTTATACGGCTACTGGCGGCGCTCCCGCTCCTCCTTCGCCCAGTCGCCTTTCAACAACTGAAACCAGCCGTTGCGCTTAAACCAGACGAACATCGTCATGCCGATCACCGCCATGGCAGCCAATACAACAAAGTATCCGTACTTCCAGTGCAATTCAGGCATATAATCAAAGTTCATCCCATAAATGCCGGCAATAAAGGAGAGCGGCATGAAAATGGTCGTAATGGCTGTAAATGTCATCATAATATTGTTCATTCGATTCGAGTTGAGCGATAAATAGCTGTCGCGGATATCCGCGGTAATTTCTCGGTTTGTCTCAATCATTTCCGACAGCTTCAGCAAATGATCATAAATGTCATGAAAGTACAGCTGCCGTTCTTTCATGCGCTGCAGCCGGTCGGAATGGATGATGCGGTACAACAAGTCGCGCATCGGCACGATCGTTCGGCGCAGCTTCGATAAATCGCCGCGGATGTCAAACACTTTTTCAATAATGTCGTGAATCGGTTCATTGTTCGTATTCTCCTCTAAATCGTTCAGCACGTCTTCAATATGGTAAAGCGGTGGAAAATAATCATCCACAAGCTTGTCGATCAGCCGGTACATGACGTGAAACGGCCCCTGCTGAACATCTTCTTCATGCTTCAATCGCTCCCACACCTCATCGACCGCGTGAATGGCCGACTTATGAAACGAAACGATGAAATTTTGCCCGACAAACAAATCGACTTCCTCAGCCTCCAGCGTCATTCCGGCAATGGCATGAAGCACAACAAACAAGTAGCGGTCATAAAAATCGAGCTTCGGCCGCTGCACATATTCGAGACAGTCTTCAATCGCCAGTGGGTGAAAACGGAAAAAGGAGGCGAGCAGCGCCGATTCCTCATCCGTCGGCTCATGAAAGTCAACCCAATACCATGAGACGTCCGGGCTGTTGACAAGCGTTAAGTCAACATCATACAAAATCTCAAATTCTTTTGTCACGACACACGTGCGAATCATCGCCATCACCTTTGCCTTGTTCTCCTCTTATCATAACCGAAAAACTGTTAAGTCCCAACAAAAAACGGGTATAAAAATCATGTAGAGAAAAAATTGACAAAAAATATTTATCTAAATTTTCTTTACATTAGCATCAAAAACGACGATAATATAAGAAAGGGAACTGTTTCGTTCCCATATGGGAGGGACTGAATCATGTACGAAAAACAATACCCGAATGAAGGCGCCGTTTTGTTCAACCAGCCGGAAGAAAAAAGCAGCTACGGGCCGATGGCCGAACAAGTGCTGAAAGAAGCGATCTTCCAGTTTCAAAGAAAAAAACTGATGGAACAAATTGATGAAGCGCTCGCGGCCGGCAACAAGCCGTTGTTTTTCAAGCTTTCCGCCCAATATAACGACCTGTTGAAACAATACGGCGCGTAAAAGGAGCGAACGAAGTTGGAAAGTGAATCGTCGATGACCAAGTGAGCCCCATTTCCGTTTGTGGGAACAATCTAGACGGAAAGGGGCTCATTTTTGTTTTTTCGTTTTCCTCGCCAATGGTACAATAGAAACAAAAAAAGAAAGGTGGACAACCGTGAAACACCTCATTCAACCACGCGTTCAAGCCATTCAGTTATCAGGCATCCGCCAATTTTTCAACCTTGTCGCCGACCGTCCAGGGCTCATTTCACTTACGATCGGCCAGCCTGATTTTCCGACCCCTGAACATGTAAAAACGGCCGCCCAAGAGGCCATTGCCGCCGATTTCACAACCTATACGGCCAACGCCGGCCTGCTTGAACTGCGCCAAGCGGCTTGCCAATTCGTCGCTGACAAGTACAGCCTGCGCTACACGCCGGACGAAGTCATCGCCACCGTCGGCGCGAGCCAGGCGCTTGATGTTGCGTTTCGCACGATTTTGGAGGAAGGGACGGAAGTGCTTCTTCCCGCACCAGTCTATCCCGGCTATGAACCGCTCATTCGCCTGTGCGGGGCGAAACCGGTGTACATCGACACAAGGCCAAACGGTTTCCGTCTGTCGGCTGAGCTCATTGCGCCTTATTTGACGGAAAAGACGCGCTGCCTCGTTCTTCCATACCCATCAAATCCAACCGGGACGGCGCTGTCAGCCGAAGAGCTTGAGAACATCGCTTCCCTTTTGAAAGGACGGCCGATTTGGATCGTTTCCGATGAAATTTACAGCGAGCTCGTTTACCACGGACGCCATCACTCGATCGCCGAATGGCTGCCGGAGCAGACGATCGTCATCAACGGTTTAAGCAAATCGCACTCCATGACCGGTTGGCGCATCGGGTTTGTCTTCGCTCCAGCGTTCGCCGTTGAACAAATGGTGAAAGTGCACCAATACAGCGTCTCGTGCACGTCATCGATCAGCCAAAAAGCGGCGGTGGAGGCGCTGACCGCCGGCAAACACGACGCCGAGGCGATGCGCGCCGCTTACGCCGAACGGCTTGAGTATGCCTATCATCGTCTCACCGCCATGGGGCTGCCGGTTGAGAAGCCGGATGGAGCCTTTTACTTGTTTCCGTCAATCGCCGCCTTTGGCATGTCTTCGTTTGATTTTGCCCTCGATGTCGTCGAAAACGCCGGGGTCGCCCTCGTTCCCGGCAGCGCCTTTTCCGAATACGGTGAAGGCCATGTCCGCCTGTCGTACGCTTATTCGCTCGATGTGCTCAAAGAAGGGCTCGACCGGCTCGAGCGGTATATCCAAACGAAGCGCCGCAGACCGTAACGGTTTTCAAAAATCGTATCGGTTTAGGCCGCCATGCCCCCATAAGAAAAAGGCTGCTTTTCTTTCGACTTTTGTTCACCATTGGCTTTAGGGGAATATACAAGAAAAGGGTGTCCCAAAAGGATCGGGACACCCTCTTTCGTCTCTATATATACGCACTGACCGATTCTTCCGCACTATATTTTGTGTCTACGAATTTTCCTTGTTTTCACTCTCATTTCCGCAATCGATTCTTCCGCACTATATTTTGTGTCTACCCTGAAGGCAGACAGCCTTTTGGGTCAGCCCCCTCTTCTTTACTTATGGCACAAGCAATAGCTTGCCATGCGTTTTCCGCCCCTGCAGCAGCCGATGCACTTCAGAAGCCTGCTCAAGCGGGTAGACGCCGCCGATCATCAGCTTCAGGCTTCCTTCCTGCACCCACGCGAGCAATTCCCGCAAACTTTGTTCGTACAACGCCCGCTTTTTCATGATTTGCGGCAAGAAAAAGCCGATCACTGACCAGTTTTTCGCCATCAGCCGGACTGGATTGAGACGCGTCATTTCCCCGCTCGCCGCCCCATATACGACCAGGCGGCCGAACGGAGCAAGGCAATCGAGCGTCTGATGAAAGACATCGCCGCCCGCCATTTCCAAAGCGACATCGACGCCGCGCCCACCGGTCGCCTCCATCACGTCCGCAGCCCAGCTGTCTTTTGTATAATCAATGGTGACATCAGCGCCAAGCTGTTTGGCGAGCGCTCGTTTTTCCTCCGTGCTTGCCGTGGCGATGACCATTTTGGCGCCGAACCGTTTCGCCAATTGGACGGCAATCGTCCCAACGCCGCCGGCTGCGGCATGAACGAGCACCGTCTCCCCTTCTTCCAAGCGGCCCATCGTTTTGAGAATATGGTAGGCGCTTAGCCCTTGCACCGGCAAGGCCGCCGCCTGCCGGGCATCCATTCCATCCGGAAGCGGCACGACCGCCCGTTCATCGACGGCGACAAACTCAGCGTAGCCGCCGGATTCGATCAACGCGACGACGCGTTGCCCCGGGAGGACCGTTTGCACCTCCGGACCAACTTCACGGACAACGCCGGCCACTTCCGTCCCAGGGATGAACGGAAGCGGCGTCGGCACAACATAGCGGCCTTCCCGTCGGGCTGTATCCGCATAGTTGACGCCGATCGCTTCAGCTTCAATCACGACTTGCCGCCCCGTGGGTTTCGGACGTTCGCCTTCGCAAACACGCAAGACATCCGGTCCACCGTATTCAACGAATTGGACAAATTTCATGGCGATATCCCCTCTTTCGTTACTTTTGTCGACGCCATATTGCGCAGTTCCAGGCCGAACGGCCCCAGCTCAAGTTTTGGAACGGCAGAAAGCGACCCGTGCCGGTTGATGTAGTCGATTTCTTTTTCCAAGCCGTACGCCGTCATCCAACGGCCGACGCGCGAGGCAGACAACACTTCTTTCGCCTTTCCTTCATCTGAATATTGCCGGTAAAAGAACCATGCGGCCGTCGCGCTGTCGGACAGCTCCGCCGCGTTGATCCCTTGCTCGATCAAGCAGTGCACAAAGTAGCCGGCGCCATAAAAGTCTTCTAGGCAAAAACGGCCCGACGAGCCGGAACAAATCACAATGATCGTCTCTTCCTGATGTAAACGGCAAATATGCTCGCTGACCGCCGGGCTGTTCAGCAAGCTCGCCGCGTACACCGCACGGGCTGGCTGAGCTCTGCGAATCGCCACCGTGCCATTGGTCGTCGATAGCACGACTGTTTTCCCTGGACAAACCGTTTGCAAAAACAGCGGCGCCGGCGGATGAAAACCGGCGATCGTCCGCCCTTCGTATTCGCCGACGAGCTCATAGCTGCCCTCTGGCAAGCGAAGCGCGATCTCCTTGGCCTCCTCGGCATCGCGCACCGGGATCACCGAACGAGCGCCGGCAGAGAGAACTGCTGTAATCGACGAGGTGGCAAGCAAAACATCGAACACGACAGCCACCTTTCGATCAGCAAGCGCCATCTCATCAATGTCTTCTTTGCGCAGCACGACATGCACTTTTGTCATCACGCCGCCTCACCGTCCTGTCGCCAGCTGCCATGCATGCTCAATGAGCGCTTCGACAAACTGGCCAAAATGGCGAAACCGCTCATCGTTCGTCTGTCCGCGGCGGTAGCGGTAATAAATTTGCTGGCAAATGACCGCTAATTTAAAGTAGGCAAACGTTAAATAAACGTGTATATCGGACACATCACGGCCGCTTTTTTTGGCATATGCCTCAATAAACTGTTCGCGCGTATAAAAACCGGGACGGACGGTGACCGGCGCGCGGCCAAACCCACTTTTAATGAGTGGAGGATCGTCTTCCTCAATCCAATAACTCATGGCCACCGCCAAATCGGCAAGCGGATCCCCGACCGTCGACATCTCCCAATCAAACAGCCCAACCATTTTGGTGATGTCGTCTTTGGCAAACAAAGCGTTATTCAGCTTAAAATCGTAATGGATTACGGTTGCTTCGCGCTGCGGTGGAATATGAGAAGCGAGCCACTTCATCAGCGCCTCGGCTTCCGGAATATCATCCGTCTTGGCCCGCTCATAGCGCTGGATCCATCCGTGCACTTGCCGTTCCATAAACCCATCCGGCTTTACCATCTGAACGAGGCGTGTGTTCGTATAATCAATTTGATGGATACGGACAAGCGTCTCGACCATCGTCTCGGAAATGCCACGGCAAACCTCCTCCGTCGGAGTGATGCCATCGGGAAAATCACTGTCAATCACGACGCCATGCCGCCGCTCCATGACGAAAAACGGACTGCCGATCACCGATTCGTCTTCACAAAAATAGAATGGTTTCGGGGCGAGCGGGAACAGCGGATGGATTTCAGAAAGCCACGTGCTCTCCCGCTTCATATCGTGCGCTTTCGGCGGCACCGGGCCAAACGGCGGCCGGCGCAGCACCGCCTCCCACTCCCCACAGCGGAGCAAATACGTCAAATTCGACCGGCCGGCGGAAAATTGCTGGATCTCGAGCTCCCCATCCGGCATGTCCGGCAGCACCGTGCGCAAAAACTTGGCCAGCTTCCCTGCCGGCAGTTCTTCCCCCTTGCGCACTGGAATAATCGCTGTCATCTCCCTTTCCCCCCTTGGTCAACAATTCAAGCGCGCCATGCCGCCGCACGGGCAGCATCCATCGACACACATCGGCTCAGACTTGTTTGTCTCTCTTTTCACTCGGCTTTCGAGACAGACGGCGCGCTCATGCCATTAAGCAGAATCTCCACCATCTGCTTCGCCACCTCGGCATCGGTCAGCTCTCCGTCCGGGCGAAACCACTGGTAGCTCCAATTGGCCGCCCCAAGAACAGTAAGCGTGGCGATTGATGGCGACAAATCGCGGCGCAGTTCGCCGTTTTTCATTCCTTCCTCAATTAACGCCTGCAACCGTTGGCGAAACAAATCGCGCTTTTCTTTTACTTTTTGTAAATGCTCCTCACTCAAATGCTTCATTTCACGAAAAAAAATGCGAGCTTCCCTTCCTTGCCGCTCGACATTATGAATGAGCATGAAGATAATGTCATACAGCTTCTCCCGCAACGGGCGCCGTTTATCGCTTATAATGCGCTCCTCTTCGTCAAGCAGCCCTTCAATGTAGCGAAGGTGAATATCCATCAACAGTTCTTCTTTGCTTGTAAAATAGTAATAAAACGTCCCTTTTGTCACCCCGAGGGCGTCAACGATGTCTTGGATCGATGTTTCGCTGAACCCATTTTGTTCAAACAGCTCAATGCTGGCAGCCATAATTTTCTCCTTCATGTTTTTACACCTCTTGCCTAAAATGTAGTCGCTGCCAGCTATTGTACCATAAAACGGCCAAGCCTGCTTGGGACTTGGCCGAAAGCCGCGCCGTTATTGCGAGTGGGATGCTTCTTCACGCAAGGCGCGGCGCAAAATTTTCCCGACGTTCGTCTTCGGCAGTTCGGCACGGAACTCGACAATGCGCGGCACTTTGTACGCCGCTAAGTTTTTTCGGCAATGGGCAAGAATTTCTTCTTCGCTTGCCTGCATTCCATCTTTTAAAACGATAATCGCCTTCACCGTTTCGCCGCGGTACGGATCAGGCACACCAACTGCCGCCGCCTCTTTCACCGCTGGATGTTCGTACAGCACTTCTTCGATTTCACGCGGATAAATGTTATAGCCGCCGGCGATGATCAGATCTTTTTTCCGGTCGACAATCGTCACATACCCTTCCTCGTCAATCGAAGCCAAATCGCCAGTGTACAGCCATCCGTCACGCAGCGCCGCCGCCGTTTCTTCCGGCATGTTCCAATAGCCTTTCATCACTTGCGGTCCACGGATAATCAGCTCGCCGACTTCGCCTGGCGGCAGCTCTTGCGTGCCAGTCGCCACATCGACGACTTTGTACTCGGTCAGCGGCATGCCGATGCCGACCGTGCCCGGCTTGCGCGCCGCAAACGGCGGATTGCAATGCGTCACTGGCGAGGCTTCGGACAAGCCGTATCCTTCAAGGATAACCGCTCCCGTTTTCGCTTCGAAATCGCGCATCAATTCAAGCGGCATCGGCGCGCTGCCGCTGTTGCACGTTTTAATGCTACTGATGCCGTATTGCTCGACTCCAGGAGTATTTGTAATAGCGACATACATCGTCGGCACGCCTGGAAACACGGTCGGCTGCTTGTCGCGAATCGTCTCCAACACTTCTTTCAGCTCAAAGCGCGGCAGCAAAATGTTTTCCGCTCCTTGGTAAATGGCCAAGTTCATTCCCGACGTCATCGCGAACACGTGGAACAACGGGATGACAGTTAAATATCGCTCTTTCCCGAACTCAAATGTCCCTTTGAAAAATTCGGCGCATTGCAAGACGTTGGCGAAAATGTTGCGATGGGTGAGCATCGCCCCTTTTGAGCGCCCTGTCGTCCCGCCAGTATATTGCAACACAGCGACGTCATGCGTTGATTCGATCGACACCGGGCGCACAGCTCCGCTTCCTGCAGCAAGAAATTCGTCAAACGTGACATCTCCTTCAGCCAGCGAAACGGATGGCGGCGCTCCGAAGCTGACAGTGATCGCTTGTTTGACGGCTGTCTCCCCTCTGACAGCGGCAAGGCGCGGATAAAGCGGTTCATAAATGACGATCGTCTCGGCGCCGGAGTCTTTGAGCAAATAGGCAAGTTCGCGCTCAACAAGCATCGGGTTCACTTGTGTGACGATCGCGCCCGCCTGCAAAATGCCGTAGTAAGCGATGACATACTGCGGGCAGTTCGGCAGCATAATCGCGACGCGGTCGCCTTTTTGCACCCCAAGCGCCTGCAGGCTTGAGGTGAAACGGTTGACCGCCGCCTCAAGCTCGGCATAGGTGATCGTCTTGTCGTAAAATGTCAGCGCCGGCTGGGAGCCGAATTCCGCCGCTCGTTCATGCAGTACATCGCATACCGTTTTGTCGGGAATATCCATATAGAACGAAATGTGTTCCGGATAAAGAGACAACGCCCGTTTTTCGCTCATTTGCGTTTCCCCCTTTTTTAATTAAATGCCGGTCGCATGGCTGCCGCCGTCAACGACGAGGAGCGCGCCCGTGACAAAGGCGGACGCCGGGGAAGCGAGAAACAAGACGGCCCCTTTCAAGTCATCTTCGCCGCCAAAGCGGCCGAGCGGCGTATGCTCGAGCACTTTTTTCCCAACGCGTTCAAGAACGACTTTTGACATTTTCGTCGGGAAAAAGCCCGGCGCCACCGCGTTGACGCGAATGCCGTGCTTCCCCCATTTGGCTGCTAGGTCCCTCGTAAACGTAATAACCGCCCCTTTGCTCGTGTTGTAGCCGATCGTATTTAAAATGTCCGGGTGCGTGCCGCCAAGGCCAGCGACGGAAGCGATATTGATGATGGAACCGCCGGTTTGTTTGGCGATCATCACCTTGCCGACCGCCTGGCTCATGAGAAACGTGCCGGTAACGTTGACGTTGATCACCTTTTGCCATGCCTCAAGCGGCATTTCCTCGACCGGCGCTCCCCACGTCGCTCCGCTGTTGTTGACTAAAATGTCGATGCCGCCAAACTCTTTGACGGTCGTTTCGACGACATGTTTGACCTCCTCCGGATTCGTCACATCGCACCGCAGCGCCAGCGAACGGACGCCGAGCTGTTCAAGCTTTTCTTTCACTTGCTCGCACGCTTCCACTTTCCGCGAACAAACGACGACGTTCGCCCCGGCTTCGGCAAGACCGACGGCAATTTGCTCGCCGAGCCCGCGCCCACCGCCAGTGACAATGGCGGTTTTCCCCTCGATTTTAAATAAGTCCAACACATGCATACGACCACTTCCTCTCCCTTATTGTTGATATTGCCGCAATTCAAGCTTGGCAACTTGCTCTTTATGCACTTCGTCCGGCCCATCGGCCAGACGGAGCGTGCGCGAGTTCGCCCACATGGCGGCAAGCGGAAAATCGTTGCTCACCCCAGCGGCGCCAAACGCCTGAATGGCACGGTCGATGACCTTCAAAGCGACATTGGGCGCCACCACTTTAATCATCGCAATTTCTTTGCGCGCCGCTTTGTTGCCGACCGTATCCATCATGTACGCCGCCTTTAGCGTCAGCAAGCGCGCCTGCTCGATCTCAATGCGCGACTGGGCGATCCACTCGCGGATGACACCGTGTTCAGCGAGCGGCTTGCCGAACGCCACCCGCGACTGTACGCGCCGGCACATGAGTTCAAGCGCTCGCTCCGCCGCTCCGATGAGGCGCATGCAATGGTGGATCCGTCCCGGGCCAAGCCGGCCTTGAGCGATGGCGAACCCTTTTCCTTCGCCCCAAATGATGTTTTCTTTCGGCACGCGCACATGGTCATACGTAATTTCGGCATGCCCGTGCGGCGCATGGTCAAAGCCGAACACCGGCAGCATCCGTTCGATTTTCACGCCCGGCGTATCAAGCGGAACGATGATCATCGACTGTTGCTCATGTTTTGGCGCATCGGGGTTCGTTTTTCCCATCACGATGGCGACTTTGCAGCGCGGGTCGCCGGCGCCAGACGACCACCATTTCCGTCCGGTGATGACATACTCATCGCCGTCGCGAACGATCGAAGCGCGAATGTTCGTCGCATCGCTCGACGCGACATCCGGCTCCGTCATCGAAAAGCACGAGCGGATTTCTCCGTTCAAGAGCGGGATGAGCCACTTTTTCTTTTGCTCCTCTGTGCCATAGCGGACGAGCACTTCCATATTGCCCGTATCGGGCGCATTGCAGTTGAACACTTCCGGGGCGATGAGCGAGCGGCCCATTATTTCGCAAAGCGGCGCGTACTCCACATTCGTTAATCCCGCGCCGTATTCGCTGTCTGGCAAAAACAAATTCCAAAGCCCTTCTTTTTTCGCCTTTTCCTTCAATTCTTCGATGATCGGCGGCACGCCCGACCATCTCGACTCTTGTGTGTTCAGCTGCTCCTCATACACCCTCTCGTTCGGATAAATGTAATCCTCCATGAAAGCGCTTAATTTTTTGATCAACTCTTTCACTTTTGGTGAATAAGAAAAGTCCATATGCTCCCCTCCCTTTTATACTAACCGGTTGGTATGTTGTTTCTACTTTTACTATACCTCTACAAGAGGAAATATTCAATATTTTTCGATAAATACATCCGAATTTGCGCTTCCCATCTCCCCTGCTTCGCTGAGAAGACAGAGAAGATAAAAAAGGGCGAACAACCGCCCCGATTACGCCTTAACATACCGCTTGTATAGCGCTTGCGTGCCGCTGTTTTCCTCACCGGCTTGCGCCAACTCTTCGTACAGTTGCTTGGCGAGCGCCAGGCCTGGCAGCGGCAAGTTCATCCGCTCGGCTTCCTCAAGCGCAATTTTCATATCTTTAATGAAATGCTTGACGTAAAACCCAGGAGCAAAATCTCCTGACAACATGCGCGGCGCCAAGTTGCTCAGCGACCAGCTGCCGGCTGCCCCTTTGGCGATGCTTTCCAACACTTTGAATGGATCAAGACCAGCCCGCTTCGCATACGCCATTGCCTCGCACACCCCAATCATGTTCGTCGCGATGGCAATTTGGTTGCACATTTTCGTATGCTGGCCGGCTCCAGCTCCTCCTTGCCGCACGATGTTCGTGCCAAGCCGCTCGAGAATCGGCTTGCACGCCAAAAAGACGTCCTCATCACCGCCGACCATAATCGTCAACGTTCCTTCGCGCGCGCCGATGTCGCCGCCGGACACCGGGGCGTCCAAAGCATGGATGCCCTTTTGCTTGGCCGCCTCGTAAATCGATTGCGCGAGCGTCGGCGTTGACGTCGTCATATCGATGACATATGTTCCCGGCCGCGCATTCTCCAAAATGCCACCCTCGCCGAAATACACTTGCTCGACATCGCGCGGATCGCCAACCATCGTCATGACGACATCCGCCTCCCGCGCCAAATCAGCAACCGTTTCCTTCCAAACCGCTCCTTCTTGAAGCAAGTCTTCCGCCTTTTCTTTTGTGCGTGTATAAGCTAGAAGTGGATAGCCCGCCTTCAGCAAGTGGCGCGCCATGCTTTTCCCCATGACGCCAAGGCCGATGAATCCGATCGTTTTCATCCGGTCTTCCCTCCTGTCGGTTTGCCTTAAATCGCCTTCACCATGCCGCCATCGACAATGAGCGCTTGACCAGTAACGTACGAATTCGCTTCGGACAGCAAGAAGACGACGACATTGGCAAACTCTTCAGGGGTTCCGTAGCGGCCGAGCGGAATGGCGCTTTTCATGCGCGCTTCCATTTCTTCTTTCGTAATGCCGAGTTTCTCGGCATTCACTTTGTCCAAAAAGGCGACGCGCTCCGTCGCGATCCGACCAGGAGCCACCGTATTGATTAAAATGCCATCCGGAGCCAGCTCAACAGCAAGCGTTTTCGTCAGCCCAACGATGCCAGTGCGGAACGTGTTGGATAAAATAAGCCCCGGAATCGGCTCTTTAATCGATGATGAGGCGATGTTGACAATTTTTCCTCCCTTTTTCTTTAAGTAAGGGAGCGCTTCGCGAATGAGGCGAATATAGCTTAACAAATTGAGCTCAAACGCATATTGCCAGTCTTCGTCGCTCACCGTTTCAAACGTTCCCGCCGGAGGGCCGCCGGCGTTGTTGACGAGCAAATCGATCGTCCCAAACGTCTCGACCGTTTTGGCGACAAGCTGGCGAATGTCGTCGGCGTTGGTGACATCTGTGCGCGTATAAGCGACGCGTCCCTTATGTAAACTGTTCAATTCTTCCGCCACTTCGTGCAACTTTTCTTCGTTTCGGCTCGTGATCATCACGTTTGTTCCTTCAAGCACAAGCGCTCGCGCAATCGCCTTGCCAAGCCCTTGGCTCGAGGCAGCGACAAGCGCCGTTTTTCCCGCCAATCCAAGTTCCATCGTCATCCCTCCAACAAAAGAATGGGTGTTAAGTAATTATATTCGCGATCATTCGTCATTTTCCTTCTTTCGATCAGCGAAAAAAGTGATCCGCTGGGCGGATCACCTCTCTTCGAAAAACGACTGAAACCGTTTCATCCCTTCCTCGACATTAAGGCGGTCAACGTGAAACGGATTCGGATTGGCATCCTTCATCGGATCAGCATCAGTCCGCACCCCAATCGCCTCGGCGCCGTCGGCGGTCGGATCGTTGATGACGCTTTCGCGGGCGCCGTCGCGGTAAAACATGTGCGGGTGATCGTTTCGTCCACGCTCTGGCATCAAATTCCCCCCTTTTTTCCGGTAGTGTTCCGTAAGACATGGAAAATCATTCACCGATCAGGGAAAGGCGGGGAAAAAGAAAGAGCCCGCGCATCGCAGGCTCCCCTTTTCCTTCCTAATCAACTTTCAAGCAGCAAATCTTCCGGATTTTCGATCAAGTCTTTCACCGTTTTTAAGAACCCTACGGCCTCTTTGCCATCGATGATGCGGTGGTCGTATGACAAGGCGACGTACATCATGGGACGGTTTTCGATCCGCTCTTCATCGACGGCGACCGGACGCAGTTTGATCGAATGCATCCCTAAAATGCCGACTTGCGGCCCGTTGAGAAGCGGGGTCGACAGAAGCGAACCGAACACACCGCCGTTCGTGATCGTAAACGTGCCGCCTTGCAAATCGGCGAGCGACAACTTGTTGCTGCGCGCTTTCGCTGCCAATTCGGCAATGTCGCGCTCAATTTCAGCGAAGTTTTTCCGGTCGCAGTCGCGCACAACCGGAACGACAAGCCCTTCGTCCGTCGACACGGCGACGCCGATATCATAATATTTTTTCAACAAAATTTCGTCGCCTTGAATTTCCGCGTTGACGTACGGATATTTTTTCAGCGCGGCGACAGCCGCTTTGACGAAAAATGACATAAAGCCGAGGCGGACGTCATGCTCTTCGAAAAATTTATCTTTTTTCCGCTTGCGCAAATCGATGACCGCCGACATGTCAATTTCGTTAAATGTCGTCAACATCGCGGTCGTTTGCGTCACTTCCAGCAGCCGTTTGGCGATCGTTTGCCGACGGCGCGACATTTTTTCGCGGATGACCGGCTTGCCGGCCTCAGCGGTTGGAACGGCGGCCGGCGTCGACGTCGGCGCGGCTTGCGGCGCCGGCTGCGGAGCGGCGGCCGGCTGGGCGGCAAACGAGGCGACGTCTTGTTTGCGCACGCGTCCAAGCGGATCAACGGTCGGCACTTGCGTCAAGTCGATCCCTTTTTCACGCGCCATTTTCCGAGCAGCCGGCGAAGCAATCGGTCGTTGGCCTGGCGCTTGGGCAACCGCAACCGGCTGCGGCGCTGGCTGCTCAGCACGGTCGACCGGCACAGCCGGTTTTGGTTCCTCGGCCAGCTGCGGCGCCTTCTCTGGTGCAGGCGGTGCCGACGCCGCTCCTTCTCCGATAATGGCGATCGCTTGACCGACCGCAACCGTATCGCCTTCATTGGCAAGCAGCTGTTGCAAAACACCCGACTCTTCCGCCATAATTTCCACGTTCACTTTATCCGTTTCAAGCTCGCAAATCGATTCTCCTTTTTCCACGTAGTCGCCCGGTTTTTTCAGCCATTGGGCGATCGTTCCCTCCGTGATGGATTCTGCTAACTCTGGGACTTTGATCTCAGCCACGTTGATGCCCTCCTCAAATGTTCCGTAGTCATCATTCATGCTTCGTCAATGCACATCGGATGATGCGCTCTTGCTCTTTTCGGTGGACGACCGGATCGCCTTCCGCCGGGCTGGCCCGCCGGCGCCGCCCAATGTAGCTGACATCGACACCCTCTGGAGCCAACGCCCGCAGGCGCGGTTCCATATACAGCCATGCCCCCATGTTTTTCGGTTCTTCTTGCACCCAGACGAGCTCTTTGACATTCGGATAGCGGGCGATGATGTCTTTCACCGCTTCTTCCGGGAACGGATACAGCTCTTCAATGCGCACGATATGCAGCCAGTCAAGACCTTCCATTTTGCCGATTTGTTCCGCCAAATCGATCATCAATTTTCCGGTGCCAAACACGATGCGTTCCACTTTGCCAGCGTCAGCGCCCAATCCCGGCTGTTCGAGCACCGGCGAGAACGCACCGTCAACGAACACTTCCGCATCGGACGCTGCCAGCGGATGGCGGAGCAAGCTTTTTGGCGTCATAATGATGAGCGGACGCACTTCTTCTCTTGTCAACAGCGCCGCCTGCCGCCGCAAAATATGGAAATATTGCGCGGCCGTCGATAAGTTGGCAACCGTCCAGTTGTTTTCCGCCGCCAGCTGCAAAAAGCGCTCGACGCGGCCGCTTGAATGTTCAGGGCCTTGCCCTTCGTAGCCGTGCGGCAAGAGCATGACAAGCCCGGATTTTTGCCCCCATTTCGCCCGGCCGGATGAAATGAATTGATCAAACATCACTTGCGCCATGTTGGCGAAGTCGCCAAATTGTGCTTCCCAAAGCACGAGCGTCTCCGGCGCGTAAACGTTGTAGCCGTATTCATAGCCGAGCACGGCGGCTTCCGTCAGCGGGCTGTTGTACACGACAAACGACGCTTTGGCGCCGCTGATGTGGTGAAGCGGCACATACTCTTCTCCGGTTTTCACGTCATGGAGCACCAAATGGCGCTGCGCAAACGTGCCGCGCTGCGAATCTTGCCCGGTCAAGCGGATCGGCACGCCGTCTTGCAAAATCGTGGCAAACGCTAAAATTTCCGCGTGCGCCCAATCGACTTTGCCGTTTTGCGCAAACACGCCGCTTCGCCGTTTTAAAATGCGCTCAAGCTTGTTAAAGACGTTGAATCCATCCGGAAACTGCAGCAATTCTTCGTTCACCCGATGGAGCACGTCTTTCGCCACGCCCGTTTTCACTTCCGGCAGCCGATCGACGACCGGTTTGGGCGGATCCATGATGAAATCAAGCTCGTCTTCGTTTTTCGGCACCCGTTCGTAGGCGATTTTCAGCCGTTCGGCCACCTCTTGCTCCATTTCGTCGACTTCCCGCTCGGTGATGATCCCTTTTTCCATCAATTTTTGCGCATACAGCTGGCGCACGGTCGGATGTTGGTTGATGATCGCGTACATCGTCGGGTTCGTCGCCATCGGCTCATCCATTTCATTATGACCGAAACGGCGGTAACCGATTAGGTCAATGACAAAGTCTTTTTTAAACCGCTGGCGGTAGGCAAACGCCAAGCATGCGGCCGCCAAACAAGCCTCCGGGTCGTCGGCATTGACGTGCACAATCGGCACCTCAAACCCTTTCGCCATATCGGAAGCATACGTCGTCGAGCGTGAATCGTAACTCTCCGTCGTAAAGCCGATCATGTTATTGGCGATGATATGGATCGTCCCGCCGGTCGTATAGCCGCGCAGCTGGCTTAAGTTGAGCGTTTCCGCGACGATCCCTTGTCCCGGGAACGCGGCATCGCCGTGAATCAAGATGGCAAACGACGCATCAGTATTTTGCACCGGCACGCCTGGTTTTGTCCGATCTTCTTGCGCGGCGCGCGTGTAGCCAAGCACAACCGGATTGACCACTTCGAGATGGCTTGGGTTGTTAGCGAGCGTAATCCGCATCGTATGCGCGCTTTTATTGCGAAGGCGGCGCGCCGCCCCTAAGTGGTATTTGACATCGCCCGTCCACCCGTACGTGATCGCCACTGACCCTTCAGACGGAATGAAATTTTTGCTTTCCGCATGCTGAAACTCGGCGAAAATCATTTCGTACGGCTTGCCGAGCACATGGGCAAGCACATTCAGCCGGCCGCGGTGCGCCATGCCGATGTTGACAGCGTCGATTTCATGTTCGATCGCTTGGCGGACGAGCTCATCCAAAAGCGGCACCATGGAATCAAGCCCTTCGATCGAAAACCGTTTTTGCCCGACATACGTCCGGTGGATGAACTTTTCAAACCCTTCCACTTCCGTCAGGCGGCGCAACAAAGCGACCCGCTCTTTGTTCGCCAAGCTCGGGTAATACGCTCCGGACTCGATTTGCTGAATGAGCCAGTTCCTCTCTTCGAGATTATGTACTTGCGAGAATTCGAACGCGATTTTGTCCGTGTAAATTTTGCGCAAATGCAAGATGGCATCCCAGCCGTTTTTGACATGCGCCGGAGCGTGCGGGCAAAGAAACGCGACCGGAATGCGCTTTAAGTCCTCTTCGGTTAAGTCGTATTCGTCAAGCTCCAAGCGGCGCAGCTTTTTCTCCTTTTTGACAAGCGGATTCGTATCGGCAACCAGATGGCCATAATGGCGAATGCTGTCCGCCAGCTTGACGGCAGCGACAAGCTTGCTGAAAATCGTCGGCGTCTCCGGCAGCCGGAACGTTTGATGCGTTTTGGCTGTTTCGTCATCCGCAGGAGAAACCGGTTCTTCCAAGACCGGCGCCCCCCACTGTTCGAACAATTGTTTCAGTTCCGGGTCGATGCTGTTAGGGTCATCGAGATACTGTTCGTACATTTCGATGACATAACCGAGGTTCGGCCCGTAAAACTGGCTCCACGGTTGAGCGTAGTTCGTCTGTTTTGCCATCGTGAAAAAACCTCCACCTTGTTTTCGCATCGTTCGGGCTGGGCAACAGCTATGCATGAAAGTCCTCATTTAGCTGCCAGTATCCCCAAACGTACAGCAAAATAACAGTATAAACGTTTTCACTGTTTATTTTAGCACTATCGCCCACTAAAATCGACGAAGAAGCTGAAAAAATTTCACTTATTATCATTGTATGAATAGAAAAAAGATCGTGACTGCACGGCGGCGGAACATTCGCGATTTTAAGCAAACGCCGACCGACATTCATCTCCCGCTTATTTTTGGACTGCACCCTGTACAAAGCGAAAGTGAAAGTCTCCTATTCGAAAATGATTGAACGCTCTCTTGCCTGCGCAAACGTTTAGCGGTGGGAGATTCTTTGGAACAACCGCTCCACGACAGGCTTGCCAGCCAAGCCATCCTCGTGTGTCCCACGGTTCCGTTGTCTTACGAAGACAGCAAGCGAAATCCTTCTTTATTTTGGGCGGCGTTAGGGAACATCCTTGATGCTTCATCCCCCACTTACGCACGCGGAAATGGGAGCCTTCTCGGCTGGAGATGATAAAAAAGGCGCCCCGTTGCCGCTAGGACGCCTTCCATTTTTTATGAAATCTTAAACTTCTCAACCAGTTGTTTCAACTGCCGGCTCATTTCGCTTAACGCCTCCGCCGATTCGGTCACCGTCGAAAGCGCCTGCAACTGATCATCAGCCGAAGCAGCCACTTCTTCCGCCGCTGCCGCTGCTTGTTGGGCGATGGCGGCGATGTTTTGCATCGCCCCGACGACATCGTCTTTGCTCGCGTTCATCCGCTTTGCTTCCTCCATAATCCCAGCGAGCGCTGTTGCCACTTGCTCCATCATGCCAGTGATTTTGACAAATGAATCGCCGGTCGTGTGCACCGCTTCCCGCTGTTCGTCGTACGCCTGCTTGGAGCGGCGGACCGCCTCCATCACCAGCCCGGCTTGCTGCTGGATGGCGGCGATCGTCGCGCGGATCATCTCCGTCGCTTTCGCGGATTGTTCGGCCAGCTTGCGCACCTCATCGGCGACAACGGCAAACCCTTTCCCATGCTCGCCAGCCCGCGCCGCCTCGATGCTGGCGTTTAACGCCAGCAAATTCGTCTGTCCGGAAATGGCCGTGATCGTTTGAATGACACCGTCAATTTCATCCATCTTTTTCACAAGGTCGCTAATGACATTTTCTACAGACTCGAGTTCATTTTTCGCTTCCTCCGATTTTTTCTGCAAAATGTTTAAATGCTCCAAGCCGTCGTAGCTCGCGGTTTTCGTTTCATCGGACAGCGACTCCATGCCAGCCGTCGCATTCGTGACCGCTTCGATTTGCTGCGACAGCGCCGTCGTCCGCTCATTGATCGTATCAAGGCTTCCTGCTTGATCGGTCGTTCCTTTGGCGATTTCGCCGATCGCTTTCGCCACTTGTTCGCTTGTGGCCATCGTTTCTTCGGAGACAGCGCTCAAATGGTCGGCCGAAACGGCCAATTCATTGACCGAGCGGTTCACCTCGCTAATCAGCATCCGCATATGGTCGATCATGTCATTGAAGTGGCGGGCGAGGCGGCCAATCTCATCTTTGGCAGTGATGCGCGCGTGCACCGTCAAGTCGCCGCCCGCCGCCTTTTCGACTTGCTCTTGCAGCGCAGCAATCGGCCTTGTGATCGAACGCGCCAAGAAATAGACGGCAACAAGCGCTACAACGAGCGCAATGACGGTAATGACAAGCATGTTCTTCCCAATGGAACGGCTCATGGCGGCTAAGTCTGCTTCTTTATAGACGGCGCCGACTTTCCAGCCGAGCTCCGGAATCGTAGTGAAATACATGACCCGTTGTTCCCCGTCTAGTTCATATTCCCGCATCCCTTTTTTATGTTCGAGCATATAGCGGACCGTCGCGTTTTTCGCCATATTTTTTCCTTTGTATTGCGGATGGACGACCGCCGTCCCCTTCGCGTCAAACAGCACCGGATAGCCGTGATAGCCGACGTCGCTCGCATTGACGATTCTCGTCACCGCATCGAGCGTCATATCGATGCCAATGACCGCAACAATGCGGCCGTTTTCGCTCACTGCTTTGGCCAACGTCACAACGTGCTTGCCGGTAATGGCATCGACATAAGGTTCGGTCCACACGACTTCATCCGGCCGCTTCATCGCTTCTTTATACCACGGGCGGCTCGTCGGATCGTATCCGTCCGGGAGCTCTGTCATCGGCGAGATGTACATTTTCTTCTGCTCAGTGCCAATATAGATGAATTGCACATTCTCATGCAGGCGCAAAAACGTACGAAACTGCTTTTCCATCTGCGGCCACGCTTTTTCATCGCTCACCATCTGCAAGGCGGACGGCGATTCACTAAACTGCACTAAGCTATTCTCCTCACTTTGAAAACTGTCGCGAATATCGCCAAGCAGTCCGTCAAGCGCCGTCTGCGCCCGTTGTTTCACATCAGCATCCACCATCTTCCGCATTTGCACAACCCCAACGAGTTGTGTTGCTGCCAATGAAATCACTAACAATAAAGCCATCAAGACGATCAATTTGCTGCGCAATGTCCGGAACACTCTCTATTTCTCCCCTCTGTTTCCTCTTTTTGTCGCACTAATTTTCATTATACAAAGGACGATTGGCCCCCGTCTATAGGAGGACCTTCTTAATTCATACATAACGAATCGACGCACATGAGACAATAAACGAGAGGAAGGTGAATGACAATTGGGCGCCATCGAACACGAAGGATATCGATTTGAGATCGAATACAGCGTCTTGCTGCAAAAAGGGGCGCTGCACGTTTATCGCGACGGTGAATTGATTGAGGAAATTGAGTTTGCATTTTGCGGCGAAAAGCCCGATGAACAGCAAATCGAAGCGCTTGTGAGCGAGTATGTCGAGCAAAAAGCCCGCGGCCGCTAACAGCGGCCGTTTTCTTTTCTTGCCATTTTTTCGAGTTTTCCGTTATGATGAGGGTAAAAAAAGCAAGGGGGATCGGCATGTACTATAAACGTTTATACGTCTTTGACGGCAACACCCCGCGCGAAGCGGTCATCCGCAACTATACGACAGACGACTTTGCTGATCTCATCCGCGTGCAGCAAGAAAGTTTTCCGCCCCCGTTTCCATCGGAGTTATGGTGGAACGAACAACAGCTTCACAACCATGTCACCTTGTTTCCCGAAGGAGCGCTTTGCGTCGAAGTCGGCGGGCGCATCGTCGGATCGATGACTGGCTTGATCGTTGACTTTGATCCAGCCCATACCGATCATACATGGGAAGAGATCACCGACGGCGGCTACATCCGCAACCACCGCCCGGATGGCAACACGCTTTATGTCGTCGACATTTGCGTCTCGCCGCCATACCGGAAGCTCGGCCTCGGCAAGTGGCTCATGCAGTCGATGTATGAAGTTGTCGTCCATCTCGGCCTCGACCGGCTGCTCGGCGGCGGGCGGATGCCTGGCTACCATCGACAGGCGGCTGAACTATCGCCGGAAGCATACATCGACAAAGTGGTTGCTGGCGAGCTGAACGATCCGGTCATTACGTTTTTGCTCCGCTGCGGGCGCACCCCGCTGGCGGTCGTTCACAATTATTTGGAAGATGAGGAATCGCGCAACTATGCCGTCCTGATGGAATGGCGCAATCCGTTCAAGCAAAAACAAGGACACAATTGACAGAAACGAAAAAAAGGAATCACCAGCATCGGCCGCGAACTAAGAAAAGGAGAACGACCGACAGAAAGGAATCGCGGCCGATGAAATCGATTTTGTATAGTGATCCGCTTGCTCCTTTGCTTATTCGCAATGAATTGTTTTCCCTGCTGCCAGCGCACATTTCCCGTTTGACCGTCGTTTGCATCGGCAGCAACCGTATCAACGGCGACAGCCTAGGGCCGTTCGTCGGCACGCTGCTTGAAAACGCCTATCCGGATCATCTAACCGTAATCGGCACACTCAGGCAACCTGTCGATGCGACAAACATCCGACGCGTTTCCGAGCAATTGCAAAACGAACACGGAGCATATGTAGTGGCGATCGACAGCATTGTCGGGCCGCAGCCGTTTGTCCATACGATCGCCATCCGCCCTGGCGCCCTTTCCCCTGGCACTGCGCTTGGCAAATCGCTGCCATCGATTGGCGACATCAGCATGATGGGCGTCGTGATGGAAGATACCGCCGATATGAGCGCACTTCCGTACACGAATTTGCACATTGTTTACCAAATGGCGAAAGTCATCGCTTTAGGCCTTTCACTTACGATCCGGCAGCGGTATGGCTATGAATCATCGACACCGTTGTTGGCTTGAACAGAGCGCGGAAACATATGTCTTGCCTTTAAAGGCAAAAAAAGGCGCAGCGGCCGATTCATGCCGTTGCACCTTTCGCTATGATCAAGCCATATGGAACGTTCGTTTGACAAACGACACTACTTCCTCAGCCGTACCAAGCGACAGCACTGTCTCTTTCACGCAGACCGCATCCTCTTTTGACAGCCGCTTCAACTGGGCGCGCGCCGGCAAAATCGAGGTGGCGCTCATGCTGAACTCATCAAGGCCAAGGGCAAGCAAAATCGGAATGGCGATCGGGTCGCCGGCCATTTCCCCGCACATCCCAACCCATTTCCCTTCGCGGTGAGCGGCGTCAATGACATAGCTGATGAGCCGCAAAATGGCCGGGTTGTACGGTTGATATAGATACGACACCCTCTCATTCATCCGGTCGGCCGCCATCGTATATTGAATTAAATCGTTTGTGCCGATGCTGAAGAAATCGACTTCCCTGGCAAACTGATCGGCCATGACGGCGGCAGCCGGGATTTCCACCATCATGCCGACTTCGATCCCGTCGGCGACCGGGACGCCTTGGCGGAGGAGCGCTTCTTTTTCTTCGAGTAAAATCGCTTTCGCTTGGCGGAATTCATCGAGCGTCGCAATCATCGGGAACATGATTTTCAAATTGCCGTGCACGCTCGCCCGCAGCAAGGCGCGCAGCTGCGTGCGGAACATGTCTTGCATTTCCAGACAAAGGCGAATGGCTCGAAACCCTAAAAACGGGTTCATCTCTTTTGGCAAGTGTAAATACGGGAGCTCTTTGTCGCCGCCAATGTCAAGCGTCCGGACGACGACCGGCTTGCCATCCATCTTTTCAAGCACCGTTTTGTAGGCCGCAAACTGTTCGTCTTCCGTAGGCAGCTCTGATCGTCCCATGTATAAAAATTCCGTGCGATACAACCCAATCCCTTCCGCCCCGTTGGCTAACGCTCCTTTCACATCGTCCGGCGTGCCGATATTGGCCGCCAGCTCAACGTGCACGCCATCAGCGGTAACCGTCGGTTGATCGACAAGCTTCGCCCATTCCGCTTTTTGCTCCTCATAGCGAGCCCGCTTCTCTTCATAACGCGCAAGCAGCTCCGGGGACGGATTGACGACGACTTGACCGTCAAGTCCATCGACGATGACAATGTCTCCGTTTTGCACTTCCGCCGTAATCGCCTTCGTGCCGACGACAGCCGGGATTTCGAGCGAGCGGGCCATAATGGCCGAATGCGACGTTCGCCCGCCGATGTCGGTGGCAAATCCTTTCACATATTGGCGGTTCAGCTGCGCCGTATCGGATGGCGTCAAATCCTCAGCGATAATGACGACCTCTTCGGAAATGAGGCTCGGATTGGAGATCGTCACACCAAGCAAATGGGCGAGGACGCGCTTCGTCACATCGCGGATATCGGCGGCCCGCTCTTTCATATACTCATTGTCCATGCCTTCAAACATGGAAATGAAAAACGATGCCGTTTCATGGAGCGCATATTCCGCATTCACTTGTTCTGTTTTGATTTTTTCCTTAATCGGGTTCAGCAATTCTGGGTCGTCAAGCACAAGCAAGTGGGCGGCAAAAATGGCGGCTTTGTCTTCGCCAAGCTTTTCCAAGGCATGCTGTTTGATGGCTTCCAGCTCTTCTTTCGCTTTCGCGACCGCCGCCTCAAGCCGCGCAATTTCCGCCTCGACGTCGGCGACCGTCCGTTTTTCGGCCGCCAAATGAGGCGTCTCCAAGCGGTATGCCTTGGCGATGGCGATGCCGCTTGAAGCGGCGATGCCATGAATCGTCTTTTCCATTATTCCGCAAGGCCTTCCTTTGCCAACGTATCGGTTAACGCCGCCATTGCTTCTGCCGCATCGGCCCCTTCTGCCGTGATTTTGATCGTCGCCCCTTTCGGAATTCCTAACGACATGACGCCCATGATCGATTTCAAGTTCACCGTTTTGCCGTTGTACTCAAGCTGGATTTCGCTGTTGAATTTGCTCGCTGTTTGCACCAAAATCGTCGCCGGACGAGCGTGGATGCCGGAATCAGAAACGACTTTAAACGTTTTTTCTGCCATGTCCATCATTCCCCTTTTCTTCAATTTTTTCTTTGCCATCATATCAAATGCAGGGGCGGGGAGGCAACGGAAAATGCTTGGCCCCGCCCCGCCGCGAATAAGCAGTTTAGCTGAGCGTAACAACAGCGTCTTCTCCTCGAGCAACCGGGCCTTGCTTGTTGATGTGAACCGTTTCGCCGGCTTCGAGATTCGTGAAAATCACCGGCGTGACAATCGATGGCGCGTTCTGTTTTACATAATCAAGGTCGACGCGCAAAATCGGCTGCCCTTTTTTCACTTCGTCGCCTTCTTTGACAAGCGCTTCAAACCCTTGGCCGTTCAGCTTCACTGTGTCGATGCCGACGTGGATTAAAATTTCATGCCCGCCGGCCGACTGAATGCCAATGGCGTGCTTCGTCGGAAATACGTTGATGATTTTGCCATCAACCGGAGAGACGACCGTGCCGTCCGTCGGCATGACCGCGAAGCCGTCGCCCATCATTTTTTGCGAAAACACTTGATCAGGCACTTCAGCGAGCGGAACGACCTCTCCTGACATCGGCGAAGCAATCGTTTCGGACTTCGCGGCTTCCGAGGCCGCTGCTTTCGGTTTCTCTTCCGCCCGGGCCGGCGCTTTTCCTTGCATGATGTCTTGAATTTGCCCTTTTAACATATCCGATTTCGGACCGAAAATCGCTTGCACGTTGTTGCCGACTTCAAGCACCCCGGCGGCGCCGAGCGCTTTCAACCGGTCTTTATCGACCCGGCCGATATCATGGACCGAAACGCGCAAACGCGTAATGCATGCGTCCAAATGTTCAATGTTTTCCTTTCCGCCAAGGGCGGCGAGCACTTCGTACGGCAGATCGCCAGCGGCGGCTGCCTCGGCTTTCGGTGCTTCCTCGACCGTTTTTTCCCGGCCCGGCGTCGCCAAATCCCATTTGCGGATCGCAAAGCGGAATCCGAAATAATAAATCACGGCAAACACCAAGCCGACCGGAATGACAAGCCACCATGCCGTCCGGTTTGGCAGAACGCCAAACAGCAAGAAGTCAATGACCCCGCCGGAGAAGGTCATCCCGATTTTGACGTTCAACAGGTGCATGATCATAAACGACAAGCCGGCAAAGACGCAGTGAATGGCAAACAGCGCCGGGGCGACGAACAAGAACGAAAATTCGATCGGTTCGGTAATCCCGGTCAAAAACGATGTCAACGCGGCCGACCCCATGATGCCGGCAACGACTTTTTTGTTTTCCGGTCGCGCTTCATGGTAGATCGCAAGCGCCGCTGCCGGGAGACCGAACATCATAAACGGGAACTTCCCGGTCATGAACGTGCCGGCCGTCAATTTGACCCCGTCTTTCAGTTGCTCGAAAAAGATTTTTTGATCGCCATGGACCACTTGCCCGGCTTTATTGACGTACTCGCCAAATTCAAACCAAAACGGTGCATAGAAAATATGATGCAAACCAAACGGAATGAGCGCCCGTTCGATGACGCCGAAAATGAACGCGGCCAACGTTTTGTTCGCATCGATCATATTGTGCGAAAACGCATTGAGCCCGTGCTGAATCGGCGGCCAAACGAATGTCATGAGAATGCCAAGCACGACTGCGGACGCCGCCGTCACGATCGGCACGAACCGCTTGCCGGCGAAAAAGCCGAGATATTGCGGCAGTTCGATATTGAAGTATTTGTTGTACATGTACGCTGCCAAAATCCCGACGATAATCCCCCCAAAGACGCCGGTTTGCAGCGTCGGGATGCCGAGAATGTTGGCGTACGACGGGTCGGTGCCGATCATATCGGCCGTTACACCTAAGATGACGCTCATCGTCACATTCATAATCAAGTAGCCGATGATCGCCGCCAAGCCCGCGACCCCGTCCCCGCCGGCAAGGCCGATCGCCACACCAACCGCAAACAAGAGCGACAAGTTGGAGAAGACGATGCCGCCTGCTTGCTCCATCACATTGGAGACGAGCACGACCCAGTCGGCTTTGAGCGCCGGAATTTTGTCAGTGAGCGCCGGGTTTTTCAAGGCGTTGCCAAGCGCCAACAAAATCCCGGCCGCCGGCAAGATCGCCACCGGCAGCATGAGCGCTTTCCCGACCTTTTGCAGCGTGCCAAACGCTCGTTTCATCTTCATAACCTCCTTTAGTTTCCTTTTCTTAAGTTTTACAGCAAACGACCGATTCATGTACCGAAAATGAAGCGGGCGTTTCCGAGGGAGCCGGCGCAATAAAAAAAGGCATGACTAAAGAGAGACAAAAAGAACGCTTACAACAGCGCGAAAACAAACTCCCTGCTGCTGTCGCTTTCTTTGCTCTCTTTACTCATGCCTGATCGAGTCAGTAACACGTAAAGCGAGACGATTATGCAGTTGTATTGTTCTTTTTCTCCGCCAGCCGCTGCAAATGCAGCGTCAAATAGACCGCCTCGGCATCGTCCGCCGGCAGATGAAGCGTTTGCTGCATGACTTTGACCAACTTCCATGCTAGATTATAGCATAATGGATACGCTTCCTTCAAGATTTTCGACAAATTTTTTGGTTCTTCGACTTTTTCGCCTTTTTTCATCCGCTCAATCGCATAGCGCAAGTGACGGACAAACCGCAAATAATGAACGCTCTCGCGGTCGATGTCAACGCCAAGCTGTTGCTCGACGATCTTGACAAGATCAGCAATGAGCTGGGAATATCGATTCGCTTCCGACACGCTTTGCTTGGAAATCGCGCTATGAATATGAAGGGCAATAAAGCCTGCCTCTCCTTCAGGCAGCACAATCCCGAGCTTTTGTTCAATCATGCGGGCCACTTCATTGGCAATTTCATATTCCAACGGATACAAGCTTTTCGTCTCAGCCAAAAACGGGTTTTTGACATCCAATCCTTGTTCAAGCCGCTTTAATGTAAAAGCGATATGGTCCGTCAGCGCCACATGGATGTGCTCGTCGAGCGGCGCGCCCACGCGTTGCTGAATATGTTGAACCACCTCGCTCATGAGGGCGATGAATTCTTCGCTCAATTCCGGAAGCAGCTTTTTGTATTGCTCTTGTTCGCGTTCGTTTTTCAGAACGAAACATTTTTCCACAGCGCTCTTGGCAATCTCGTCCCCCCGTTTTTTGCCGAAGCCGATTCCTTTGCCGAGCAAAACGACTTCGCCATATGCCGGATGGGAAGCGATTAACACGTTGTTGTTGAGCGTTTTTTCGACGCGAAACGGCTGTTCCATCAGCCTCCCTCCTTTCCGCACCCATCGTCTGCCGCTAGTCTATGCAGACTACATTATAAACCGGATGGGCCATCGCTCTCAATGACGTTTTTTGGATGGGACGCCGCTCTTCTCGACATACTAATGGGAGGGAGGAAAGAATATGCCATACGTATCGATCAACCAACGAGTCCGCCTTTACTATGAGGAAAAAGGAGAAGGAACACCGCTTTTGTTCATCCATCCCCCAGGAATGGGGCATGCCGTTTTTTGCCGCCAAGAACCGCTCGCCCGCCATTTTCGCCTTATTTTGTATGATATGCGTGGAAACGGGCGAAGCAGTTCGTCAGATGCACCGATCACCGTACCGCTGCTTGCCGACGACATTTCCGTATTGCTCCGCGCCCTCGGCGTTCGGCGCGCCATCATTTGCGGCTACTCAAACGGCGGATCCATTGCGCTTGATTTCGCGCTCCGCTATCCCGAGCATGTCGAACAGCTCGTTTTGATCGGCGGGTTTCCGGAAGTGTGCACCCCGCTTTTGTTCAGCGAGTTTTTGCTCGGCATCTCCGCCGCAAAACTTGGGGCCATCCCGCTGCTTGCGGCGGCTCTTGCTTGGGGGCACAAAACGAACTGGCGCGAATGGCAGCTGTTGCGGCGGTACGCCCGGCTGACCCATAAACGGGATTTAAACGCCATGTACCAGGCTGGGCTTGTTTATGGATGCACAAAACAACTGTCTTCCCTCCGCTTGCCCGTGCTCCTTATTTATGGAGCACGCGATCGTTACATCCATCCGTATATCGCTATGTTCCAACGTTATGTGCCGCATGCAGATATTGTGTTTATTGACCAGGCCCGCCATCAAATTCCGACGAAACATAGCAGCGAACTAAACAGCATTTTGCGGGCATACGGCAAGCGGAGCGAAACTGGCCGAAAGGAGGGGATCGCATGTCGAACAAAGGAAGACAAAACAAGGTGAGCCAAGAAGTAGCCAACCCGACCGTCTCCAAGACGGAGGCAGAAATGGCCAAAGACAGCGTGGATACGGCCAAGCAAGCGAAAAAGAACCGCTCGTAGCGACAGCGAGGCTGCCCTTTTTTGGGGACAGCCCCGCTGTTTTGCCGCTATAGCGCCGGCCATCGGCCCGGCTGCCCACTTCGACGGCGACTAGGCCGTCCGGCGCACCGGATGAAGACGGCTGAAAATCATCTTCAATAACGGCGGCGTCACAACAGTCGTTACCAATACGACGATGATCATGACCGCAAACATGTTCCCATCAAGCAGGCCGGCTTCCAAGCCGATGCCGGCGATGATGAGCGCCACCTCACCGCGCGACACCATGCCAGCGCCGACCGCCAGCGAGCTTCCCCACGAAAATCCGGCCCATTTTGCCCCCAGCGCGGCGCCGACAAGCTTTGTCAAAATCGCGAGCGCACTCCAACCGACAATCAGCGGCCAATGCTCGACGATGCCGGAAAAGTCGGCCGCAACCCCGATGGAGGTAAAAAAGACAGGGACAAACAAAGAATAGGCGATCGTTTCCACTTTCTCAAATACTTCTTCCCGATAGTCCGTAAAACTCGCGCCAAGCCCGGCCATATAGGCGCCGATGATCGCCGCCACCCCCATCGCCTCAGCAAAATAGGCAAATGCAAAACAGATGACCAGCCCGGCCGAGACAACCGCCTCTGTCACACGCAACGGGGCAAACCACTTTAATACGAGCGGGATGGCTTTCCAAGCGAGCAAAATGGCGACGGCAAAAAAAACAGCTTTTTTCAGCACGACCGCACCAAGCTCGACGTCGCCGCCAGTTAGGCTTAATAAAAACGCCAAGGCAATGACGACCAGCACGTCGTCGATGACCGCCGCGCCAAGAATCGCTGATCCTTCCTTCGATTGCAGCTGTCCCATCTCTTTGAGCGCCTGCACGGAAATGCTGACGCTCGTTGCGGACAGCAAAAGTCCGAGGAAAAGAGCCGTGCCGGTTTCCATGCCGAACGCTGCGCCGGCCGCATACCCGGCGAGCAGCGGAACGAGAATGCCAAGCACTCCGACCGCCACAGCAGCTTTTCCAGTGCGCCGAAACTGGTCCATATCCGTCTCAAGGCCGGCGATAAACATAAGCAAAATGACGCCGATTTGACTTAACTCCTGCAAAAGATCCGTATCCTCGATCACACCGAACACGCTCGGGCCAAGCACAATGCCGATGAGCAGCTTGCCGAGCACGGCGGGCTGGCCAAGGCGCACGGCCGCATCACCGGCAAGTTTGGCGGCGAACAAAATGACCGCCAGTTGGGCAATCAACATCCCTTCACACTCCTTCGCTTTAAGTCTCTTTTTCGAATTACGTTTATCATGCGTGGAAGGTTTCACTTTTATCATTTCCCGAATTCAGGCCAAAACGAAACATCTCCCTTAGTTGTCTTACCGCTATCGACGCCGCGCCGGGCCAAGCCGGCAAACAAAGAAGCGTTTCATGTTCCAAACCGCTATGTGCCGACATTGCCTATGGTGATCGGCAAAGCATCGGCCTCTGCCCGCCGTGCAACTCGACTGTCTATCAGCCATCGATTGAGACGTTAGCCAAAAAAAAACAGACATCCTCGCTCTGCGTGGACGCCTGTTGTTATGACAGCGCATTTTGCCGGCCGTTTGCGGCTTTGACGCCGCCGGACGGAAACGTCAAATGAACAGTCGTTCCCTTCCCAACCTCGCTTTCGATCCGCATCGTTCCTTTATGTTCTTGAACGATTTTCATGCTTGTCGTCAGCCCGAGCCCCATTCCTTTTTCTTTCAAAGTGAAAAACGGTTCACCGATTTTCTGCAGCCGCTCTTTCGAAATGCCGACGCCGGTGTCGGCAACATCGACATAGATCTTCCCGTCCCCTTCCGCAACGTGGACGTATAAAATTCCTCCATCAGGCATCGCTTCGACGGCATTTTTCATAACGTTCAACAACACTTGAACAATTTGGTTTTGATCGCCGTACACACAAGCTTTCGGAGCGGTGTTATGGACGGAAATGGAAACGTTGTTCAACGTCGCCTCATGGCCAATCAAGCTGATGACATACGAAATGGCCTCGTCTAGCAAAAACGGCCGATAATCGTGGCTTTGCGGCTTGGCGAGCACCAGCAGCTCGCTGACAATTTGGTTGATGCGGCCGAGTTCACTTAACATAATGCGCATATAATGATCATTCACTTCGCGCGTTTCTTGCATCATCTGAATAAATCCTTTCATGGAGGTGAGCGGATTGCGGATTTCATGGGCAATGCCGGCGGCCAGCTCGCCAAGGACGGACAGCTTTTCTTTTTTCAAGAGTAGCTCCTCGGCAAGCTTTTGCTGGGTAATGTCGCGGCCGATCGTCAACAACCCTTTGCGCGCTCCGTTTTCGTCAAAGAGCGGCACTTTAATGACGTCAAACGTCTTCACTTCCCCATCCGGCGTCGCAAACGACTCCTCGCGGCGCGTCACCTTTCCGCTCTCCCACGCCTCGCGGTCTGATGCAATGCACTGCGCAAACGCTTCTTTAAAAAACGGCACAAGCTCGCCAAGCTCGCGGTCCGTCTTCCCGATATAATCGATCTGTTCGAGGCGGTACAGCCGCCGGCCAAAATCGTTGACGCGCAGCCATCGCCCCTCGCTGTCTTTAAAGCAAACGAAATCTGGCATCGAATTGATGAGCGTAAGCAGCTGCTGTTCATTTTCCTCGGTCTTTTCCAGCTGCTCGCGCTTTTTTAACAGCTGGTACAAAAAAATGGCCGAGAGCAAAATAAACACGGCCCCTTTGGCGGCGCCAAGCGCCATATATACATCGCGGCTGATCGACAGCATATTGAGCAGGGTGTCGGTGGCGACAATCCATAAAATGCTGCCTATGATATATACTGCGATTACTTTTGTTTTGTTGACCACGTTGTCATCGAACCCCTAACATGCAAAGTCGCGGCAGCCACGGTCGCCCTCTAGGCTACATTTCCCGCGCCCAGCCGAGCAACCGCACGGCCAAGAGGGCGGCGCGCTCATGGTCAAGCCGCTTTTTTAGCGATGCCTCAAGCCGCTCGGCCACCGCCTCCGCCTCTTCCTCATAGGCGAACGAAAATGACCACTCAAGCGCCGGAATGGCAATCACGATATATTCTTCTTTTCGATTTTCGTAAATGTAGACATTAGCCGGAGCTTGTCCGTCCATCACCGGCGTTTTGCGGATTTTCATTTTTCCGTCCCACCTTTTCCTTTGAAACCGTCTCCATTTTGTTTATTTTAACAAACGCCCGCTCCCTACTCAATATAAATCATTTTCCTGGTCATTCCCCCGTCGATCACCAAATTTACCCCAGTGATAAAATCGTTTTCCTCATCGCATAAATACAGACAAGCGCGGGCGATATCATCCGGTTTGCCGACGCGGCCGGCCGGGTGCTGCCGGTGGTCAATGTCTCGCAGTTGCCCATAATCGCCCGTTTCAATCCAACCGGGGCTGATGCAATTGACGCGAATGCGATCATCCGCAAATGACACCGCCAGCGCATGGGTCAAAGCGACAAGGCCGCCTTTCGATGCAGCGTATGCCTCGGAATTCGGCTCGGACATGAGCGCCCTTGTCGAGGCAATGTTGACGATTGCTCCGCCTTTTGCATTGCGGCGCATATATTTAGCTGCTTCTCGAGAAGCAAAAAAAGCGCTGCGCAAATTCGTTGACAGCACGTCATCCCACTCCTCAACCGTCAGCTCATACGGCGACTTCCAGCGTGAGACGCCAGCATTGTTGATCAAATAGTCAATGCGGCCGAAGCGGCCGGCAGCTTCTTGTACAAACCGTTCAATATCGTCCACCTTCCGCACATCCGCCGCCACAAAGATCGCCTCGAACCCGTCCGATTGCAATTGCGCGGCGAACGCTTCACCGTTTTGAATATCGCGGTCGATGATCACGACGTTCGCTCCCTGTTTTGCGAATGCTCTAGCGATCGCCTTGCCGATCCCATTCGCTCCACCGGTGACAATGGCTGTTTTCTGTTCCATGCTCATGTGCAATCTCTTCTCCCTTCCTTTGCTCCGTTTGCTTTCGGATGGGATCCAACCGAAAGAGGTAGGCTTTATGCATGGCCTTCCCTCCTACGATAAGGAACGTTTGTTCTATTCATGACCATTTTATACCTTTCGTTCTCTTGATGCAAGAGAAAGGTGGATGAGGAAAGATACCGATTCATCCCCCACTTGCGCTCACGCATGGAAGTGAGGATTTTCTCGGCTCCAGATGTAAAAAAGACCGCCATTCGGCGGTCTTTTTTGGCATCTTACCGATAGGGGCCATACGAGATTGGAAAGCCAGGCGCATACGGGGTTCCTCCGCCATAATATGGAGGCAGCGGCGCAGCGGGATAGCCATAGCCATACGGCATCACCGGGGCATACAGCTGCGGCGCCATCGGTGGATAGTACAGCGGCGCATACGGATGTGCGCCAGGAACGAAACCTGGTGTCGCACCAGCAGCCATTCCAGACAGCGTGCCAGGAACGGCCACGGGAGCCGTGCTGCCAGCCGGGGGAACGTTTTCTGCATACGGGGCCGTCATGCCATACGGAATAGCGGCGTCATCAGGCGTCATCGGCGGCGTGTTTTCTTTCCCACCCATCGGCCAAACGGAAGCATGGGCCATATTCGGCCCGGCTCCTAAACCGAGCGGCGGCGCCGGCAGCATCATATCGGAGCTGTCCGGACTGTCTGGACTGTCAAGATGGACCGGACTGACAAGCGGCGCTGGCGGCGCAACCGGTGGACACCAATAGCCATAAGGCGCTGCCGGCGGATAATACGCCATCGGCATCACTTGAGTCGGCGTCGCTTCATTTGGTGTCGTTGCCGATAGCGGAGCCATCGGCGGCACGTTATTCTCCATCCATCCGGCTTCATTGTCATGGCCGGAAGAGGTTGAAAACGGACCATTCATATACGGATCCCAATGATTCATTGTTCTCTCCCTTTCTTGCTTATATTCTCGGGGCGCGTACCCACCCATATTGTATGTCAGAACAAGCAAAGGGTGTTTGCCCGGCCAAAATATAGGTATTTAACCCAACAGTCGTCTGTGATACGATAAATAACGGTGACGATGCCGAATCAACGCTTGGGGGGACATGCGATGGATGAAGCACTGGCGGCCAAGCAAATCGATGAATTGCGCAACGGAATCATCTCCGAACTGTTGGTGAAAAAAGAGGACTTCCCTGTTTTTCGTGCCGTGCTCGTCAAACAGCCCGACTTCAAACGATTTCGCGGCATCGCCCAGCGCGGCGGCCACGTTATTTACCACTATATGGATGCTCCACGCAGCTAAAAGCTCCTGTTCCCATGGCTTCACACCCGGCTTTCCGTCCTGGAAGCCGGGTGTTTTTGCTCGCGGAGAATTTTCCATCCCTCTCTATGAAACTAGTCATTTCAATGCCTCGCGCGTTTTTTCCATCATTTCGATAATGACTCATCGCGTGATCCTTGTTACTCTAGTAGCGAGTTTGCAAGACAAAAGGAGGGATGTGGATGAAACAAGCAAAAGCATGGGTGACGGCTATGTTGTGCGGCATATTTTTCTTTGCCGGCCATGCCGATGCGGCGATGATCCACACCGTCAAGCGCGGCGATACGCTTTGGAAAATCGCGAAACAATACGGTGTGCCGCTGAAACAACTGCAGCAGACAAACCGCAAAGGCGATTGGCTATATCCTGGTGAAAAACTCGTCATCCCTGATGCCGGCATCACGGCGGCGGAGAAAGATTTGCTCGCTCGCCTCGTCCATGCCGAGGCGAAAGGGGAACCGTACGCCGGGAAAGTGGCCGTGGCAACGGTCGTGCTCAACCGCGTCGACCATCCGGATTTTCCGGATACGATCCGCGCTGTCATTTATGAGCGCTCTGGTGGCCATTATGCATTCACGCCGGTCGCAAACGGATCGATCAACGAACCGGCCGACCGTGAATCATACCGCGCCGTTGAAGAAGCACTTGCTTTTCGCGGTTTAGGAAACGGCTCGCTCTATTTCTATAATCCGAAAACGGCGAAAAGCAAATGGCTGCGCTCGCGTCCAGTGACCGTCGTCATCGGCAACCACGTCTTCGCCAAGTAAAAGAAGGATAGGCTGCCTTAAAAGACCGTTTTCTCCTAAGCGAGGCGCCATATATGGTCTTTTGAGCATATTGGATGCATATATGCACCCATAAGGAAGGTGCCCAAACTCTTTTTCAGGGCACCTTTTTTAAATATTTAGGAAATAAATCTCTTTACTTGCGCATAAAAATAAGGCACACTAGTAAAAAAGCGCCTAATCCCCGCCGACCGGGGAGCGGCGACGGAATCAGGCAAGCCTCGATTCCCGCGGCCGTTCGCTTGAGCGGTCCGTCCATCATTTTGATTAAAGGAGAATGATGATGATCAAAAAAGCGAAAGTCGGAGATATTATCGAATTTAAAAATGGGCTGCGCGGCATTGTGGAGAAGGTGAATGAAAACTCCGTCATCGTGGATTTAACGTATATGGAAAACTACCGTGAACTCGATTTGCAAGAACGGACAGTCGTCAATCATAAAAACTATAAGATCATCGAATAAAAAAGAGGCTGCCAAGAGCCTCTTTTTTGTTTACGAAATGCGGGCGAGTTCATCACATTCATAGATATGGACGCCGCTCGTTGCTGACGCCGCCCGGTAAAACATCGCCAAAGCAAGCTGATGGGCGTCAACCGGCTTATACTTTTTCCATTTGCCGACGAACAAAAACGGAAGACGGCATAACAACCACCCGCCTAACGCTTCGCCAAGGCGGAACTCCCGGCGCTTGCCGACAAGCAGCGACGGACGAAAAATATGGAGCGACGGAATGGAAAGCCGCTGCAACGCCTCTTCCGTCTCTCCTTTGACTCGCTGGTAAAAAAACGGCGAGCACGGGTTGGCGCCGACCGAAGAGACGGTCAAAAAGCTTTTCGCACGGCACTTTTCCGCCAGCGCCGCGGCGCGCAGCGTATATTCATAGTCGACTTGAATGAACTGCTGCTTTGTTTTCGCCTTTTTGCGCGTCGTCCCTAGGCAGCAAAACACATCGTCCACATAAAAATATCGTTCGTACGATTCAAGCCGCGCAAAATCGACGACGACTTGCTGCAGCTTTTCATGTTCCACCGGCAGCGGAGTGCGGACGAAAATCGTCACACAGCGGTACAAATCCGACTGCAGCAACAGCTTCAGCAACTCTCCGCCGACCAAACCGCTCGCTCCAAGCAAAAGAGCTGTTCTTCGCTCCAACGCCAAAACCTCCAAGGCAAACATTCATTGTTCATTATATAGGAGTTGGAGCGAAAAAACTACCTCTTTTTTTATCTCTAGCGGTTGTCGACTTTTTCTGGATACAAGTCATGATTGAGCAGCCGGTATTCCGCCATTTTTTCGTATTTCGTCCCCGGGCGTCCCCAGTTGCAGTACGGATCGATGGAAATGCCGCCGCGCGGGGTGAATTTGCCCCACACTTCGATATAGCGCGGTTCCATAACTTTAATCAAATCGTTCATAATGATGTTGACGCAGTCTTCGTGAAAGTCGCCATGATTGCGGAAGCTGAACAAATACAGCTTCAACGATTTGCTTTCGACGCATTTTTTGTCCGGGATGTAGCTGATGTAAATCGTTGCGAAGTCCGGTTGTCCGGTTTTTGGACACAACGTCGTAAACTCCGGACAATTGAACTTCACGAAATAATCCCGGTCAGGATGTTTGTTGTCAAACACTTCAAGCAGATTGGGATTGTACGTAAACGAATACGTTGTCCCTTGATTGCCAAGCAGCGTCAAGTCTTTCAATTCTTCCTCTTTTCTTCCTGCCATTCGTTCATTCCTCCCTCATTATTCATTGCCGGGCGAATCGCCGCACCCCGCTTTACACGCCGCGCTTGTTTCCCCAAAGAAGCGTGTGCAGCTGCGGCAGGATGTGGACGTCTGCCAGCTCCTCCGAATCGGCGGCTTGTTCCACCAGCCATTCCAACCGACTGAAAAGCTTCGCACGGAGTGCATCCACATCCGAATCGGCCACATCGGCGTTTCCTGCCTGCAAATAAAACGGAACACTTGGGTAGCGGCAGTGCACCTCTTTCGCATACGCCAAATCGGCGTCATCAAAGACGACGACTTTCAAGCTGATGCGCCGCACTCGGCTTTGGTCAGCCTGCAACCGTTCAATGATTTGATCGAGCGCCGCCCAGTCGGTGTCCATCCCCGAGCTTGGCGGCTTCGGGGAAAGAGTGACGTCGTCAATGTCAAGCAGCCAATCCTGCCAACGGCTCCCTTGCGTTTCAACCGCGACCCGCATCCCTTTTTCATGAAGAAGCGCGATGAGCTCCCCAAGAGCCGCAATCAGAAGCGGGTTGCCGCCTGAAATCGTCACGTGGCGGAAGCGGCGGCCGCCAATGGCTTCAAGCCGCCGCCAAATTTCGTCTGCCGTCAGCTGCTCGATCTCGTCTTTTGCTGATCCGTCCCACGTAAACGCCGAATCGCACCAGCGGCAGCGGTAGTCGCAGCCGGCTGTGCGGACGAACATCGTCTTTTGGCCGATCACCATTCCCTCTCCTTGGATGGTCGGACCAAAAATCTCCAACACCGGAATCGTGCGCGCCATTACCGCTCCCCCGCTTTCGGACGGTAGACGACATAACTTGTCGGCGTTTCGCGGACAAACACTTGCAAACATTTCGGCTTGTGCGGCAGCGTATCCAAATAGCGCTGAATCGTTTCATAAATCGTGCGCGCCACCACTTCCGACGTCGGAAACCGATTCGGGTCATGACCGTCAAACCAATCGCTATGGTCGTTGAGCAGCGTATGGTCCAGCTTGCGATGAACGAGCTGTTTTAACGTTTGAAAATTGACTAAAAAACCGCTCTCATCGAGCTCATCGCCGGCGACCGTCACATTGACGATGTACGTGTGGCCGTGCACGTTTGCGCAACTCCCGGCCGCTTCGTGCGGGATGAAATGGGCGGCGGCGATGTGCATATCTTTGTTCAACTCATAGCGGTAATGATGCGCCACCTGCGGATAGAGCTGATGCATCATCGCGACTCCACCTCCGCTTTTTCCCGCAAATATTCATCCAACCCGCGCTTGCGCAGCGCACATGCTGGGCATTCGCCGCAGCCGTCGGCGATGATGCCGTTATAGCACGTCAGCGTCTTCGTGCGAATGAACTCGAGCGCCCCGAGCTCATCAGCGAGCTTCCACGTCTCCGCTTTCGTCAGCCACATGAGCGGCGTATGAATGACAAATTCGTAATCCATCGCTAAATTCAGCGTGACGTTCAATGATTTGATAAACACATCGCGGCAGTCCGGATAGCCGCTGAAATCTGTTTCGCACACTCCAGTCACAATATGGCGCGCGCCCCGCTGTTTGGCGAACACGGCAGCGAATGATAAAAACAATAAATTGCGTCCGTCCACAAACGTCGTCGGCAGCTCGCCTTTCTTTTGTTCAATGGCAATGTCGCGCCGCGTCAAGGCGTTCGGCGCCAACTGCCCGAGAAGCGACAAATCAAGCACTGTATGGCGGACGCCAAGCTCGTCAGCGATCGCTTGAGCGACGTCAATTTCCCGGCGATGGCGCTGGCCGTAGTCAAACGTCACCGCTTCCACTTCACCAAACTGTTTTTTCGCCCAAAACAAACACGTCGTGCTGTCTTGGCCGCCGCTAAAGACGACGACCGCCTTTTCTTCATTCATCTTCATCATGATCAACCTCCTTCTGAATCAGCAGAAGAAGAGGTTTCCAAAACAAAAAAGGCCATACCCCTAGGATACAGCCGTCCCTAGTTTTTTATAGAGGGTTTTGCTAGAAACCTCTCCCGTACAAGCGTACGGAATTGTGATTCTTCTGTTTTCTTTATTTACTATACCATACTTATGGCTTTTGTTGTAGCGCCTTTTTCACTTTTTCCGCCATCCATACGTACACATACAGGAGCGGAACATACACCGCGACAAGATAAAACCCTGCCTTCGCTGTCCATTGCGTCAACTGCTCAATGTCTGTCTTCTCTTGGAAAAACAGCGTCCCGACAAACAAGCAAGCGAGCAACACTGGAAGCGAACGGCGTTGCTGAACGGCAAACAGCTGTTTCACAACCCGCGTCGCCGCCCAAACCGAGAGCGTGATGATCGGAACCACGACAAGCACATAAATCGAGATGACGATGTATTCCATCCGCTCGATAAACGGCACTTCTGGAATTTTGGCCAGCGTCAGCGTCGGCCATGTAATATGCTGGATTTGCTCTTTGTTATAAAACACGACGGAAATGAGGATCAAAACAAAATAAATGAACATCGTAAACGCGTTGGCCGCATGCGCCCACTTTTGCGAGGACGGAGCATTTTTTAAAAACGGGTAATACATAAGCAGCATTTCAAACCCTAAATATTGCAGCACCATCTCTTTCGATGCTTTTGCCAATTGCCCAAACGAATGGTCGAACACCGGCAATAAGTTCCGGTATTGAGCATACTCAAGCGGAAAGAAAACCATCGGAAAAATCGTCAACAGCGGAATCACCACCCCCCAAACGCATAAGCCGACAACGACGCGAAACCCGCCGGAGACGGCATAATACGTCAGCAGCAAAAACACGAGGCTGAACTGCCACACCCCAATCAACGGGAACACCCATACTTTAATGATTTCAATGTATGATTGAAGCACCATAAACGCCGCCAACGCGTAGTAAAAAAGAAGTCCAAGGCTCAGCACCCCGCCGATCCACCGCCCGAAGTACTGTTCATGAAGCGACACGAGGTCTCCGCCTGATGGAGAATGCGACAGCAGCCGATACATCAGCCAAATCAACACGTGCGCCGCCAGCCCGGCCAGCAAGACAACCATCCAGGCATCCTGCCCCGCCTCTTTCATCAGAGGACGCTGAAAATTGAGTGCCCCGACCCCAACTTGCGTAGCGTGAATGACAAAAAACACAAGAAACGGGGAGATGAGAAACCGTTCCTGAATGGCCTGCTTCATCCTAATCCCTCCTCATGTTCCCCGTCTTATTCGCCAATGCCTGTATGGACGATATCCACCGTGACGTGCGGGCGGATGTCTAGATCCGGGTATTCGCGGTAAAACGCGTCGGAATCCCAATGTCTTGTCACGCTGCGAACAAAATCGCCAATGCCGAGCGGGTCAATCCGTTTTTTCTGAAAATAGTGGAATAACCGGCGCATATTATGCTCCAATTCGTTTTGCATCTTTTTCTTCACATCAGCAAACAAATCACCTCCCGGCTGATCGAGCCATGACGGGTAATCCCTCACCGACGCATGGATATGGACGAACACGTCAAGCACATGGCGTCTTCCATCACGCTTCCATTCATATTTCGGCTTCGCCCATAAGTTTTGCAGCATCACCCGATCCTCCCCCTGTTTTCCGCGATTCCCAACCTTCAGCTGGTAGACGCCGTTTTTCGTTTCCCCGAGCAAAATTTTCATTAAAAACGAATCACGCAAACTTACATGCCCGACATATTGGTCATCGCGAAACAACGCGACCCCTTCAAGCTTGACGAAATCTCCTTTTTTCTCAAAATACGGCAAAAAAGGGTCGCTCCCCGGGGAAAAATAGCGATACAAAAACAAGTGCAAATTCGTTTTCGGCAAGTTCATCGACTGCTCGTTCTGCTCCACAAGATTCGGCAAATACAACGTATCGCTCAGCGTCGTTTTCGCCGTGATTTTCAGCAGCTCCTTAGCGCTTTCTTCCGCTACGCCAAGCAGCAAATGGCTGCCGACTTTGTTGTTGCGCGCGAGGCTGTGCGTAATTTGCGTCACCCCCCGCCGAGCAAACTCCTTGCCGAACAAAATAAGGCGCAGCTGCCCTTCCTCAATCGGCAGCGCTGATTTCGATGACAGGCGCGGAATCAAGTCGTAGATCGTCGGCGACGTCGTCGTCAGCATATTCGGCTTTGTCATCGGCCCTTGCTTGAACGTCGGGTACACCGCAGTGCCCGTGTAGCGGCCGTTCTCGAAATCATACCCCATCTGTTGAATAATTTGAATTTCGTCAATCGGCCGCGAACTGACGCAGCCGCCAAGCAACAGCAGCGCACCGACCCATGCGAGCCCACGCCTCATCATGATCCCCCTTACTCATCAATATCGCGTTTTTGCTTCGCCGCATTCGGATCGTAACGAAACCGCGACCGCGGACGAAGAAACATCGGCCGCTCCGCCGTTTCACTGTATGGCGAACGAATGAATGTATCGCGGAAGCTGCGAACACGAAATGGATAAAACGGCAGCAAATACGGATAACCAAACGACTGCAGCCGCCCTAAATGAATGAGCAGTCCACAGACAGCAAAGATGATGCCGATCCCGCCCCAGAAAGCGGCAAACAAAATAAACGGGAACCGGATAAACCGGATCGTGTTGGACATTTTGAAAATCGGCGTTGTAAACGAAGCGAGCGCCGCCAACGCGACGACAATCAACAAAATCGTACTCGTCAGCCCGGCATCAACGGTTGCTTGCCCGATGACAATCCCACCGACAATTCCGAGCGTTTGCGCGACTTTCGTCGGCAGCCGCGCCCCGGCCTCGCGCAACAGCTCAATCGTAATTTCCAAAAACAGCACCTCGAGCATCGGCGGAAATGGCACGTTCGAGCGTGAATAAATGATCGGTCCAAGCAAGTCTTCGGGAATCATTTCATAATGATACGTCAGCACCGCCACATAAATCGGCGACGCCAACACCGAAAACGCAACGCCGAAAAACCGGATGAGCCGGAAAAACGTACCGAGCACCCATGGCAAATAATAGTCTTCCGGCGACGTAAAAAAATCGAAGAGAGCGGCGGGGCCAATCACGGCATACGGGGAGCCGTCGCAAAAAATGGCCACCTGCCCCGACACAAGCGCATAAATGGCCCGGTCGATCCGCTCGGTCGAGATAAAAAGAGGAAACGGTGTCCGCGAATTGTCCGCGAGCAGCTGATCCAAAATAGCGTTGTCAAACACGACGTCAAAATGAATGGACTCAAGCCGCTGCGTCACCGTTTGAATGACTTCCGGATTAGCGACACCGTCGATGTAGGCGATGACCACTTTCGTTTTCGACATCGAACCGATCGACATTTCCCGAAACACAAGATTTGGCGTCACCACTTGCCGGCGGATGAGATGCAAGTTGACGCCGACATTTTCCACAAATCCGACTTTGGGCCCAACGACGCTGAATTCGTTTTCCGAATCATTGTTTTCCCGAAGCCCCAAATTTTCAGCCGCGGCGCCCATGAGCGCCGCTTTGTTCGGTTGCTCGCGGAATGTAACAGCGACAAACCCTTTCAGCACCTTCTCTTCAATCAGCGCCGTGTCTTCGCTCACTTCAATGCGCTGAATCGGCACGATTTGCTGCAAGTCTTCCAATCGGACGTTCGGATGCTGGGGAATGTCGTTTTGCAAATGGCAAAAAATCCGCTCTTGCAGCACTTGCGGATCAACGAGCGAATCGAAATAGTAAATCGACAGCTCCTTGCCTCCGACAACAAACGACACTTCGACAAAATCGCTCGATTGCCGAAGCTTTTCCCAAAGTTGCGAAAGATTCCTCTGTGCGGGGCGCTTTTTCTTTTTCTTCCAAAACGAGAACCAACCCACGATGATCCCCTCGCCTTTCCGTTTACGGCATAGTCTTCCAATCGATCGATATTTTTATGCATCCCCCTTTCATCCTATTGATTCGACAAAATCTTCTATATATTATTGAAAATAGACAAATAAAAAAAGGAGAATCGTCTATGAACAAATTGACGAAACGGCGCCGGGCAAAACAGGCGTTAAAAAAAGTAACAGCAACGGCGGAAGCACTGCGGCGGTCCATCGACCGAACGCGCCCGCTTGAAGAGCAGCTCGACCGCATCCGCGCCTTGTTGGATGAACAGCTTGGCCATGATGAATATTTTGTTCTTGTCGATGAAAACGGATACGGACTCGTTCATACGAACCGCCTCCGCGAGGGAAGGGTGTTTGCCGACCCGGTCGGGCTGGCTGCCGCCCGCACGAACGAGCCGCTCTTGCAAGTGTACGAACGCGATACAGGCGAAGTGTTGATTGACGCCAGTTGCCCGCTTTGGACGGAGCCGGGCGGAAGGCGGATCAATTTGCGGATGGGGCGGCTCATGCACCGTCCGTATTTGCAATGGGCGTTAGCAAGCATCGCCATCGCGCCCGCAGCCGTTGGGCTGGCCGCTTCCATCGCAGGGGCGCCGCCCGTTTTTGCCGCGCTGTGCGCCGCTGCGGTTGGGCTTGGGCTTGGCGCCGCCTGGCATCGGGCCATTGCCGCCCAGCTTCGCCATTGGTACAGCGTCACCCGCACTGTCTCCTCGGGTCAATTGCGGACAGAAGTGAAAACGACGGGAAAACGGGATGAATTTCATCAAATCGCCTACGAAATCAACAAAATGATTCTCGGCATCCGCACGATCATCAATGAGCTTGGCAAAGCGGCCAAAACGGTGCATGATGTCAGCCATGAGCAACAAATGGAAATGCGCCGCCTCTCTGAATCGTTTGACGAAATCGCCGCTGCTGTTGAAACGTTCCGCGAAGGGGCGAAACAACAAACAACCGCTGTCGAACAAGCGGGTGACGTCATCGGGCAGATGGTGGAACGCGTGCAACTCATGCGGGCCGCCGTTGAACGCGTCGTACGGCAAGCGGGCGACGCTTGGTCGTCAGCAGCAGAAGGCATCCGCCTCATTGAGGAAACGAAAACAAACATGGACGCGATGCAGCGCGGCATCGGCGAAATGACTGCCCTCATCGACAAAGCAGCCAATGAAGCAGCGCGCGTTCATGAGATGATCGCCGCCATTCGCACGATCGCCAAACAAACGAACTTGCTCGCCCTAAACGCCTCGATCGAAGCGGCGCGGGCCGGTGAAGCGGGCCGCGGTTTTTCGATCGTCGCCGAAGAAGTCCGAAAGCTCGCTGAAGATACAAACGCGTTCGCCGCTGAAATTTTTGCTTCGCTCGACGCCATGACGAACGCGCTCAAAGAAACGGTGCAAGCTGTACAAGGAAGCGGCCTCCGCGTTGAAACAACGAAAGACTCTCTTTGGAAAACAGGGGAAACGTTCACATCGTTTCAAGGCATGTTCGCCCAACTGAACGACTTGCTTCAGCAAAACGAAGCGTATGTTAACGCCATCACCGCCGATGGCGAGCAGCTCGGCGGACTGATGGAAGACGTACGCACCGTCGCCGCCGATTTTTCAAATATGGTGCAAGAAACGGCGGCTGGACTTGAGCAACAAACGCTCGCCCTTCACCAGCTGGCTCGGGAAGCCGACACGTTGGCTGCAGCAGCGCGCGATTTAGAAAAAATGATCGCCCGCTTCCACTCATAACGAAACGAAGCCCTTTCGTCCCCCTTCACCAAAAAACTTTGGGGAACGAAAGGGCTCATTTACCGGCGCGGCAGCTGCCGGCGCCAAAGAAGCCACAACAGCACAAGACTCATATAACCAAACAGCGGATAGATGAATGACAGCAGCTCCCCGTAATGAAACGGGCTGACCGCCGCAAACAGCAAAACGAGCAGCACGCCCATCCATTTCCCGCCAAGCGGCGCCCAAACGCACACTTGACGTGCGAGCCCAAACATGCCGCCGATGACCGATGTAAAAATTTCTCCGTAAATGACGACGACATAAAGCCAATACAACACAGTAAAAAACGTATGAACGACTTCGGCCATTGGAATATCATAATCGTCCTTGTGTGGAAACGACAGCAGCACCATATGGTTCAACAGCAGCAAAACCGTCAACACCATTCCGCCTAACATCGCTCCGCGCCTCACCGCTCGCTCATCGGTCGCTTCGCGGGCGATGGGGACAAGCACCGCTTGGGCCATCGCCAAGTTAAAGGCCGCATAGGAAAACGGGGACAACATCGCCTTGAGGGAATAGTCCACCGCAGCCATGTCCGGACGGCACAAATCGCCAGCCACGATTGTTTTCACAAAGGCGATGGCGCTGAACAGCACCATCATCGGCGCGACGAACACGTTGACGCCAAACAGCCCTTTGCGGTCAAACAACATGACAAGAAGCGCCAAACCGAGCGTCAGCGTGACGCCCGCCTGCCTCGGCCAGCCGATCTGCTCTTCAAACACCGCACCCGCCCCGGCGATCATCACCGCCGTCACCCCCGCGATCATCACCGTCATCACAAGCGTCACAAACGGACTCAACATTCTTCCGAACAAATAGCGATTCAATTCATCATAGGACGCGGCTCCAATGCGGCGCGCCATCACCATCAGGCGCGCGCCGCCCCATGTGAACAAAACGCCGCTGACCGCCACCCCGATCGTCCCAGCCATTCCGTAGCGGGTAAAAAATTCAATAATTTCCCTGCCAGTCGCAAATCCCGCTCCAATCACCGTGCCGACGTAAACAGCGGCGATTTGCCATGCTTCCGACCATTCCGCTTTCTTCTTCACTGACTGCCCTCTCCTTCTCCTTGTCCGTTGCTTTACTTCCATATATATGTCCGCAGCGGACAAGAAAGACGAGTAGAAAAAAAGGATGCCTCCCTCGGCATCCTTCGTTACTGAACCGTCACTTGTTCGACTTGATGTTCGTGCAGCCCGCCGCTTCCTTCGACGTGCACTTTCACCGAATACGTTCCTTTGTTGGCAAACGTGGCCATTGCTTCGTATTCGCCGTTTCCTTTTTCATCTGCATCCACAAATTCATGCTTATTGTCCGCCTGCCAAATCTCAAAGCGAACGGTGGCGTTCGTAAACGGCTTCCCATCTTTGGTGAGGTGAACGGTCAATGCCGCCGGTTTTCCGGCTTCGAACGAACGGGACGACAGCGAAATGGCGACGGCGCCATGATGATTTTCTTCAGCACTGCCTTGGGAATTTTCGCGCGCACCGTCGGCCGTCGCCGCCTGTTCCGGGTTGCCGGCGACAATATCTTTTTTCGGCATGTTATGCATATCGCGCGCCGTCACATGGGCGACGACCGAATATGTTCCCGCTTGGGTAAATGTTTTTTCCACCGAGTAGCGGCCATCGCCGTCATGCTTCGCTTCAAGCATTTCCCGCTCGCTGCTTCCGTGTTTCCATACTTCAAACTTGACTTCGCTCGCATCGTCCACTTTTTCACCGCCGTACGTCACGACGCAGGCGAGCTTGGTCGGTTTGTTCAAATCGATGTGATCCGGAACATCCATTTTCACTTCAAGCACGGCCGGCGTCTCGGCTTGCTTGTTGTGATTTGTACAAGCAGCCATGATCATCATCCCCAAAAGTACAACAGCAAACGCGAAACCAACATGTCTTCTCATCTTCACCTTTCTCCTTTTTCCTTCAAATTCATGATCATCGTCAGCACCAAAGACGGAGTCTTTTCCGCCTCTTTTTCTGTTTTTCACTTTATCATAGCTTTGCCGCACCTACATTAGTATTCACCATTTTTTCAAAAACATTTCATCGTTATCACAATTTTTTTGTACAAAACACTTGAAAGTCAAAAAAGGTCAAAGTATAATAAAGTCAGAAAGTCAAAGAAAGTCAAAGTCAAAACCTGAATAATGGAAAAGGGGGTATGCTTCATGCGCTGCCAAGCATGCCAACAACGTGAAGCAACGGTGTTTGTCAACTTGCAATGGAACGGTGAAAAACAACAACTTCACCTGTGCCATGAATGCTATGAAAAACAAAAACAACAATTGTCGATTCCGATGATGAACTTCGGCTTTTCGCCGTTTTCCTTTGATGACTTCTTTACTAGCCCGTTCACAGCCGCCAACGCGGGGATGAGCTCGCCAGAAACGATGGCGAAACGCCCGCAAAGCCATAGCGGCGGATTTTTGGATCAGTTTGGCCGCAACTTGACGCAAATGGCCAAAGCGGGCTTGATCGATCCGGTCATCGGCCGCGACAAAGAAATTGCGCGCGTCATGGAAATTTTAAACCGCCGCAACAAAAACAACCCGGTGTTGATCGGGGAGCCGGGCGTCGGGAAAACGGCCATCGTTGAAGGGCTGGCGCTGAAAATTGCCGAAGGGCAAGTGCCAGAAAAACTGTTGAACAAAGAAGTGTACTTGCTTGACGTCGCTTCGCTTGTTGCCAACACCGGCATCCGCGGCCAGTTTGAAGAGCGGATGAAACGGCTCATCGCCGAACTGCAAGAGCGGAAAAACATCATCTTGTTCATTGACGAAATCCATCTGCTCGTCGGTGCTGGAGCCGCTGAAGGCTCGATGGACGCGGGCAACATTTTAAAACCGGCGCTTGCCCGCGGCGAGCTGCAAGTCGTTGGGGCGACGACACTCAAAGAATACCGGCAAATTGAAAAAGACGCGGCTCTTGAGCGCCGCTTCCAACCGGTCATCGTCCACGAGCCGACCGTTGAGGAAGCGATCGCCATCTTAAAAGGCATTCAGCCAAAATATGAACAATTCCATCATGTCCGCTATACGGACGAGGCGATCGAAGCGTGCGTGAAATTGTCGCACCGCTACATTCAAGACCGCTTCCTCCCGGACAAGGCGATCGACTTGCTTGACGAGGCCGGCTCGAAAGCGAACTTGCGCCTCGGCCCGACCGATGAAAAGCAACTGCAAGAGCGATTGATCCAAATCGCGAAAGAAAAAGAACAAGCGGCGAAAGAGGAAAACTATGAACTGGCGGCGAAACTGCGCGCTGAAGAGCTGAAGCTTGAGAAACAACTCGAGCAAGGCGTCACCCAAGAACGCCCAACAGTCGATGTGGCGGACATCGAGCAAATCATTGCCGAGAAAACCGGCATCCCGGTCGGCAAACTGCAAGCCGATGAAAAAGAAAAAATGAAACATCTCGAAGAAAACTTGGCGAAAAAAGTGATCGGCCAAGCGGAAGCGGTGAAAAAAGTCGCCAAAGCGATCCGCCGCAGCCGCGCCGGCTTGAAAGCGAAACACCGCCCGATCGGTTCGTTCTTGTTCGTCGGCCCGACCGGCGTCGGGAAAACGGAGCTCGCCAAAACGCTCGCTGAAGAGCTGTTTGGCACAAAAGACGCCATGATTCGCCTCGATATGAGCGAATACATGGAGAAACATTCGGTCTCGAAGCTGATCGGTTCGCCGCCGGGCTATGTCGGCTTTGAAGAAGCCGGACAGCTGACGGAAAAAGTGCGCCGCAATCCGTACAGCATCATCTTGCTCGACGAGATTGAAAAAGCGCACCCGGATGTACAGCACATCTTCCTGCAAATTTTGGAAGACGGCCGCTTAACCGACAGCCAAGGCCGCACCGTCAGCTTCAAAGACACCGTCATCATCGCGACAAGCAACGCCGGCGTGACCGACAAAAAAATCACCGTCGGCTTTGAAAAAGAGGGCAACGGACAAACAAGCGTCCTTGACTCGCTCGGCGCCTACTTCAAGCCGGAGTTCTTGAACCGCTTCGACGCCATCATCGAGTTCAAGCCGCTCGAAAAAGCGCACTTGCTCGAAATTGTCGATTTGATGCTCGCCGACGTCAAAGCGGCGATGCGCGAACAAGGCATTGAACTCGAAGTGACGGAAGCGGCGAAAGAAAAACTGGCCGAACTCGGCTACCATCCGGCCTTCGGCGCCCGCCCGCTCCGCCGCGTCATCCAAGAGCATGTCGAAGACAACATCGCCGACTGCCTGCTTGACGCGGATCAATCGGTGCGTGCGATCCGTATCGATGTCAAGGACAATGCCATTGTGGCGGAAATCGCCTAATTGTGGCTTAACGACCAACGCGCACACCTATATCATCCATCACCCGAATGACTCGAACATCGCCCCATCCCGTTTTCGGGGTGAGGAAGTGTTTTAGGGAAGAGCAGCAAAAAGAGCCGCCCCGAAGTTTGTATGTAAGGAGGAAATGAATCAATCAGCCCCTGCTTCTTTCGCTCAGAGGGATTGGTGCATCATCGCCATCCCTTTTTCTTTTTCCGTCTTTTCGCCAAGAACAATAAGATTTTGCTATAATGAAGAAAAACGCAAGGGGGTATCGCGATTGCCAAACGAAATGGAGACGATCATCATTCAGACGCTCCGCCCGGCTCTTCACCCGTTCGTCATCTACCTGTTCGGTTCAGCCGCCCGTGGGGCGATGCGCCCGGACAGTGATGTCGATATCGCCTTTGTCAGCGACGGCGAACCGCATGATCCGTATGAGCTGTTTCGGCTCGCGGGGCATTTGGCTGACAAGTTAGGGCGAGATGTCGATCTTGTCGATTTGCGCCAAGCCAGCACCGTGTTTCAAGCGCAAGTCGTCTCGACGGGAAAAGCCATTGATTGCCGCGACGAGCGGAAACGGGCTGAGTTCGAAATGAAAACATTGAAAATGTATGTGAAACTAAACGAAGAGAGAGCACCGGTGTTAAAACAAATTACGGAAAGCGGGAGCATATATGAAAAGTGATGTCATTTTAAACAAGATCAGCGTGATCGAACGCTGCCTGAAACGAATTCGTGAAGAATATAACGGCGATCCAAAAAATTTACAAAATTACACAAAACAAGATTCGATCGTTCTGAATTTACAGCGGGCGTGCGAGGCATGCATCGATTTGGCCATGCATATTGTGGCCGAGCAGAAATTCGGATTGCCGCAGCATAGCCGCGATGCATTCGCTCTCCTCGAAGAACATGGGGTCATCTCCCCTTCCATAAGCAAAAAGATGAAGGCGATGGTCGGATTCCGCAACATCGCCGTTCACGACTATCAACAACTGAACCTTGGCATCTTGCAAGCCATCGTCGAACACCATCTTGATGATTTCAAACAATTTACGAAAGCCATCCTCGATTATGCTAAGAAAAACAGCTAGGCCGGCTTCAGTGCGGAAGCCGGCCGGTTAGCGCCGCAGACCGTTCATCAACACGTGAATCGTCCGCTCCATTTCCGCCTCATCGTCCCAATTGTGGTCAGGCAAAAGGAGAAAGCGGGCGGCCAAAAAGCCGGCGAGCGATGTGATCGTCAAGCGGATGACCGAATCAACCGGCAGCTCGGCCAACTCCCCTTTCTCTTGAAAATGGCGGACAATGCGGGCGAATTTTGGATACACGTGCTCTGTAAACACGCGTTGAAAGCACTGTTTAATCTCGGAATGAAAGGCGAGCTCCTGCCAAAGCACACGAATCGCTGGCAAATACTTTTTCACAAAGGCGTAGCGATTGGAAAACACCGCGCGCAAAAACTGTTCGTACGTCTCATATTCGTTGTCAAACACTTCACGGACAAACTCTTTCGCCAAAAACGGGGCGACGGACTGAAACAATGTCGGCGTGACGATCGCCAACAATAAGTCTTTTTTCGTCTTATAGTGGCGGAAGATCGTGCCTTCCGCCACCCCGGCCTTTTTGGCGATTTCACTCGTGGAAGTCGCCGCATAGCCTTTTTCGGCAAACATTTCCACTGCGGCTTCCAAAATTTTCAGCTGCTTTTCACTGAACTGCCCTTCCTTGCCGCCGATTTGCAGCAGCTCTTGAATCCATGGATGCTCACTCATGGCTATACTCCTTACAGCTTGCGGTATTTTTTCAGCGCTACTACATTTAATAGCATAAACAGCAACGTAAAGCCAAGCAGCACGTACACATCCACGGCGATGGCGCCAAAGCCCTCTCCCCGCACCATAATATCGCGCAGCGCATCCGCCCCGTAGGTGAGCGGCATGATGACGCTCAGCGAGCGAAGCCATTCTTCCATCGTGTCAAGATTGAACAAGCCGGAGAAAAACACTTGCGGCACGACGACAAGCGGGATAAACTGCACCATTTGCAGCTCGTTGTTGGCGAACGCCGACAGCAGCATCCCAAGCGCAAGCGCCGTCATCGCCAACAAAAACGTAATGAGCAGCACATACCCGAACGAACCTTCCATCATCATGTCGAGCACATCAATGGCAAACCATGAAATTAAGCTTGCCTGAATCGTCGTAAACAATCCGAACCCGATCATGTAGCCGGCGACCATTTCCCAGCGCCTGAGCGGCGTCGCCATCAGCCGCTCGAGCGTCCCGTTCGTCCGCTCGCGCAAAAATGACACTCCAGCAATCAAAAAGACAAAAAAGAAGACGAAAAAGCCGATCAGCACGGGGCCGAAATAATCAAATGACGCCATGTCGCTTGATCCGTGCCAATACGTTGTTTTCAGCTGAAACGGGGGCTTGGGCGCCATGGACTGAAACGCCTTTTGCACCGCGGCCATCACCGCCTGATTGGCCGTCGGGTCGCTTCCTTCCAGCGTAAGGTGCGGAGCGCTTCCGCTCATGTCAAGCCACGCGTCAATGTCTTGATCGTCCAGCTGCTTTCGCGCTTGTTTTGCTGACAGCTCTTTCACGTTCGCTCCTGCTTCTTTCAACTTGTCAACAACCACCTCAGGCACGTGTTCGCTGACGGCAATGGCTGGTTTGTATTCTTCGCCATTAAACACCAAATCCATTAACAACAAGACGAACATCGGCGCGACAATCATGAGCGCCAGCGTGCGCTTGTCGCGGAAAAACTGGCGGATGATGCGGACGACAATGGCCAACACTCTCATCGACGGACACCTCCAAACGTCAAAAACGCTTGCTCAATCGTTTCCGCGCCTGCTTCCTGTTTCAATTCATCCGGGCGGCCGACGGCGATCAGACGGCCTTCGCGAATCATGCCAAGCCGCCCGCACTTTTCCGCTTCATCCATCACATGGGTCGTGACGACAATGGTTGTGCCGCGCTGGCGAATCCGCTCAAGCTCCGCCCAAATCGATTGGCGCAGCACCGGATCGATGCCGACCGTCGGCTCATCCAAAATAAGCACGTCCGGTTCATGAAGCAAGGCGATCGCCAGCGACAACCGACGCTTCATCCCTCCTGAATATTGGTGCACCGGCTTTTTTCGATCATTCGTTAAGTTGACAAGCGCCAACATGTCATCGATCCGCTCTTTTTGTTTTTTCCCTCGCAACCCGTAGATGGAAGCAAAAAATTGCATGTTCTCCAGCGCAGTCAATTCTCCGTACAGGGCATCCGACTGGGCCATAAAGCCGATCCGCTTCATGGCGCCAAGATTGGGCATATTCACGCCGAGCACGCGAATCGTCCCTTCGCTCGCCGCATCAATGCCGGCGATCATGCGCACCAACGTCGTTTTTCCTGCACCCGACGGGCCGAGCAGACCGAAAATTTCTCCCGCGCGGACATCCAACGACACATCGTGGATGACTACTTTTTTTCCAAACCGCTTGGAGACACGCTCGACTTGAATACATGGATTGGCGGTCATTGCTTTTCTCCCCTTTGCATAGTAGTGAGTAATCACTCATATATAGTATAAAAAAGATAAACCTTTTTGTAAAGTGAGTAATCACTCACAAAATACATTTTTTAAGCTGCCGACGGTTCGGCAGTCCACCTACTGTTCCATCAATTGGACGTCTCGCCAGCCGTAGCACCACTCCCATAATGCTTTTCCACCGATTTCCACCCTTTCCTCGGCCAGTTTTTCACCGCCAAGCCGTTCGTAAAAACCGCGTGACGGATTGTCGGCAAGCACCCAGACGACCAGCGAATGAATGCCTTTTTGCGCCAAATGGCGGATCAACGCTTGAACGAGTTGCCGGCCGAGCCCTTTTCCTTGCACCTCTTTAAGCAAATAAATCGCATACAGCTCCCCGTCATACTTCGCTATCAGACCGTCGGCTGCCCGATTTGGTCCGCCGGAGACGAATCCAACGACGCGTCCGTTTTCCTCGGCGACAAACACGGAATGGTCCGATTGGCTGAGCACCTTCTCCCATAACGTTTGTTTTTCTCCCACTGCCAACGTCTCCAAGTACGCGTCCGGCACGATGCCGCTGTACGTCGTCTTCCAACTTTCGACGTGGACCGAAGCGATGGCCAGTGCGTCGACCCATGTGGCTTTACGGATCATCGTTTTCCCCCTTTTCCCCAGTTTGATAGAAGTTTTCAAATTGAACGCTCTCCCACCTACGCTTGAGCTTTGAGGTGAGAGATTGTTGGAAACACCCGCCCCACAGCAGGCTGTCAACCAAGCCATCCCCGCCCAACACGTGGAAGTGGGGGTCTTCTCGGCGCGAGATGATAAAGAAAAGCAGGGCGGTGCTGTTCCCGCCCGCCTTCTTTGCTTCTTTTTACAAGGCTTTGTCATCGACGCTGTCCAACCACCGCTCGATATGGCCGACGACCGAAGCGACCGCCCCGTCAGCAAACGGCGACTTTAGGTTGGCGCTTTTGACGAGCTCAGTAAACGGCCGGCTGCCGCCCAATCGGCAAAGCGCCACATAGTCGCGCCAGGCTGATTCCCGGTCTTCCTGCGCCCGCTTCCAAAACTGGAACGCGCACACTTGCGCCAATGTATAATCAATGTAATAAAACGGGTCGGTGTAAATGTGCCCTTGCCGCTGCCAAAATCCGCCGCGCTCAAGGTAGTCATGGCCGGCGTAGTCTCTTGTCGGCAAATACGCTTTTTCGATGTTGCGCCAGACACTCTTCCGCTCAGCCGGCGTCATATCCGGGTTCTCGTAGACAGCGTGCTGAAATTCATCGACTGCAACGCCGTACGGCAAAAACAAAAGTGCGTCGCTCAAATGGGCGAACCGGTATTTGTCGGCGTCTTCGCCGAAAAAGAGCTCCATCCACGGCCATGTGAAAAATTCCATGCTCATCGAATGGATTTCACACGCCTCAAGCGTCGGCCAGTTGTATTCCGGAATGTCGTAATGGCGGCTCTCATACACTTGGAACGCATGCCCAGCTTCATGGGTGAGCACATCAATGTCGCCGGACGTTCCGGTAAAGTTCGAGAAAATAAACGGCGCCTTATAGTCATCGATATAGGTGCAATAGCCGCCGCCCGCCTTTCCTTTTTTGGCGACGAGGTCCATCAATTCATGTTCGACCATATAGCGGAAAAACTCTCCTGTTTCCGGCGACAGCTCTTCATACATGCGCCGGCCGTTGTCAACAATCCAAGCGGCGTCCCCTTTTGGCGCCGGGTTGCCGCTCGGAAACATGAACGGCTCATCATAATACGTAAGCCGGTCGACCTGAATCCGCTGCCGCTGGCGCTCGCGCAGCTTTGCTGCGAGTGGGACGATGTGCGTTTTCACTTGCCGGCGGTAGCCTGCGACCATATCGGCATTGTAATCGGTCCGGCCTAAACGGGCATAGCCGAGTTCCACAAAGTTTTGGAAACCGAGCTTGCGGGCGATCGCCGTGCGGACGTGGACAAGCTCATCATACAATTCATCGAGTTCTTTTTCATAGTCCATGAAAAACGAAAATCGTGCCTCACTCGCCCGTTGGCGCATCGCGCGGTCCGGCGACTCAACAAACGGCTGCAGCTGGGCAAGCGTCCGCTCTTCCCCTTCAAACATGATTTTCGCCGATGCGATGAGCTTCGTATATTCGCTTGCCAGCTTGTTTTCTTTTTGCAAGTCCTCTACAATCGCCGGTGCGTATGTTTTCAGCTGTGTTTCGGCCAACGCAAACAGCTGTTTCCCCCACACTTGTTCCAATTCAGCGCGGAACGGCGAGGAAACAAGCGCGCGGTAATAATCGTTGACAAGCCCCTTGACGATCGGCTCCGTTTCATCGAAAAAGTCTTGTTCTTTCTTATAGAACTCATCGTTTGTATCGATCGTATGGCGAATATGGCAAAGGTTCGCCATCGTGCTGTAGCGGCGGCGCAGCTCATTGATCCGCTTCATCGCCTCGTGTTGCAAGGCGGCGCTCCCCGCACGGCGGAACGAATCAAGCGCTTCTTGAAACGATGCCTGCAATTGAGTGATGTCCGGCCGCTCATAACGAAACTCAGAAAACTTCATGCTCATCCCCTTCTTTTTTTCACGGAATATGATGATGGGAAAAGATCCATCCCCAGTGAAATGAACCTTTTCCATGTTTCACTGACCAATTGTATATTCGTCGAACTTCAAAAATATCCTCCTTTTCCAACCCCTTAAATACACTTCCATTTTACCCCACACAAACAATACGAAGCAATGATCATGTCTGGTATGTAGAGGAGAGTGTCCATGAAAATCCAACGTCTTGACTCACTCTTCCAACCAAAAGATATTGACGGTTTTTGTCGAATTGGGTAATATAATGTCGGCAACCATATACCCCCTCTCCACTTTAGCCATTTATATCGGCATCAGCTTTTTAGTCATAGGTGTCTTGCCGCAAAACAAACTCATTCAATCGGAAAAACCGCTCGTTGATGCCATCATTGCCATCGTCGGACCGGCGGGCGGCTACGTGTTGGCTGGTCTTGGGCTCATTAGCCTGCTCGGCTCGACGCTCGGCTGGATCTTGCTGAGCGCTGAGGTGCCGTACCAAGCGGCCAAACAAGGGCTGTTTCTGCCGATGTTTTTAAAGGAAAACAAGAAAAATGTGCCGAGCTTCTCACTTACGTTGTCGAACGCCTTGGCGCAATTGTTCATCTTTTCGACCATTTCCCACTCGATGGCCGCGGCGTTTGACTTCGTCATTTACATCGCCACGCTCGCCTACCTCATCCCGTATTTGATCGCTTCCGTCTTTCAGTTGAAACTCACGCTCACCGGCGAAACGTACATGGAGGCGCGCGAGCGGATGGTTGACGGAATCATTGCGGCCTTAGCGACGGTGTATTCGATCTGGGTCGTTATCGCTGGCACGGCAGACATCAAAACCTTCCTACTCGGTGTTGTCCTGCTCGCTAGCGGCCTAATCTTCTATCCGCAAGTAAAAAAAGCGGCACAGCAGGCGAAAGAAAAACAAAAATTATCGGCATAGCCAAAAAGCGAACGTCCATTATGGGGGCGTTCGTTTTTTCTGTTTTGGGCAGGATCTTGTCTTTCGGAAGACGAAATATACAATGTAGTTCCATTTTACTTAAAAGAAAGAGGGGGGCCAACTGATGAACAACAACGAACAACCGACAAAACGCCGCGGCATAACGGTGGAAGATTTGCTTCGCCTCCGCTCGGTGCGCGACCCGCACTACGCGCCGGACGGGACGCGCGCCGTGTTTGTGGAAAAATCGATTGATGAGGAAAAACAATACCGCTCCCATTTATGGATATGGGCGGCAGACGGCTCCGTCCGTCAATGGACGTTCGGCCGCTGGCGCGACATGAAGCCGCGTTTTTCCCCAAGAGGTGAAATGATCGCCTTTTTATCTGACCGCTCCGGACGCACACAGCTTTGGCTTTTGCCCGCCAATGGCGGTGAGGCGCGCCAACTGACGTTTTTCAAAAACGGTGTGCGCGATTACGTTTGGTCGCCGGACGGGACGTTTCTCATCGCCCTAACGACGCTTGGCGACGAAGAAACGATCGAAGACCGAGAAGAGCAGAAAACGGCGGAACAAAAACCGGCCGATTCGAAGCCGCGCGTTGTGGAACGGCTCTATTACAAATCAGACGCGTCGGGTTTTCTTGACGGCAAGCAGGACGTGCTGGTGCGCATCGATGCGGCGTCAGGAAAAAGCGAAGCGTTGACGGGCCGCGAGGAAGAAATCGGTTCGTTTGCCGTTTCCCCAACCGGACGGACGCTCGCCTTTGTCGCCAACCGAAACGATGATCCAGACACAACCTTTACGCGCGACATTGTTTTGCTTGATCTCGAATCGAAAGCGGAAACGAACTTGACGAACGGATGCGGCACATTCGCTTCGCTCGCCTGGTCGCCGGACGGAACGAAGCTCGCCGCCATCGGCCATGATCTTGCTTATCTCGGGGCTACGCTTCACCGGCTTTACGTCTTTGAGCCGGAGCGTGGAACGAAGCTGGTGTTGACCGCCGATTGGGACGTCCATCTCGGCGATGCCATGGTCGGCGACACACACGCTGATGCGAAAGGGCCGGGACCGATTTGGGCGAGCGACGGAAGCGGCCTGTATGTCACCGCCTCGGAGCGCGGACGCGTCAACTTGTATTTCGTCCCGCTCGACGGCCCGATCGTTCCGGTGATCGAAGGCAACTTCCATTTATACGGTTTAGCCATCCACCCAAGCGAACAGCAAGCCATCGCCGCCATGAGCGAGCCGACGGTCATTGGCGATTTGTATATAATCTCGCTTGAAGACGGAACGAAAACACGGCTTACGCGTGCCAATGAAGCGCTCGAAAACGAAGTGGTGTTCGCCGATGCCGAACCGTTTACGTATCGATCGGCGGATGGTTGGGAGATTCAAGGCTGGATCATGAAACCGCCCGGGCTTGGCGAAGGGGAAAAGGCGCCGCTTGTCGTCGAAATTCACGGCGGGCCGCATGCGATGTACGGGTTTACCTTTTTCCATGAATTTCAACTGCTCGTTTCGCGTGGTTATGCGGTCTTGTTCACGAACCCGCGCGGCAGCCACGGATATGGACAGGCATTCGTCAATGCCGTGCGCGGCGACTATGGCGGCATGGATTATGAAGACATTATGGCCGGCGTCGACGCCGCGATCAGCAAGTTCGACTTCATTGACGAGACATGGCTTGGCGTCACTGGCGGCAGCTACGGCGGGTTTATGACCAATTGGATCGTCGGGCATACCGACCGGTTCAAAGCGGCTGTCACCCAGCGTTCCATTTCCAACTGGCTCAGTTTCTCCGGAGTGAGTGACATCGGCTACTTTTTCACAAAATGGGAGGTCGGCTGCGACATCTGGGAAGACGCGGAGCGGCTTTGGCATCATTCACCGCTCAAATACGTCCAAAACATGCGCACACCGCTCTTAATCTTGCATAGCGAGCGCGATTACCGCTGCCCGATCGAGCAGGCGGAACAGCTGTTTATCGCATTGAAACAACTCGGGCGGGAAACGAAACTTGTCCGCTTCCCGGACGCCAACCACGATTTGTCGCGCACCGGCAACCCGGTGCTCCGCCTTGAGCGGCTTCGCCATATCGTCAACTGGTTTGACCGTTATTTGAAAAGATCGCTGCCTTAATCCGAAAGGAGGAGCCGCCATGCACGCACTCGTGCGGCGTCATTGACGCCATTCGGCGTGATGCGCCGTTTCATCTTGTCGGCACACTAGAGCCATCCAAGAAACGCCCGCGTTAACGGAAAGCGCCCTCTCGGGACGAACGAGAGGGCGCATTGTCTCCCATTGCTGCGGATGACTTCACGACGGAAGCAGTTCGACATAATCGCCGGTTTTCAAGCCAGCCGCGTTCGCTTCATCCGTGTCAATGTGCATATCTAAAGCAAAATCTTCACTGACGCGGACGATGACTTCATCGAAAATGAGCGCCCGTTCCCCTTGTGTTTTCACTTTCACGACTTGTTTGTCGCAGACGCCAAACGTTTCCGCATCTTTCGGCGTCATATGAATGTGCCGCTTGGCAATGATCACCCCTTTGTCGACGGTCACCGTCCCCTTCGGCCCGTGAATCGTAATGCCCGGCGTTCCGTCAATATCGCCGGATAAGCGGACCGGGGGCGCGACGCCGAGCTTGAAGCTGTCGGTTTTCGAAATTTCAAGCTGCGTCAGCGAACGGACCGGTCCGAGGACGCGGACGTTTTCAATTTTCCCTTTCGGCCCTTCGACCGTCACCGTTTCCTTGGCGGCGAACTGTCCGGGCTGCGACAACGGCTTGAGCACCGTCAGCTCGGCGCCTTCGCCAAACAGCGCCGCCATATGCTCTTTCGATAAATGAATGTGGCGGTTGGACACCCCAACAGGAATCATCAATGGTGATCTCTCCTTTTTCTTGCAGTGTTATGTTCTTTATATAACGTATCCATTTTCGGAAAAATTAAAGAGACTGACGCGAGGTCAGTCTCTGCTTTTTGCGCCGTAGCCTAATTTTTTCAGCAATGCAATCGCCTGTTCCTTTTCTTCCGGCGTCAGGGCCGCCACCGTTTCATGGATGGTCTCGGCATGTTCGGGAAACACGCGCTGGATGAACCGCCGGCCGCTGTCGGTGATCGACGCATACGTCACGCGGCGATCCCGCTCACAGGCGCGGCGGATGATCAAGCCTTTATTTTCAAGCTTGTCGATGACATACGTGATGCTGCCGCTGGCGAGCAAAATTTTTTCCCCGATTTGCTGGAGCGGCTGATCGCCTTTATGGTAAAGCAGTTCGAGCACCGCAAATTCGGTCGGATTCACGCCGAACGCTTGAATCGACTTGTTTACTTGGTCGCTGACCGACCGATATGCCCTCGATAACACGATGAATAATTTTAATGACTGCTGCAACGCCTGTTCCTTTTGGTCCATAGCATCCAACCCTTTAAAGTTGACATTTTCTTACTTTCATTATACTGGAACAGCGAATTCCCGGGCAACCGTTTTTTGTTTGCGATGATGCATTTTCCTGGTTCACGGCTTTTCCTTCGGCTATGATAAATTTATTATAATGTCGGCGCTTGGGCGACTGTCACATTCCGATGAATGATGCATATGTGAAGAAGGAGAAAAGATGTCAGGGAGGGAAGTAGATGAACCAAGTGTTGGCTGGAAGCGTGCTTTCCGCCTTATCCACCGGGCTTGGCGCCGTGCCGATTTTGTTTATGGCCAAATCGCTCACCCACCGGTGGCGTGACGTACTGCTGGCCTTTTCCGCCGGCATTATGATGGCGGCTTCGATGATGAGTCTCATTCCGGAATCGTTAAAATCAGGGGGCTTCAGCACGTTAACAGTAGGGCTTTCCGCTGGCGTACTTATTTTGACGTTGCTTGAAATGACCGTCCCCCATATTGACTTGGAACATACAAAAAGCGGCTTGCAATTTGATGAAAAAGCGATGCTCATTATTGCCGCCATTACGTTGCACAATTTGCCTGAAGGTCTGTCGGTCGGGGTCAGCTACGCCTCCGACAGCTCTTCCCAAATCGGCAATTTAATCGCCCTGGCGATTGGCTTGCAAAATGCACCGGAAGGGTTTTTGGTCGCTTTGTTTTTAATCAACCAGCAAATCGGGCGCTTGAAGGCGTTTCTGATCGCCACGTTGACCGGAGCCGTGGAAATCGTCACATCGCTGCTCGGTTTTTACTTAACCTCCCTTTTTCGTGGGCTCGTTCCGTACGGGCTGGCGTTCGCCGCGGGGGCGATGCTGTTTATCATTTACAAAGAGCTCATTCCCGAAAGCCATGGCGATGGAAATGAACGGACCTCGACGTATGCGTTTATTGTCGGCATTTTGTTTATGATTTTTCTAACACAATCGTTTTAACGAAAACAACCCCGCCGCCTGTATATAAGCAGCGGGGCGTTCATTGTTATTGGACGGCTTCCTCTTTTTCTTCATATGGATGAGCGACCCAGCCGGACGGGTCGATAAACAAGCGCACCGCAACGACCCGACGGTCATCCATGAGCGTAAAGTAATGCGGATTCCCTTCCGGCACGGAAATGACGTCGCCGGCTTCAAGCTCTACATCAAAATAGCCGGTTTCTTTGTCGCCTTTGATGATGAAAATGCCATGGCCGGCCGTAATGGCGCGCACTTCATCTTCCGTATGGACGTGCACTTGTTCAAATTTTTTCAGCAACTCATCCAAGTTCGGCGTCGCGTCGGACAGAGCGACGATATCCCACGTTTTGTAGCCGCGGCGCGCCGCTAAATCTTCAATTTCGTCTTTGAACGTCGCTAAAATTTCATTTTTTTCTTCATCTGTCAGAACATATTTATCGCGCAAATGCTCCGGCAGTTTCGTGATGTCCCAATGTTCATACAACACCCCTTGACTGTTCAAAAACGCGCGCACATTGTCTTCTCCTTCAATCACTTGGCCCGTTTTTCTCACTTTGATGACTGCCATTGTTCACATCCTCCTTTGGAAAAATGTATATGGATTAGCCAACCGGCAGGCCGGCCCGCTGCAAAAGCAGCCGCTTCACCTGCCAGCGGAACAAAAACTCCCATGCCTCCAAATGTTTTTTCGCTTCAAACGCTGTACGCCCCCAGACCGTGATGCCATGGTTTTGGATCAACACGGCGCCGGCGTCGCCATGGATATAGTTCGCAAACTCCCGAGCGAGCGTTGGAATGTCGGCGTAATTGTCAATGATCGGGATGCGCACGGCGGCATTTTCTTCCCAAATGCCGAACGCCTTGATGATTTCCTGGCCGGAAAAGACCGCTTCCCCGTTTTGCGCATACAGTTCAGAAATCAAGTTGTTGTCGACCGTATGAACGTGCAAGACGCAGCCGGCATTCGTCCGTCCGTAAATTTCCGCGTGCAAGAGCGTCTCGGCCGAGGGCTTCAAGTTTGTTTCCTCCGCCGGTTTTCCGGCGGCGTCAACGAGCAGAAAATCCTCATCCGTTTGCTTCCGCTTATCCTTGCCGCTCGCTGTCACCAAAAACGTCAATGGGTCGTCCGTCACCTTGATCGACAAATTGCCGCTTGTCGCGAAAAACCAGTCGCGGGCGGCGAGCTCAGCTTTCACTTCCGCGAGCTCGTTCCACTTTTTCACGACAATGCTCATACGATCACCTCCATTCGCTGCAACGCATCAATCACGTCAAAAAACGTTGCAAACGGCGCATGCGGCAAGCCGAGCTCTTGGCATTTTTGGAGCAGAAAATCGCGCGCCATCACGTAATCCGCTTGCTTCGCCACCGCTAAATCCGTAATCGAATCGCCAATGACGACATGGTATCCGTCCGGGCGGGCAAGCTTGCGAAGGAGCGATGGCTTGCAGCAGCCGCAGCCGTTTTGGCACTCACCGTCGCACGCATGCGGCCATGTGATGCGGATCGTCTCACCGCTGAAATCGGAGCCGTTGCAAAAAATGCGCTCCGGTTCAATGAGCCCTTCAAGCAGCGGATAGACAAAAAAGTCGATGCCGCCGCTGACGATATAAAGCGGAATGCCTCGCTCTTTCGTAAACGCGACAAACTCTCGGAATCCCGCGCGCAACCGGGTGGTGCGCCGCAGGAAATCCACAATTTCATCCTTCAACGTGGACGGAAGGAGGGAAAACATCTTCCCCACTCCTTCCTGAACGGAAATGCGCTCAGCGAGAATGTCGTCTTTTAACGCCTCCCACTCCGGCGTGGCGAACTGTTTCATAATAGCGATGATGTTGTCGTTTTCCGTAATGGTGCCGTCAAAATCACAAAAGAGAACAAGCTGTTTCGTCATGCTTCCACCTCAACGACGCCCCAGCGGTCGATCGCTTTTTGCAGCGCTTCGTTTTCTGCAGCCGCCTCACGAAGCGGACGGCCGGCCAACACCGCGTCGATCGCCGCGCGAAACGCCCGGCCGCCCCCGATCGCCCCGTCCGGATGGCCGTGAATGCCGCCGCCGGCGTTGACGATGGTGTCAAGGCCGAAATCGCGGATGATGAGCGGCACCAATCCCGGGTGAATGCCGGCCGACGGCACCGGAAACGCCCGGGCAAACGGCTCTTGGTCGTCGGTGAGCGCCCTTGCGATGCCAAGCGCCTGCTCACGCTCCAAGGCCACGCTGCCATACGGCGACGGGAACAGGACAAAGTCGGCGCCGGCGAGCCGCAAAAGCTTTCCAAGCCAAAGCGAAGGCGCCACCCCATAAAATTCGGACGGCGTAACAGCGCCGCTGAACGCCGGGTGAGCCATAATCGGCACCGCAATCTCCCCATCCTCGCGCAACGCCTGCAACACGTCAAGCCCATAAGCGAAGACGTTAAACAACAGCACATCAGCGCCAAGCTCGGCGGCTCGTTTCGCTTTGTCCTTTAACGCAAACGTTTTGCCGGTCAAGTTGACGGCATACAACGTCCGCTTGCCTGTTTGTTCGTACACTTCCTGAAGCGCCGCCTTGCCCTCGGTGATCCGCTTTTCAAACGGAAGAAGTTCGCTGTCAAACAAAATTTCATCGTCTTTGACCAGGTCAACGCCGCCGAGCGCCTGTTTTTTCAATTCCGACGTCAAGTACGCCAAATCGCGGCCGATCATGCCTTTAAAAATGCTCATCAACAGTGGGCGGTTATGCACCCCGACTCGGTCGCGAATGCCGGCGATGCCAAAGCGCGGCCCCGGAAACTGCCGCTTCCATTCTTCCGGAAATGCCAAATCAAGCAACCGCACTTCCCCGTCAAGCGACAGCTTGCCGAACGTCGTCACCAACAATGCTGGCAAATTGGCGCTGAAGTTGACGGTCGGGTAAGCGATTTTGACGATTGCCCGCTTCAACCGCTTGCCGAAATAGGCGTTTACCCGCTCGCTCTCGCCAAGCTCTTCAATAGCGACGACTTCCCCTTTATGTTTGCGAAGCTGCTCCTGCTCCAACGCCGGCAAGTCGGTCCACGTGCCGATCGTCAAGCCGAGCGCGATCCCTTCCGCCTTTTTCCGAATGTCTGTTTCATCATGAAGCAAATACGTTGCCATCACTGCACTCATCGTTCATCCCTCTCAATCTCGAAATAAAAACGCCTCTTCATAAGAAGAGGCGTCACTCATCCATGGCGCTCTTCTTATCTCTCAGCGTTTCCGCTGCAAGAATTAGCACCGTGCTTGGCGCGCGCCAAGCCGGTTGCCGGGCTTCATTGGGCTCGTCCCTCCGCCTGCTCTTGATAAGAAAGCCTGCTCGTTTATGCACTTGTCAAACAATTGGCAAATTTACTTTGAATTATGACATCGCCGATTGGCGTTGTCAATCATTTTTCAAAAATTTTTTTCGAACAATCCAAGGCGGCCGATCCGCTCCGCTGCTTCGCGAAGCCGCGCTTCATCGGTCAAGAGGCCGACGCGCACATACCCTTCGCCGTGCTCGCCGAACCCGATGCCTGGGGCGACGGCGACATGCGCCCGCTCAAGCAGCATGTCGGCAAACTCAGCGGATGATATGCCTTTTGGCAGCGGAAGCCAGGCGAAAAACGACCCATATGGCGCCGGCGCTTCCCAACCGATCTCGCAGAGCGCAGCGATGAACGCATTGCGGCGCGCCTCATACAATGCGACCAACTCCGTGACACAATCTTGCGGACCAAGGAGCGCCGCGGCGGCCGCTTCCTGGATGGCGCCGAACAAGCTGACATACAAATGATCCTGCAAAAGCTCAAGCGCCCGAATGATCCGCTCGTTGCCGACGGCAAACGCCGCGCGCCAGCCGGCCATATTGTATGTTTTCGAAAACGTATAAATTTCGACGCCGACGTCTTTCGCCCCATCGGCTTCCAGGAAGCTGACCGGTTTCCGGCCGTCAAAGCCGATCGCTCCATAAGCGAAATCGTGCACGACGGCAATGCCGTGCTTGGCGGCAAACGCCACCGTCTCCGCGAAAAATTCCTTTGTCGCCGTCGCACCGGTCGGATTGTTCGGATAGTTTAAAAACATGAGCTTCGCTCGGTCGGCCACTGCCGCCGGAATGGCTTCATAGTCCGGCAAAAAACCGTTTTCCGCAACAAGCGGCATCATTTCCATCCGCGCGCGGGCAAGCGCGATCCCCGACCAATAGTCCGGATAGCCCGGGTCCGGGACAAGCACCACATCGCCCGGGTTGACGAGGCAAAGCGGCAGCTCGACAAGCCCGGCCTTGCCGCCGAACAAAATGGCGACTTCGCGGTCTGGATCGACGTTCACCCCGTATTCACGCGCGTAAAACGCGGCAATGGCTTCTTTCAAAAAGAAGTAGCCTTGAAATGGCGAATATTTATGGTATTTCGGATTGGCCGCCGCCCGCTGCATCGCCTCAACGATATGCTTTGGCGTCGGCTGATCCGGGTTGCCTTGCCCTAAATTGATCACGTCGCATCCGGCCTTGATTTTCTCCCCGACTTTTGCGACAAGCGAGGCGAAAAATTGCTTTGGCAGCTGCTCAAGCAGCTCGGAAAAAGGAATTTCCATCGTCATCGCCCACACCTTCTTAAAAAATTCTTGAAATTCTAGTGCAACATCATATATCGTAAAAAGCAAAATGTAAAGCAAAATTTTTTCGAGGTGAAAACTCATGACGATCCGCATCGCCTGCCTCCAGCTTGATATTGCGTTTGGCGACCCGAACGAAAACGAACGGTGCGCGGAAAGCGCCATTGAATCGGCCGTCAAGGACGGCGCGAATATCATCGTGCTGCCGGAATTATGGACGACCGGCTACGATTTGACGCGCCTAGATGAGATTGCCGACGAAGGCGCCGAACGGGCGAAAGCGTTCGCCTCCCGCCTAGCGCAAGCACACAACATCCATCTCGTCGCCGGCTCGGTCGCTAAAAAAACAACAACCGGCGTGACGAACACGATGATCGTGGCCGACCGGAGCGGTCAAATCGTCGGCGAATACAGCAAACTCCATCTGTTCCAATTAATGGATGAACATTTGTATTTGCAGCCGGGAAGCAGCTTAGGCTTGTTTTCGCTCGACGGGCTTGCATGCGCCGGGGTCATTTGCTATGACATCCGCTTTCCGGAGTGGATTCGCGCCCATGCTTTGGCTGGGGCGGAAGTGCTGTTTGTCGTCGCCGAATGGCCGCTTCCCCGCCTGCACCATTGGCGGACGCTCTTGATGGCGCGGGCGATTGAAAACCAATGCTACGTCGTCGCCTGCAACCGGGCTGGCCGCGACCCGAACAACGTCTTTGCCGGCCATTCGCTCGTCATCGACCCATGGGGCGAAGTGATCGCCGAGGCGGACGAGAAGCCGGGCATTCTCTCGGCCGACATCGATCCCGCACTCGTTGCGGACGTCCGCGCGCGCATCCCGGTGTTTGCCGACCGCCGGCCGCACGACTACGAAGCGGCAAAAAATTTTTTCAAAACGTATTGACAATCGATTGATCGACCATGTATCATTCGAATCAAACAACCAAACGATTGACAACATCGTGAAAATTGCAAAAACTGAATACGAGAAATCGGTACTCTTATCAAGAGTTGGCTGAGGGAATTGGCCCAATGAAGCCCAGCAACCGACCGTAATACTATCGTGAGATAGGGCGCACGCCAAGGGCGGCGCCGGAAGCGTCATGCTTCCGCAGGGCACGGTGCTAAGTCCAACAGAAAGACCGATGTCTTTCTGAAAGATAAGAGGCGCGAAGAACGAATGAATCTTCAAGCCTCTTTCCGTATGCGAAAGAGGCTTTTTCATTTGCCGGAAACGCCGAGATTTCAGCGTCGCGCCAGAACCGGCATTTGAAAACGAGCGAAATGAAAAAAGGGGGAACAAGGAAATGACCACTGTTCAAACATCGGTTTACGAACCGCTGACCGAACCGAAGGCGGTGGCGCTCGCTGTCCGCCTCGGCCTATTCCGCGACGGAGCGCCGCTTGCCTGCCGCGAGATCGGCGACGGGAACTTGAACCTTGTTTTTCATATCGTCGATCAAGAAACGAAACAAGGCGTCATCATCAAACAAGCGTTGCCGTACGCCAAAGTGGTCGGCGAAAGCTGGCCGCTCACGTTAAAGCGCGCTGTCATTGAAAGCAACGCGCTGCGCACGTTTGCGAGCTACGTGCCGCAATACGTGCCGAAAGTCTACTATTCTGACGAATCGCTCGCCATTACGGTGATGGAAGACTTATCCCGTTTGCAAATCGCCCGCAAAGGGCTGATCGAAGGGAAAACGTATCCGCTTTTGTCCCAGCATATCGGCGAGTTTGTTGCCAAAACGGCGTTTTATACGTCTGACTTCGGCATGAACCAGCAAGAGAAAAAGAAATTGGCGCAAAGCTTCGTCAATCCGGAACTGTGCAAAATTACCGAAGACCTCGTCTTCACCGACCCGTTTTTTGACCATGAAACGAACAACTTTGAAGACGAATTGCGCCCAGACGTTGAAGCGCTTTGGCGCGATGACCGCCTCCACCTGGAAGCAGCAAAGCTGAAGCGCAAGTTTTTAACCGAAGCCGATGTGCTCTTGCATGGCGATTTGCATACCGGCAGCATTTTCGTAAGCGCCGACGAAACGAAAGTGATCGACCCAGAATTCGCCTTTTACGGTCCGATCGGGTTTGACCTTGGCCAATTTTTCGCCAATTTGCTGTTAAATGCGTTGTCCCGCTCTGAATTAGAGCGCCAACCGCTCTTTGACCACATCGACCGGACATGGGACGTCTTTGCGTCCGTGTTCTCAAACCTTTGGCGCACCGAGAGCGTGGAAACGTACGCCGCGACGCCGGGCTTGCTCGAGGACGTGCTCCGGCACGCGTTCATCGACGCCGTCGGCTTTGCCGGCTGCGAAGTCATCCGCCGGACGATCGGCCTCGCCCATGTGGCGGACCTTGACGGCATCGAGCACAAAGATGAACGGCTTGTTGCCAAACGGCATGCCCTCCGTCTCGGCCGCCGCTTGATCATTGAGCGCCGCGTGTTCACCGGAACGGAAGACTTCCGCCGCCTGTTTGCCGAAACGGAACAATAATGCCATACAATCGTCCGGGTCTCGACGCAAGCTGCGCGGCGCTGACCCGGACAAACCAAAAAAAAGAGAAAGGAAGATGGCGATGAGCACCTTTGCCATCCCACGCTCCGTTGAATGGCGCGAGACGCATGTGACGATTTTAAACCAGCAAAAGCTTCCATCCATCATCGAATATATCGACTTGCACACTCTGGAAGACGTCTATGAGGCGATTGCCACGCTGAAAGTGCGCGGCGCGCCGGCGATCGGCATCACCGCCGCCTATGGCCTGGCGCTTGCCGCTTTACGCTACGACACCGAATCGCTCGATGAATTCCGCCGTCGCTTGAAACGAGATCGTGACTACCTAGCCAGTGCCCGGCCGACTGCCGTCAACTTGTTTTGGGCGCTCGATCGGCTCGTCACCGCTGCGGCCGACGCCCTTTCCGTCAACGAGGCCAAAACGACGCTCGTCCACGAAGCAATTCGCATTCAAGTAGAAGACGAGGATGTGTGCCGCCGCATTGGCGAGCATGCCTTGTCGCTCTTCAGGCCCGGCGAGCGGGTGATGACGATTTGCAACGCCGGCTCGATCGCCACCGCCCGCTACGGAACGGCGCTCGCCCCGTTTTATTTGGCGAAAGAAAAAGGAATTGAACTATCCGTTTACGCTCTCGAGACGCGGCCGGTGTTGCAAGGGGCGCGCCTGACCGCTTGGGAACTGATGCAAGCGGGCGTTGATGTGACGCTCATCACCGACAACATGGCAGCGCAAGCGATCAAGGCGAAAGGCATTGGCGCCATCATCGTCGGCGCCGACCGGATCGCGCAAAACGGCGATACGGCGAACAAAATCGGCACGTTCGGCCTGGCCTTGCTCGCGAAGTCGTTTGACATTCCGTTTTACGTCGCTGCGCCGTTGTCCACGATCGATTTGACGACGAAAACAGGTGCGGACATCCCGATCGAAGAGCGCCATCCGGATGAAGTGACCCACATCGCCGGCGTGCGCATCGCCCCGGAAGGCGTCAACGTATACAATCCGGCGTTTGACGTAACGCCAAACGAACTCATTACCGCGATCATTACCGAAAAAGGCATCATTCGCGGCAATTACAACGCAACGCTGCCATCATTATTCACAAAGGAGGAGCAACATGAAACGATTTAAGGCCTTATCTTCCCTTTTTCTTCTTTTCTTTGCCGTGTTCTCCATCTTGGCTGGCTGCACACACGAGCAAGATGCCGTTAGCTCCAAGCCAGCCAACGGAGCCAAGACCACGAACAACAAAACGGAAACGACATCCAGCCACTCGACGGCAACAAGCGACGAGCAAGCGGCCATTCCCGAAAAGTTGAAAAAGCCGGTGAAAATCGCCGCCATTATGCAACTGTCCATCGGCACGTTCTCATCGCAATACATCGCCGGCGTCAAAGAACAAGTGCAAAAATTCGGCGGTGAAGTGCAAATTTACAACGCGGACAACGATTTAACCAAAATGGCATCGTATGTTGAGACGGCCATTACCCAAAATGTGGACGCCATTTTGCTTGATCACGGCCGCGCTGATGCGCTCGAAGGCCCGGTGAAAAAAGCCGTCGCCAAAGGCATTCCAGTTGTGGCGTTTGACAACGATTTGAACATTCCCGGCGTCACCGTCATCGACCAAGACGACTACAGCCTCGCCTGGAAAACATTAAAAACGCTCGCAGAAGACTTAAACGGAGAAGGCAACATCGTCACGATTTGGGTCGGCGGCTTTACCCCGATGGAACGCCGCCATGTCATTTATGACGCGTTCAAAAAACGCTATCCGAACATTAAAGAAATCGCCAAGTTCGGCACGGCGAGCGCCAACACAGCTTTGGACACGCAAACGCAAATGGAAGCGATTTTGAAAAAATACCCGAACAAAGGCGACATTGACGCTGTCTTCGCAACTTGGGACGAGTTCGCCAAAGGGGCGACGCGCGCCATCGAGCAAGCTGGGCGCACGGAAATTAAAGTGTACGGCATCGATTTGAGCGATGAAGACTTGCAAATGATCCAAAAACCAAACAGCCCATGGGTGGCGACAACGGCGACCGACCCAGCCGAAGTCGGCCGCGTCCAAGTGCGGTTCGCGTATCAAAAAATCGCTGGAGAAAAAACGCCGAACATTTACTCGCTTGAGCCGCATTTAGTGAAACGGTCCGATCTTCCGGACAAACAAGTGTCGATGAATGAGCTTTCACAATACATTCCGGGCTGGGGGCAATCCAATGTCGCCATCTCGCCGTGGATGAAAACGTTGGAAGCCCAGGTGAACAAAAAATGAACAGGTTGTCAATGCAGGGCATTGAAAAATCGTTTGGCGCCGTGCGCGTGCTTGACGGCGTGGACTTCGACGTTCGTCCTGGCGAAGTCCACGCCCTTTTAGGCATGAACGGCGCCGGCAAAAGCACGCTCATGAACATTTTAGCCGGCGCCATTCCGCCTGACGCTGGTACGATCACAATCGACGGTACAATATACACGTTTTCATCGCCACGCGAAGCAAAACAAGCCGGCATCGGCCTCGTCGTTCAAGAAGTCGACACAGCGCTGTTTCCCGGTTTGCCGATTTACGAAAATGTAGCAGCGGACGAGTTCGTCCATGTGAAGCAACGGCCGATTCGCTCGCTGCGTCAAGAAAAAGAGCGGGCCGCCGCCCTGCTTCGCCGCGTCGGCCTGTCGTTGCCGCCGACGAAATTGGTTCGCGACTGCTCGCTCCATGAAAAGCAGCTGATTGTGCTCGCCAAAGTGCTGTCATCCAACGCGCGCTATATCATCCTAGACGAACCGACGGCCGCCTTAAGCGAGGCGGAAACAAGGCGTCTGTTTGCCATCATCGATGAACTGAAGCAGCAAGGCGTCGGCTTTATTTACATCTCTCATAAACTGAAAGAAGTTCAAGAGATCGCTGACCGGCTGACGATTTTGCGCGACGGCCGCGTCGTCTATCACGGAGATGCCCGCCGCTTGCCTCTTGAAGACATCGTCTTGCATATGACCGGAACAAGACGGGCTGTCACGATGAAACAAAGGCGCACATACGGAAGCGACATCGCGTTTGCCGCCCGCGGAATTTTGATCGACAAAACCGGGACAACGGTCGACCTATACGCCCACCGCGGCGAAATCGTCGGCATCGCGGGTTTGGTCGGCGCCGGCAAGACAGAGCTCGCTGAGAGCTTGATCGCCCATCGAAACACATCCGGCGAGTGGGAAATTGATGGCAGACGTTACGTGTTCTCATCGCCTTATGAAGCCATCGCCGCCGGCGTTTGCCTCATCCCGGAAGAACGGCGCAAACAAGGGCTGTTTTTGCCCGAGTCGGTGAAAACGAACGTAACCGTCCGTCTTCTTTCCCGTCTGTCGCGCTGGCAATGGATCAGCGGAACGAAAGAAACGGCTGAATCCGATGGGCTTATTCGCTCACTCGGCATTCATCCGCCGTCAAGCGCCACGGCCGTCCGCCACTTAAGCGGCGGCAACCAGCAAAAAGTCGTCATCGGCAAATGGCTGAACACAAACGCACGCGTCTTTTTGTTTGACGAACCGACGAAAGGGATCGATGTCCACGCGAAGCAAGAGGTGTTTTCCATCATTCGCTCCCTTGCCGATGAAGGAAAAACGGTGCTGTACTTTTCCAGCGAATTTCAAGAGCTGCTTGACATTTGCGACACCATCTACGTGATGGTCGACGGCCGGCTGCTCGCCCGCCTGCCGGCCGCTGAACTGACGTATGAACAGCTTGTTTACTATTGCAGCGGAGGTGAGATCCATGAGCCAGCCAGCCGTTTCCACAACGCCGTCGAAAAAAACGGCGCCGTCCATTCTTGAATTGTTGTATAAACACGGCACCTTGCTGGCCATTCTTGCCGTTATCGCCTACTTCGGCGTCACGCAAGACCGATTTTTTACGTATGAAAACTTCAGTGACATTTTGCGTTCCATTTCGATCGTCACCTTGGTGGCCATTGGCATTACGTTTTCGCTCATCGTCGACGGCTTCGATTTGTCCGTCGGTTCGACGGTGAGCCTAGCGACGATCGCGAGCGCCGCGGCGCTCGTCCTGTACCGCCAAGAAATTTTCGTCACCTTGCTCGTGCCGCTGTTGCTCGGCATTGCTGTTGGGCTTTTGAACTCGTTGTTGATCGTCAAATTCAAACTGCCGGATTTGCTCGCGACGTTGGCGACGATGTACGCCATTAACGGCGTGCAGCTCACCTATACGAAAGGATTTTCGATCTACAACGACATGCCGTTGCCTGATGGCGGCACGGCGCCGGGCAAATTCATTCCTTCCTTTTTATTTATCGGTCAGGGAGAGCTGTTCGGCGTGCCGTTTTCTGTCTTGCTTATGCTGTTTGTCGTCATTGCCGCTCATCTGTTTTTAACGTACACGAAACCCGGTCGCCTCTTTTATTTAACGGGGGAAAACCGCGAGGCGGCAAGGCTCTCAGGCATCCCAGTCAATCGCTATCGAACGTATGCATACGTCATCAGCGGCTTTTTCGCCGCCTTAGGCGGCATCGTCCTTGCCTCGCGCATCGGCACCGGGCAAGTGTCGGCCGGCGCCTCGCTTTTAATGGACAGCGTCGCCGCCGCCTACATCGGCTTTTCCGTCTTTGGCGCCGGCAAGCCGAACGTCATCGGCACATTGTTCGGCTCGATTTTAATGGGCGTGTTGTTGAACGGTTTGACGATGATGAACGTTCCGTATTACGCCCAAGACATTATAAAAGGCGCCATTTTAGTCGGCGCCCTCGCCTTGTCGCATTGGCAAAAAAAATAACGCCCGATCTCTGCCCCCGTGGATGGCAATCCTCGGGGGCAGACGCGTTTTTCTAGGCAAGCCATCGACCTCTTTTTCCGCCTGCTTCATGGCAGCATCCGCATACAACGCCTCCCAAACCCTTTGCCTGTTCCACGAACGCAAGAGCGTCATCTACGTAAGCGGCGCTCAAGCTCCAACAGCTTCGCCTTCACATCGGTGCGGCTTCCGGCATAGCCAATGAGAGCGCCGTTTTTGCCGACAACACGGTGGCACGGAACGAGAATCGACAGTTCATTCGCCCGGTTTGCCTGGCCGACGGCGCGCATCGCTTTCGGGCGGCCGATTTGCGCGGCGATGTCAGCGTATGTCGCCGTCTCGCCGTATGGGATGCGGCAAAGCGCCGCCCACACCTCTTCTTGGAAGGCAGTTCCCTTCCACTTCAGCGGCAAATCAAATGCTTGGCGTCGACCGTGGAAATACTCATCCAGCTGCCTAAGCGCGCATTCAAGAAGCGGCGACCGGCTTTTGACAGCCGGATGTTCGCCGGCGAACGCGCGCCATTCTTCTGGAAACAGCTCGACTTTCACAATCGCTTCGCCGTCGGAGGCGATGTAAATGTCGCCGAACAGCTCTGAGCGGTATACTGCATATTCAATCGTCATCGTCGTCCTCTCTTTCCATTCGTTCGATCGGCAGCGTGATATGGAACGTCGTGCCGACGCCGACTTCGCTTTCCACTTCAATTTTCCCTTGGTGCTCTTCTATGATTTTATAGCTGACCATCAAGCCGAGGCCGGTGCCGCGTTCTTTCGTCGTATAAAACGGCTCGCCAAGCTTTTTGATTTTATCTTTTGGAATGCCGCATCCTTGGTCAGTGATGGAGATGCGCACATAGCACCCGGCGCGGGTGATGCGCACCGTAATGTCCCCGCCTTTTGGCATCACTTCGATGGCGTTTTTCAAAATATTGATGAACACTTGCTTCAACTGATTCGGCTCGCAATACACCGGCGGCAGCCCGCGCTCGAAGTCGGCGATGATTTGCACGTTGTGCATCATCGCTTGGGCGCTGATCAAATCGATCGTGTCTTGCATAATTTTGCAGATATCATTTTGTTTGTACTGCACCGCCTGGGGCTTCGCCAAGACGAGAAACTCGGTGATGATCGACTCAATTCGTTTCAATTCCGACATAATGACATTAAAATACATCGAATAGTCGCCGTCAATGCTTCCTTGCAACAGCTGAATGAAGCCCTTTAGCGCCGTCATCGGATTGCGGATTTCATGGGCAATGCCCGCGGCCAATTCCCCAACGACGTTGAGTGTATCCGACTTGCGCAACTGCAGCTCCATCTCCTTGCGCTCGGTCACATCGCGCAGCATCATCATCCCGACGCCGGGAATCACTTCCTTTTTCAGCGAAAACTCAATAATTCTCCCTTTTCCCTCGTCGAAAAATTCGACCTCGCCGCTCGCTTCGCCGGTGCGTTGGCATTGTTGAAGCAGCTTATTGAGCTGGCGGCGCGCCCGCTCCGGAACGAGCTCGACCACCTTCCGGCCAAGCAGCGCCTCCTTTTCGGCGGAAAAAATGCCGCAGACAACCGGATTGGCGTCGATGATCCGATGCTGCGCATCCCAAAGCAAAATGCCATCCATCGCATGATCGAAAATGCTCCGGAACTTTTGCTCGCTTTCGCGCAGCTCGCGCTCAATTTTCCGCCGCTCGCTCACATTGCGGAAAATCGTCAAGTGGTACCCGTCGATCGCTCCTTTTTTCATTGTGAACTCGAGCTGCTTATCCTCACCGTTCGGCATATGAAACGTCAGCTCGTCACGGATTTCCCCTTTGCGCCGGAACTCGCTGAAAATGCGTTTCACCTTTTCGTCCCCATAGTCGACAAAATCAAACAAATTGCGGCGCACAAGCAAATTCAAGGGCAGCTCAAACGTCCGGCTCGCCGCCGGATTGGCGTTCAATATGTAGCCAAAATCGTCCCAAATGAGGATCGCCTCATGCGCTTGTTCGAAAATAGCCCGGAACCGTTCTTCGCTTTTTTGCAACTTGATTTCCATATTTTTTCTTTCTGTCACATCGCGCATAATGGCCATGTAAAACCCGCTATAGACGTTGGAAGTCGCCGTCAGCTCAAACATTTTCACCGTTCCGTCCGGGCGGACAAGCGACAACTCGCCTTTGGCCGTTCCCTTTTCTTTCACTTCCGCGAGCAGCCGAGCGAACTCATTGGCGCATTCGCGGGCGACGAACTGCTGAAACGACAAATTGAGCAGTTTTCCTTTTTCCAAGTTCAAGCTCATCGAAAACGCCGGATTGACATCGATAAACCGCCCAAATTCATCGAAAATGACGATGCCGTCAACGGCGCGGTTGAATACGTCGCGAAACAAAAACTCATGAATGATGCGTTCGCGCTCAAGCGCCTTATGGGCTGAGATGTCGCGCATCATGACAAGGTCAAATTCGTCGAACACATCCTTTTTCATCGAAAATTCCACATGCTTCACTTTGCCGTCCGGCAGTTTGATGAGCAGTTCATCGCTGAACGAACCGAACTTTTGCAACATCGAGCGCTGAAACAGCAAAATATCGGGCGGCACAAGTTCGAGGAACGAAGAAAACGAATGGCCGATCAACGAAAACTTATCCATCTCAAACAGCTTGCACGCCGCTTCGTTCACATCGACAAATTCACCGTTTTTATTTAAAATCACGATCGCATCGAGCGACCGCTCAAAAATGATCGAATAACTGTTCAACCGCTCTTTTAACCGCCGATTTTCCTCTTCAAGCGACCGCACATCCGGCGATGCATTTTGTTCTTCCCGAGGAGAAAGGCTTTGGGCCATATCCATCTCTCCTTGTCTATTCAAACCATTCAACGAAATATATATTCGATGTGGAAAAATTTACTCCTCCCTTGATTTACGAAGATTTTTTAAAATTCTTTTCCACAATGTTCGACAAGTTTTTCTGCTTTTTCATTTGGCTAAACTGCATGATAGTCAACTCTCCCCCCTCGCTTAAAGCCAAATGAAAGCTTCCAATTGCATCTATAAATTATAGACAAAGGAGTTTTGCTGCTATATTATAGACAAAGGGGTTTTGTTGCGATGAACATCGTCTGTGCGACATTGAACGCCAAATACATTCATATGAATTTAGCCATCCGCTATTTAAAAGCATACGCTCAGCCCGAATTTGACGTCAAGCTTGTTGAGTATACGATCAAAGACCCGGTGCTGAACATTGTGACGGATTTGTACCAACGCCGTCCGGATGTCATCGGCTTCAGCTGCTACATTTGGAACATTGAAGAAACGATCAAAGTCGTCAAGCTGTTGAAAAAAGCAGCGCCGAATATTGTCATCGTCGCCGGCGGACCGGAAGTGTCGTACGATGTGCGTGAATGGATGGAGCGGGTGCCGGAATTGGATTTTATCGTCATCGGTGAAGGGGAAGAAACGTTTAAACAGCTGCTCTTTGCCTTAGAAGGCCGCAAAGAAGTGGCAGATGTCGCAGGGCTGGCGTTTCGCGATGGAGACCGCATCGTCATGAATCCACAACGGAACAAGCTCCGCCTTGCTGATATGCCGTCGCCGTTTCGCTTTCCGGAAGACATCCCGCATCTTCCGAACCGGATCATCTATGTGGAGACAAGCCGCGGCTGCCCGTTCAGTTGCCAATTTTGCCTGTCCTCGATTGAAGTAGGTGTCCGCTATTTTGACCGTGAAAAAATCAAGGATGATTTGCGCTATTTAATGAAGCACGGAGCGCGGACGATCAAGTTCGTCGACCGGACGTTCAACATCAGCCGCAGCTATGCAATGGACATGTTTCGCTTTTTAATTGACGAACATGTACCGGGAACGGTATTTCAGTTTGAAATTACCGCCGACATTATGCGCCCGGAGGTCATCGAGTTTTTAAACAAGGAGGCGCCGCCCGGGCTGTTCCGCTTTGAAATCGGCGTCCAGTCGACAAACGACGAAGTGAACCGTCTCATTATGCGCAAGCAAAACTTCGCAAAACTTTCGCGAACGGTGACGATGATTAAAGAAGGCGGGAAAATCGCCCAGCATTTGGATTTGATCGCCGGTCTGCCCGAAGAAGACTACAACTCGTTCCGAAAGACGTTTAACGACGTGTTCGCCCTTCGCCCGGAAGAACTGCAGCTTGGCTTTTTGAAACTGCTGCGCGGCACTGGGTTGCGCCTGCGCGCCGAGGAGTACGGCTATGTGTATATGGACCATGCGCCATACGAAGTGCTCGCCAACAACGTCTTGTCGTTTGATGACGTCATCCGCATCAAGCAAGTGGAAGACGTGCTCGAAAAGTATTGGAACGCCCATCGAATGGACGAAACGATCGAGTACTTGGTGACCGATGTGTTCCCATCGCCGTTTGACTTTTTCCAGCAGTTTGGCACGTATTGGGATGAGCGCGGCTGGGCGCGCATTGGCCATCAGCTTGAGGATTTATTCCGCCGCCTGCATGAGTTTTTACGTACGTGTGCGCCAGATGCCCTGCCTGTCGCCGAATCGCTCATGAAATACGACTACTTGCGTGGACAAAAGCATAAGCCGCGCAAGCCGTGGTGGGAAGAAAAAACGGAGAAAACGACGCGCACGACCGTCTACCGCGCGTTGCTTGAGCGCCCCGAGGCGCTTGGGGAGGACTTTGCCGCCCTCGGGCTCGGGGAAAAGGAATTGTTTAAACATACGGTCGTTGAAATCGTGCCGGTCGATGTCGGCTGCTATATCGCCGCGAAGCAGCTCGCGTTTGCGCCAACGGCCATCGTCGCCTATTTCGACCCGTCTGGCACAGGAACTACGGTCTTTTCTGCACCGCTTTCCACCCTGTTTGCGTCATCCGCATCGGATTGAACGCCCAAGCGAAAAAGAGCGCTGTTTCCAGCGCTCTTCTTTGTCCGCCCACCGATCCAATCCCATCAAAACGGCGGCCTCACCGCGGCGGCTCTTTTTGTTTTGTCTCCTTCTCCTTTGCTTGCTTTTGCTCCTCGATCAGCCAAAACGGCTGATCACGAGCGAAATCGCCCCATTCAAACGCCATTTCTTCATTCGTTCGAGCGGGCCGCTTCTTATGCTCTTTACCCATCGCCGCCTCCTTGTCTCCCTTTTTTCGAATTGCGGTTCGCGCCGCGGATCATGTCCTCCTCGCCGGCATATTGTGCCGCAAATTCGGTATCCGGCAAACTTTCCGTTGGCGTTTTATTGTTGTTTTTCGCTGCGTCAAATTTCACTTTTCGCTTCATCATCGTTTCGTCTCCTCCTCATCAACCGTTTTCCGCTCATAAGCGACAAGCACAATTTCTTCTCCTGTTTCTTCACGCAGCCGCTGTTCGAGTTGCTGAAGCTGGCGAAGCGTCCCGTCATGAAGACGGGCGACTGGAAATGCGACGTTGGCCACACCCATCCTCCTTTCACATTTTTTCTTATCATGCCTCGTTCAGGTGCGTTTTATCATAGTTCCGAAAGAAGACTCCCACTTCAAGCAAAGCGAAGCGGGAGTAGTTCACGCGTCTCCATAGCCGGTACATCTCCCGTCTGTCATCATCCTAATGGAGTCTATATTTCCACCTATATGATGTACGTTTTTTTTATGGATATGCCGAATGAAAAAGGGCTGCCGCCAAAGGAGGACAACCTTCCTTTCGGCAAACAGCCCCTTTTCGCAATGATCGGTAAACCAGTATGCAAAATATCTGTTATTTTCCACCTGTGAATGAAATCCCTTTAATAAAATAGCGATTGAAAAAGGCGTAAATAACCAATACAGGCATGGTAAATACCATTGATGCAGCCATAATGTAGTTCCAGTAGCTAATATATTGCCCTTTGAAGCTGTTAAGCCCAAGCGGCAGCGTAAACAGCTGCGGATCGGACAAAATAATGAGCGGGCGCATGAAATCGTTCCACGAACCCATGAAGACGAAAATGGCTTGAGCCGCCAACGCCGGACGAGCGAGCGGAAGAACAATCCGGAAAAAGATCCCGAGCCGCCCGAGTCCATCAAGTTCTGCCGCCTCTTCCAACTCTTTTGGAAAGTTAATGAAAAATTGCCTCATCATGAAAATAAACGTAGCGTTCACCATCGTCGGCACGATCATTCCTTGATACGAGTTCAACCAACCGAGCTGTTTCAAAATCAAATAGTTCGGAATCATCGTCACTTGCGCTGGAATCATCAAGACAGCCAAAATGATCAGAAACAGCGGTTTTCTGCCGGGAAATTGCAGTCGGGCCAACGCGTAGCCAGCCATAGAGTTGAACAATAAATTCAGCACCGTCACAGTTCCCGCAACCACAACGCTGTTTAGCAGCCAGCGTGGAAATAGCTCCTGTTCGACAAAAATCTGCTTATAATTATCAAGCGTAAACTTTTTCGGAATAAAGGACATGGTTCCGCTCACAATTTCTTCAAGCGTCTTAAACGACGAAGACAGCGCCCATAAAAACGGAATCATCGTAATCACGGCATATGTGATCAAGACCGCATACAGCAACAGCTTTCCAATGCCCATTTTCTTTTTCATCCATGCTCATCCCCTTAATAAAGAGACTCTTCTTTTGACAACTTCCGTTGCAACAATGTCACGATGAAAATCAAAATCGCTAACGCAAACGCGAGCGCAGCGGCATATCCCATTGTCCCTAATGTTTTAAATGCATATTGGTAAATCAAAAGCACAACCGTCAACGTCGAGTTGTTCGGACCGCCGGAACCGCCCGAGAAAATATACGATTGGTCAAACAGCTGGAATGTCCCAATCAGCCCCATGACCACGACAAATGAAGTCACCGGCCGCAAATAGGGAACAGTAATATGCCAAAACTTTTGCCAAGCGTTCGCGCCGTCCAGCTCAGCTGCTTCATACAAGGAATCAGGAATATCTTGCAACGCCGCCAAATAAATGACCATAAAGTATGGGGCTGTCGCCCAAATGTTCATGATCATAATGGCATTCAATGCTACATCGGGATCGCCGATCCAGTTATATGTCGGCAAACCAACCGCTTTCAATACGTGATTGATAAGTCCATTTTGGTTGTACATCCACATGAAAATGAGCGTCAGCACGGCCGAGGACGTCAACGTCGGCAAAAAGTACACAATGCGGAAAAACTTTTGTCCCTTGAGCCCTGCATTTAATGTCGCCGCTAATACAAGCGCTAAAATGGTCTGGCATGGAACGACAATGACGACATATTTCAGCGTGTTCCATAACGCGATTTTGGCCCGAGTATCATCGGCCATGCGCTTGAAATTGTCCAACCCGACGAACTCAAACGAAGTCGTACCCAACAATTGCACTTTGTGAAAGGCCAGAAAAATCGCAAACAAAATCGGGCCGATAATAAAAAGAAGCAGCACAAATAAAGTAGGAGACAAAAACAAGTAGCTTGCCCCCGCTTCGCGCCACATTCGCTTCGTTGACATTCTTTTCATCTTATTCCCTCTCCTTGCCGAGAATCAAATCGCTGTTCCTCTCTTTCTAACGCAGCCAAAAATAGCTGCGGTTAGAAAGAAAGGAACAGCTCCCTGGCAGAGCATGACCCGTCTGCCAAGGGCTGATTCGCCTTATTTGCTTTCGATTTCGCTGTTCGCCGTTTTTTGTGCTTCTTTCAACGCTTCAGCAAGCGGACGTTCACCGAGGAAAGCGCTGACAAATTGGTTATTGAAGTTATTCGTAATAATCGGCAAGTTCGTTCCATTCTGCCATACGGTCGCATACGATGCGCCAGCGACTAATGGCGCCCGCAACGGATCTTTGTCAAATCCCAATTCAGCAGCGACCGATTTCCGCGTCGGCAAAGCGTATCCCTTGCTCGTCCATGTTTTCATTCCTTCTTTTCCTGTCAAATACTCGATCAGCTTCCAAGCGGCTTCTTTCTTTTTCGAATCTTTGTTCATGACATAGGCAACCGTATAAGCCATAGTCGTTTTTTTGCCGTTGATCGTTGGAATTTCAGCCGTTCCAAATTCTAAGTTCGGGAACGTCTCTTGCAGGAACGGAATCGCCCAGTTTCCTTCAATGACCATGGCCGCCTTGCCTTGACCGAACATCTCGCCGCCCCATGTAGCCCCAACTTCATTAGGTTGGGCTGCCGACTTATCTTTTAAGTGCATATCAACGATCGGCTGGAGCGCCTCGACTACTTTCGGATCAGCGAAGCTCGCTTTATTATCTGTCACAACTTTGCCGCCTTTGGATTCAGCAATGTAGTATAAGCGAGCCAGTTCCGGAGCAACGCCAAATCCGTATACTTGTTTCCCTTTTGTCAGCTTCTTCGCCACTTCCCGCAGTTCGTCCCAAGTTTTCGGGACTTCAACACCCGCTTCTTCGAACATCTTTTTATTGTAAAACAGTGCTAGCGTCGAATAGTCTTTCGGGAACCCATAAATTTTTCCATCTTTCCCTTTAAACGCATCAAGCATCGGTTTTTCAAAATCATTAATATCAAACTCATCCGTCACGTATTTGTCAAGCGGCTCAATGGCTCCCGTTTCAATCAGGGCTGGCGCTTCAAATGCATCCAAGTAAAACACATCCGGCCCTTGACCGCCCGCTAAACGGGTCTTAATCACATCCATATACTGGTCGGCAATGACTTCATACTTGACCTTAATGTTGGGATATTTTTTTTCAAAATCATCCAACGTTTGTTTCAACAACTTTTGCTCCGTTGGATTGCCGCCCCAGCCAGCTAACGTGACTTCTACTTTCTCGCCTTGCTTACTCCCCCCGTTTGCCTTCTCACTTTTCTCACCACCGCCGCAACCGGCCAAAAGGCTGCCAAACAGCATCGTTGTGATGCCTAGCGCTGCCATCCACTTTGTTTTGCCCATGTAAACAACCTCCCCTAAAAATTGGTTTATATACACAGGGAAAGGAATGCTTCCCCTGCTGTTAACGAAGGACAATATCCCAACCCGTCGTATTCTCATCGATTTGGACATGGAAGTTATCCTGCTCACGGGTAACCGTCAATGACAATCGTCCGCCGCCGATTAGGATGTTTTCCACACGCAACATATTCATCGAATCAAGCAACGTCGGCGACAGATAAATATTCTTTTCCAACGCATTAGGAAACAATCCTAATAACGCCTGAACAAACACAAGCGGCGTCCCAGCCGCCCACGCCTGAGGCGAGCAGGCGACAGGATAGCGGACCGGTTTTCCCTCTGACCGGCTGTAGCCGCAAAACAACTCCGGCAAGCGATCATATTCAAAATGCATCGATGCTTCCATGAGCCCTTCAATGACCGTCTTTGCCTCGCGCCGCCGCCCCATTTTGCTTAAGCCAAGCAAAATGAGGCTGTTGTCATGCGGCCAAATGCTTCCATTATGATAGCTCATCGGGTTATATCCCGCTTCTCCTTCGGCCATCGTCCGGATGCCGTAACCGGAAAACATTTTTTCCGAAAGAAGGGTGTCAATGACGGCATCCGCCCGCCTTCCCTCGAGCATTCCTGAAAACAGCACATGACCTGGGTTCGATGTAATTGTTCTGACAGGGGCTTTGTTTTCATCTAACGCAAGAGCATAAAATTTCCGATCTTCCATCCAAAACTGTTCTTCAAAGCGCTTTTTCAAAGCTTCCGCCTGCGCTCGAAGCGCTTCTGCTTTTTCCACTTCCTGAAGCTGTTCGAAAATGTCGGCAAGCCCCATTTTGGCGTGATAAACGTAGCCTTGGACTTCAACAAGGGCGATCGGCGCGCGGGCATACTCGCCGTTTTCGTGCACAATCGAATCGCCTGAATCTTTCCATCCTTGATTGGCAATCCCCTTGCTCGACTCCTGGAAATACTCGACAAATAAATCGCCGTCGCGGTCGCCATACCGGTCAATCCAATGGAGCGCCGCATCAATGTTTAGTCGAAGCTGCTGAACGAGATCGAAGTTGCCGGTCCATTTGACATACTCCACCAACAGAACTAAAAAGAGCGGCGTCGCATCGATCGTCCCGTAATAAGGGGTAAACGGAATTTGATTCGTATTGGCCAACTCACCGAATCGGATTTCATGCATGATTTTTCCAGGTTGTTCATCGCGCCACGGGTCTACTTTCGTTCCCTGATAGCGGGCCATTGTCAACAACGTGCCTTTGGCTATTTCATGGTTGAACGGGAGCAGCTGCAAGGCCGCAATCAAACTGTCCCGGCCGAAGGGAACGCCAAACCACGGAAGTCCGGCCACCGGAAATGGCCCACAGCCAAGATCCGTAAGCAGCACCCGCAAATCCCCGATGCCCCGGCGGACTAAACGCTCAAACTGTCGCTCGTCCGTGATGACGTTCGCTGTTTCCCTTTCCCAGCGCTGATAGGATTCTTGCAATAGTTGAAGCGCCTGTTCAGGCGGAATGACCTTCGCTCTGCTTGTTTTGCCGGTGATCGGTTCGACCATCAACGTAACCGTCTGCTCTTGCGCCCGGTCGAGTGCAAAGTCAAAAACAATTTCTCCATGTTCCTTAACGGTTTTCTCCTCTCGATCCCAGCTGACCTTCGTTGCCCGTTCCACTCCATCAGCTCCCTCGTAATGGAACGTGAGCGAACGTTTTCCAATGGTCTGGCCTGTCCGCTTTCCCACCTCTCCTGTCTGAAAGCCGCGAACGATAAACATATCGGCAAAATCGGCATCCATGTGCACGCTGATTTCCAATTGCACCGGCTTCGGATGATAATTTTTCAGCTTAATGGTTTCATAGAGCACACCCGCATAAATAAATCGTTTGCGCTCAATTTCGACGGATTCGCGCCACAAAATCAGCTCTCCGTCCCGTTCAATATGAGGGTTTGTCAATAAAATGGTAGCGACATAATTTTGTGCCGCATCAGACGCCAGCAGCACGGGTTCTTCCCCATTGATGCGCAAACTCCATTTGCTCAAAAAACGGGTGTCTTTTGTATACAGCCCTAATCCGTACGGATGATGTTCGGGGATATTCCCATCTTTATCCGTCAATAAAAACACATCGTTTTCTTTAATCACTCGATAATCCATGTTGCTTCCCCCTGATTCTAGGTTGTCATCATCGGCTCAACAGCGCGATGTCTTTCCTTCGTCAATCACGCTTCACAAGCGAATTCCAAAACGTTTTCACTCATGATTCAAAAAAAACGGTCTTCATGACACCATAACAACCCGAAACGTTTTGGAATATAGCTAAAACTGGATCGGGCGGTGAAAAAAGGCCTCCATCAATCTTTTTTCACCGTCGACCCCCGTATTTTCAGTTCTGTTTCCAGAATCTTGACATGGGACTGAGCGTTGCCTTCCAGCATATCAATCAACAGTTTGGCGGCCTCATATCCCATGGCAAATTTGTCTTGGGCGATGGTGGAAAGTGCAGGCGATGAATAGGACGCTAAAATAATGTCATCGTAGCCAATCACGGCCACATCGTCCGGAACCCGCTTTCCAAGCTGTTTTACTGCCTTGATGACACCTAGCGCCATTAAATCGCTTGCACAAAAGAAAGCCGTAATTTCTGGATATTGCTGAAGCAGCCTCAATGCCTCCTGCTCCGCGATTTCTTCGCGGAACGCTCCATTGGCAATCCAATATTCGCGTACGGGCAAACCTGCTTCAATCAATGCTTCCTTGAATCCTTTCTCACGCTGTTCACTCACAAATGCGTATTCATATCCATTGATCATAGCGATCCGTTTATGCCCGAGCTCAATTAAATGACGCACCGCTTTTTTCGCACCCAGCACATTGTCCGTTGTCACATAGCCAACGGTTTTGGACTCGATGGGAATATCAATCAGGACACATGGAATTTCGCTTTCCACGACCTCATGCAAATACGGGTCATCCGTACGAATCCCTTGCAAAATCGCCCCATCGACGCGCCGCTCCCGACAAAGCTGTGTATACGTTTTTTCTCTTTGCTTGGTCGATGTCGTGCTGAACAGCACCATATCATAATCGACTTCACTGACATACTCATTGACGCCGGCCAGCACCTCAAAGGTAAAATTATCCTTGGCACTTTCCCTTGTTAATCCAGAAACGAGCAGCCCGATCGTCTTCGATTTATTCATGACAAGCCCGCGCGCCAGTGTATTGGGGCTGTAGTTCAACTGCTTCGCGATATCCATGATTTTTTGTCTCGTTTTTTCATTCACATCGGAATAGCCGTTCAGCGCGCGTGAAACCGTCGTAATCGAAACTCCCGCTGCCTTGGCAATATCTTTAATGGTTGTCACTGCCATTCCTCCAAAACGTTTTCGGTCATCTGCTCGTTTTCATTATAAACAATAACCGAAAACGTTTGCAATCTTTTTTTTTAATGAAAAATTCCTCCTTTAATTCCCAACCATATCTCTTTGTTAGATCGTCCATACTAATCATACCTCATCAAAAAAACCATCAAGGAGGAATTTCATATGGCTCGTTCAAGCAACAAACTGCTTGTTCCAGGCATCGAACAAGCGTTGGAACAAATTAAGTACGAAATCGCCCAAGAGTTTGGCGTACAGCTCGGGGCTGGCACGGTTTCGCGCGCCAACGGCTCCGTCGGCGGAGAAATTACGAAACGGCTCATTGCTCAAGCACAAAGCGAATTGGCAGGCCGAAAAACGGAATAAAGCCGAGCGGAATCACTCGGCTTTTTTCGTTTTGGCATCCATCGCTTTCAAATGGCGGTGGGCGTCGGCTTGGCGGCGATGTCCCTCCTTGCCGCTGTCGCCCCCATTCCCCTTTTTCTTTTCATAATGAGCGCCTGGCCGCAACGGACGGGCGTTCCCATGGCTTTTCCATTTCACATAACTCTCTTTTTCAGGAGAAAGGCTTCCTTTGGTCGGATGAGAATGTTTCTGCTTGCGCGGCGACTGTTTTTCGTTTTTTGATGGCTTCGGGTTTGACTCGTTATGGTTCTGTTTCTTTGACGGCTGTTGTGTCGGTTGTTCTTTGACCGCTGGCATTTTGTTTTCTTTTTCTCCACCTTTGGCCTTATCTTTCCAACCTTCTCCTTTCCGGCCGTTTCCATCTGCCGAGCGGACAGATGCTGGCGCAGCCGGTTTCACCTTTTTCTCGATTTGCAATAGTTTTCCGGTTGTCATCCCCCGTTTGACAGCTTGGTTGCGCACTGCCATCGTACTATTGGCCGTGGTAATGACAATCCGGTCATCCGCCACTGACCGCTGGATTTCCGCGAGCGCTGCGGACAGCTTCCGCGCTGAAGAGGCGTCGCGCTCCCTCTCCACCGTCGTAATCAGCACTTCCCCGCCTTTCTTTAAATACCCCTTTTGTTCGCTTAACGCAATGATTTGTTTCGTTACCGAAGAAAACGGTTGACGTTTCCAGGAAGGAAGCGCCGCCAGCACCTTCTTTCCTTCCTCATTGTAAGCCTTCAGCGTCAACACGCGCAGCTCCGCGTCGACGCCCGCTTCCATGCTTGGGTTGATGTCGATCGACATGTAGGCATACACCGCATTGGAAGGCCATTGAATCCAAGTCGCTAGAAGCACCGTGGCCGCCGTTAGAACGCTTATGAGCGCATATCGAAACGAACGGCGGCGAAACGGAAAAGGACGGCCAACCGCATTCGCTTTGACCTCTTCTCCAATCTCGCATTCTTTTTCTTTTTTCAATCGAAGAAATTCCCCTTCCGGCGTCAATACAGTGACGAACTCTTCATCCAACTCCAGCACAATTCCCTTTTTCACGATGAAAGCACCCCTTTTATATAGTCCTTCAAGTAAATGTAATCGCCTGCCAAAATGACCGCGACCGCAATAATGTATTTTCTGTTTCTCTCAATCGTCTTGCGGCTGACCGACGCCATCGTTTCCAGCTGTTTGATCGGCAGTTGCTTTTTTCGAAACAAAATACCAAGCCATTCGTCATTCGCAACAAGCAGTTCAGCCACACGAATAGCGTTGAGGCGGGCGTCTTTATGTTTTGGCGATTGTTCGACTAAATCGTGAAAATGAATGCCGAATTGTTTCAGCACTTGCTGGTAATGGAGAATTTCTTCCCGACGCTGTTCCTGTTCGATTTGCCTATAAAACTCCTCAACCGATAATTTCGCATCTACGTACGTTTGCGCCGCCTGCTCGCCGTTTTCTTCATCTTCGACATGCCATATGGCCTCTCGCGTTCTCACCTCTTTTCGAATGTAATCGATGAGGCGCCGCTTAATGAGCAGCTCCGCAAACGACAGAAAGGAACCTCCTTTGTGCAACGCATATTTTTCAATCGCTTCGTTAAAAGCGATCAGCCCGATGCTCGCCTCATCATCTTCCTCGCGGATGAACCTCTTGCATACACTTGAGACTGTTTTGACGATAAACGGCTTATATTGCCGGATAAGCTCATTGCGCAACGCTTCATTTCCCCGCTGAATTTCCACAACCGTCCGTTCAAGCGTTCTCTCTCTTCTTTTCAATAATGTCCCAAACACCCTTTTCACCCCGCTCATACAAAACCGGACTGACGCTCGTTCTTTATACTATTCGCACATCGCAATCCAAATATGACCGTCGTTCAAAGGGGATTTTTTTAGCTGTGCAAGTGAACACAGGTCCCCAAAAGAGCCCAACGCCGCCGCGCCGAGCACACGCCTTCCATCGGCAAAAAATCAGGTGTTTTTCCCATCTAATGAAAAAGGGGAAACGCGGTGTTGCCGAAAAGTTTGACGAAATGGAAAAAGGGGCTGTTTCCCCATTGGGACAGCCCCCTTTTCATTATGTGGCCGCTCATCCAGCCTTTTCTTCCGTCCGTGCCATTTCATTCAGCTCACTATGCTTGCGGCCGTAGATAAAGTAAATCACTAGACCGATCAGCAGCCACGAGACAAAACCGATCCATGTCATCGCCGGAAGCTGAAGAACGAGGTAGCCGCAGAATAAGACAGCCAAAATCGGGACGACCGGGACAAACGGAACGCGGAATGCCCGCTTTAAGTCCGGCTGCGTTTTACGCAACACCAACACGCCGATCGAGACGGTGATAAAGGCAAAGAGTGTGCCAATGTTCGTCAGTTCCGCCAATTTGTTGAGCGGGATGATGCCGGCGAATACCGCTACAGCCGCTCCCGTCAGCCACGTATTGACATACGGCACTTGGCGCGTCGGGCTGATGCGAGCAAACACTTTCGGCAGCAAACCGTCGCGGCTGATGGCGTAGAAGAGACGCGTCTGCCCATACATCATCACAAGGAGCACGGTCGTAATGCCGGCGATCGCCCCGAGCGAAATAAAGCCCGCCACCCAGTCTTGGTGGATATAGTTTAACGCAAACGCCACTGGGTTTTTCACGTTGAGCTGCTCGTACGGAACGATGCCTGTCAATACGAGTGAAACCGCAATATACAACAATGTGCACACAAGCAACGAGACGATGATGCCAATCGGCATATCACGCTGCGGATTGCGCACTTCTTCCGCCGCCGTCGACACCGCATCAAAGCCGATGTAAGCGAAAAACACCGTCGCCGCGCCGGTCGCCACGCCAGAGAAGCCATACGGCATAAACGGCGTCCAGTTCTCCGGTTTGACGTACCAAACACCGACCGCCAAAAATAGCAGCACAACCGCCACTTTAATGGCAACGATCACCGCATTAAAACGAGCCGATTTTTTCGCACCTAAATTCAACAAAAACGTAATGAACAGAACGATGATAATCGCTGGCAAATCGATGAACGTTCCTTTCGCCGGATCATACGCACTCGTTAGCGCCTTCGGCAGCTCGATGCCAAAACCGGCAAGCAGTCCTTGGAAATAGCCGGACCAACCAACAGCGACCGCCGACGAAGCAACCCCGTATTCCAAAATCAAATCCCATCCCAAAATCCAAGCGATGAGCTCACCAAACGTGGCATAGCTGTAAGTGTAAGCGCTCCCCGACACTGGCACGGTTGAGGCAAATTCTGCGTAACAAAGCGCCGCAAACACACACGCCAACCCAGACAAAATGAACGAAAGAACGAGAGCCGGACCAGCGTGTTCCGCCGCCGCCACCCCGGTCAGGACGAAAATGCCTGTCCCGATAATGGCGCCGATGCCGAGCATCGTCAAATCAAATGCGCCTAACTCTTTTCGCAGCGAAGCTCCTTTTGCCCCCGATTCTTTCATGAGCAACTGAATCGGTTTTTTACGAAACAAATTCATAGATGTCTCCCCTTGTCGTTTTTTGTAGAAAATTGTTGAATTTTATTGTCGAATACAGTTGTCATTCTACATGATCCTTGTTTTTTTGTAAAGTGCGAAAATAAGAAAAACAGCAAAAAATTTTTTCCGTTTTGTGCGGCAAAGCAAAAAATAGTTTTTTAAAATAACAAAAAAATATTAATTTACAAATTTTTCAGATAAATATATAATGAATATGTGACAAATTTGTGACAGAAAGGAGGATGGTTCTTCCGATCATCGTCATGCATCGATATCTCATTTTGAAAACGCTTGAATTCAAATCAAGGAGGGATTTTCATGGCCGTCAAAAAGCAGTCGTTTTCCGATCCGGTCGGCGCTAATTACGAAGCGATCGCCCAGTCAGCTTCATTTCGCGCCCTCATCCAAGCGAAGAAACGCTTTATCGTTCCGGCGACCGTCTTTTTCTTCGTCTTTTACTTCGCCCTTCCGGTGTTGACGTCGTATTCGAAAGCGCTCAACGCACCAGCGATTGGGCCGGTCAGCTGGGCGTGGCTGTTTGCCTTTGCGCAGTTTATTATGACATGGGCCTTATGCATCCTTTATTCGAAACGCGCAGCACAATTTGATGCCATCGTCGAGCAAGTGAAGCAAGAAGCAGCGGAAGGAGGAAACACGTAATGCACGGGCTCGCCTTTTTCCTCTTCCTCATTATCGTCGCCTTGACGCTTGTCATTACGTACTACGCCTCGAAACGGACGAAAACGACAAGCGAATTTTACACCGCGGACAGCAGCCTCACCGGCTGGCAAAACGGGCTCGCCATCGCAGGCGATTATATGTCCGCCGCATCCTTCTTAGGAATCGCTGGCATGATCGCGCTGACGGGATTTGACGGCTTCTTTTACAGCATCGGCTTCCTTGTCGCTTATCTTGTCGTCTTGTATATCGTCGCCGAACCGCTTCGCAACCTCGGCAAATACACGATGGCCGATATGATCGCCGCCCGTTTTGACGATAAGAAAGTGCGCGGCGTCGCGGCGTTAAATACGATCGCCATCTCGATTTTCTATATGATCGCCCAGCTTGTCGGCGCCGGCGGCCTCATCAAGCTTCTGTTGGGTCTAGACTACATTTATTCCGTCTTGATCGTCGGCATTTTGATGACGGTGTACGTCGTCTTCGGGGGCATGACAGCAACGAGTTGGGTGCAAATCGTCAAAGCCGTCTTGCTGATGGTCGGTACGTTTATCATTTCCATCATCGTCTTTGCCAAATTCGATTTCAGCATCGCCAAAATGTTCCACGAAATGAAAACAGCGACGCCGCTTGGCGAGGCGTTTTTAAACCCGGGCAACAAGTTTAAGGATCCACTCGATACGATTTCACTCAACTTGGCGCTCGTGTTGGGGACGGCCGGGCTGCCGCACATTTTGATCCGCTTCTTTACGGTCAAAGACGCCCCGACTGCGCGCAAATCGGTCGTGTATGCGACATGGATCATTGGGCTTTTCTACGTCATGACGATCTTTTTAGGCTTTGGCGCCGCCGCGTTTGTCGGCTATGACAAAATCGTCGCCGCCAACCCGGCCGGCAATATGGCCGCCCCGCTGTTGGCGGAAGCGCTTGGCGGAGATTTCTTGTTCGCTTTCGTCTCTGCCGTCGCCTTTGCGACGATTTTGGCCGTTGTCGCCGGACTTGTGTTGTCAGCCGCCTCGGCGTTTGCCCATGACTTTTACAGCCATATTTTGCGGCGCGGCCAGGCGACGGAAAAAGAACAAATGCTCGCCGCCCGCTGGGCATCCGTCGGCGTCTCGGTGTTGTCGATTTTGTTAGCGCTGTTTGCACAAAAAATGAACGTCGCGTTCCTCGTATCGCTCGCATTTGCGGTCGCCGCCAGCGCCAACTTGCCGACGATCGTATTCACCATTTTCTGGCGCCGCTTTAACACGACTGGAGCGATTACGGGGATGCTTGTCGGCCTGATCAGCGCCTTGGTGCTCGTCTTCTTCAGCCCGAACGTCTGGTCGCCGCAGCCGGGCGCCGCCATTTTCGTCGGCGAACCGCTCTTTAAGCTCGCCAACCCGGGCATCATCTCGATTCCGCTCGGCTTTATCGGTGCGATCGTTGGCACGCTCGTCTCGTCGAAAAAATCGGATGAAAAGAAATATACGGAAATTGTCGTCAAGGCGAATACTGGGATCGGACGCGTGTAACACAACGAAGAAGGGGCTGATCCAAAACGCGAATGCGTTTTGGGTCAGCCCCAAATTGGCGTTACAACAGTTTGTATAGGTAATATTCATTGACAAATTCTCCGCCCACTCTTAATGATTGAACCCTCTCGCCTTCTAATACGAATCCCATCTTCCTATATAAGTTGAACGCCTTATCGTTCCCTTTCATGACCGTAAGTCCTAATCTCGAAATTCCAACTTCCTTTGCCCACTCAAACGCTTTGTTGAATAGTTTAGTGGCAATGCCCTGTCCTTGATAGTCTTCAAGAACTCCCAAAACAACATTGGCAGAATGTCGATTTCGTTTTACATCGCCTCCCTTTTATCATCCTTTATGCCGTCGCCGTACGATGAAACACCTTCGCAAACTGTGTATACCGCTCCACTTGGCGGCGGTCGACGTCATAGCCGATGCCCGGGGCGTTCGGCACGCGGATCAAGCCGCCTTGCACCTCGACTTCCGGTGTGATAATATCCCGCTCCCAATAATGGGACGACGCAGCGGTGTCGCCGGGAAGCGCGAAGTTTTCCAACGTCGTGATCGCGATATTGTGGGCGCGCCCGACCCCTGCTTCCAGCATCCCCCCGCACCACACCGGCACGCTGCGCTCAGCACAAAGATCGTGGATGCGCTTCGCCTCCCAAAGCCCACCGACGCGCCCGATTTTGATGTTGATGATGCGGCAGCTGCCAAGGTCAAGCGCCTTGCGCGCATCGTCATAGGAACGAATGCTTTCATCAAGGCAAATCGGCGTCTGAAGAAGCGGCTGCAGCCGGGCGTGATCGACAAGATCGTCAGCGGCGAGCGGCTGTTCGATCATCATCAGCCCAAACTCATCGAGCGCCTGAAGCCGCTTGGCGTCAGCGAGCGTATACGCCGAATTGGCATCCGCCATGAGCGGCACGTCGGGAAACGCGCGCCGCACGTCGCGAATGACATCAACATCCCATCCCGGTTTGATCTTCACTTTGATCCGCCGGTACCCTTGCGCCACATACCGCTCAATCACCTGGAGCAGATCGGCAACCGTCGGCTGGATGCCGATGCTGACGCCGACTTCAATTTCCTTTTTCGTTCCCCCGAGAGCTTGACAAAGCGGGACGCCGAGCCGCTTGGCATACAAATCCCATACCGCTCCCTCAAGCGCCGCTTTCGCCATGTTGTTTTGGCGGATGGCGGCAAAGCGCTCTGGCAATTCCGCTGGATGCCTAAGCGGCTTCGAAAACAAGAGCGGCACGAGAAACTCTTCAAGCATATGCCAGTTCGTTTTCACCGTTTCCTCGCTGTACCACGGGGCAGAAAACGCAACCGATTCGCCCCAGCCGGAAACCCCATCGCAGTCGACCGCCTCCACTAAAATCAACTCTTTCGTTTGAAACGTGCCGAAGCTCGTTGTAAACGGCGCCTTCAACTCCATTTGCAAATGGCGCAATATGACGTACTCGATGTTGATCGCCATTCCTCTTCCCCTTTCTGCGGCAGCCATTCGTTTCTCCTCACCCATATGTAGTGCATCGCCGGCTCCCCGGAACGGCGCCAAGCGCCGGCGGCAATCCAGCCTTCCGTGAGCAACCGCTGAAACAGAGCGCGCGTCGCCAGCCGCCACTCAAGCGCCAGCGCGAGATCCCGCTCTTTCAGCTGCGGAAAGTCAAGCGGAACCGCAGCCAACAACAACGGCGCCGCTGTTTCATCGATGTCTCTCAGCACGGGCCGCAACAGACCGTCAGCCCTTTGACCTGCCTCGAGCACCGTCAGACTTCTGGCCTTGAGAAGATCAGCTTTAGCCAAGCTCCGCTCCCCGGTCGGACGCTCATCAAGCCGCCATTCGACAATGAAGCGGTCGGACGGCAGTTGACCGTTCAACGCGTCATTCATTTCGCCGTAGCAGTTTTCCACATACTCGACGCCAAGGGCCCCAAGCTTCGCCAAGTTCAAATAGCCGTTTCGACTTTGCAACGGGTCATACGTCCAGCGGATGACTCGATAACCGCGCCGCCGCGCTTCTTCCGCCTGTTTCATTTTCAAGCGATAGCCGAGGCCACGATCACGAAACGATTCAGCAATCCCCATCATATGGGAGCAAAGATACAATTCCCCATTTCGAAACCCAGGGAAGCTGTAGACAAAGCCGACAAGCTTCCCGTCCACATACGCCCCGATGATAATGCCCCCGTTTTTCGCCACCGTCAGCGTTTGATGGAGCGGAACCGGCGCCGTTTTCCAAATCTCCTCCTCAAGCCTGGCCATCTCTTTCAACTGTTCGATCGTCTCAATGATTTGCAGCGACAGAGGCACGCTCGTTCTCCCCCTGCGGCGCAAACGTCGCAAACGTGTTCATCACAACCCGCGCCAAAATTTCCACGCCGGAAAGCAAATCATCGCGCCGGAACGTCATGTTCGGGTGATGGAGCCCTGGACGCAAGTCGCAGCCCAATCCGAGCATCGTTGTTTTCAGCTCCGGTTTTTTAAAGGAATAAAAATGGAAATCCTCTCCTCCCGACGTCACGACCGGCGGAACGCATTTTTCCGTCCCTAAAGTCGTGATAATCGCCTCCTCCATCAGCCGCACAGCATCTGGATCAGGATCAGCGGCGACGATGCGCGTCCGCTCAACAAGCTCAATATCAGCTCCGTAAATCGCAGCGACCCCATTGATCACATGGCGCAGCCCCTCGACGAGCCGCTCCATCGCCTCGTTCGTTTGCGCCCGCAAATCAAGGGCAAATTCCGCGTAGTCCGGGATCGTGTTCGCATCTTTTTCACCGGCGTGAAACTTCGTCATTTTGATCGACGCTGGCACTTGTGGGTCGATATGAATTTTGCCGAGCTCCTGCACGATGGCGCTGCCAACTTCAATGACGTTGACGCCTAAATGCGGCCGCGCGGCATGCGCCGCCACGCCGCGAATCCGCCCCTCGATGCATTGCGCCGCTCCGTGAATGATCGCCGGAGACGCATAACCGCCTTTTACCTCTTGAATTGGGCGCAAATGAACGCCGTACAAAAACGTTAGGCCATCAGCCGCTCCTTTTTCGATCATCTTCAGCGCCCCCGTGCCTTTTTCCTCAGCCGGCTGGAACAAAAACCGCAGCGTCCCCGGCGGCTCATAGCCGATGCGGCGAAGCAATTTCGCCACGCCAAGCACAATCGTCATGTGAGCGTCGTGCCCGCACGCGTGGTTCGGCTGCCAAACGCCGTCAACTTCTTGCCAAAGAGCGTCCATATCGCTGCGCACTCCGACCATCAACGGCCCTGTGCCAATTTCCGCCACCACGCCCGGACAATCGGCAAACGTCCGCGCCCGATACCCTTCGCGCTCCAACTCTCGGCGAAGAAATTCGGTTGTTTGCCACTCTTCCCAACTGATTTCTGGATGACGATGAAGGTGATCGAAAATCTCCCATAGCTCCGCCTTCATCTGCTGAACAATTTCTTTCATCCCGCTCTCCCCCGCTGTTTAAAATCAATAGAAAAAACATGGTTATATTCATTATAATATTCAAGCAAACAAATACAACGATAGGCAAATGATTGGAAAAAACAACTACACGCAGTTAAGGGCGGCGCTTGACCAGTTGGTTGACGACCTCAGAAAAAATGAGCCCCATCGCAATCGCCCCAGAAATCATGAACGCTTTTGCCGCTAGTGAAATGGCCGCATTGTAATCGTTCATGACAACATGGCGCATCGCCTCAAACGCTGTTCCGCCCGGCACAAGGGGAATAATGCCAGAGACGATAAAAATCGTCGCCGGCGTTCGATAGCGGCGGGCGAACCCGTTGCTTACAAAAGCGACGAAAAACGCCGCTGCAAACGTGGCGGCGACACCGTCCACCCCCGACCGGGCGGCGGCCATATACATCGCCCAGCCGCTCATGCCGACAAATCCGCTGTGCGGCAGCAATCGTTTCGGAATATTGAAAATGACGCCAAACAGCGATGACGCCACAAAGCTAAGCAACAGCTGCACAATCATCATCGGTAACTCCCTGCTAACGAATCGATAAAATAAAGGCAATGCCGGTGCCGATCGCAAACGCGGTTAAAAACGCCTCAGCACCGCGCGACAAACCGGCGATCAAATGGCCGGCCATTAAATCGCGCACCGCATTGGTAATCGCCAGCCCCGGCACGAGCGGCATCACCGAGCCAATCATCATGTTTCCTACGTCCCTGACAAATCCGGCCCTTTCCATCAACAGCACGATCCCACCGGCGACAAAAGCGGCAAAAAATTCAGCGAAGAATCGGATTTTCACGAACCGATGCATCATTTCAAAACACCAAAACGCCATTCCACCAGAAAGAAGGGAAGGGAGAAAATGATTCATGCCGCCTAACAGCGAGGCAAAACAAGCGCTCGCCGCCGCTGCGGCAGCAGTTTGCTGCCAAAGCGGATAACCGAGTGGCTGCTGCTGAACGCGTTCCAGTTCTTTGCGCGCTCCGTCGAGCGACAGTTCGCCGCTGCTGATGCGGCGGGAAATGTGGTTGACAAGCGCCACCTTGGATAAATCGGTCGAACGCTCGGAAATGCGAATAAACCGTGTTACATTCGTTCCCTCAACGGAAAACATGATGCCCGTTGGGGTCACATAGCTGTGTGAGCGGGAAACACCGAACGAAGCGGCGATACGCCCCATCGTATCTTCCACCCGGTACGTCTCCCCACCGCTTTCAAGCATCAATTTTCCCGCTAATAAACAAACATCAACAATGTCATCCACCCGCTCCGTCATGACCGGTTTGCTCCTTTCGTTTTCGCCCGGCATGGCATTGGCCGGTGCCCCCTTATCCCGTCAGCCCCACTAGGCGCTCATCGCAAAAACAAACTCCCACCAAACGGATTGGCAGGAGTCGCCTTGGATATCGTCGTTACCAAACTTATTTCCATTATACCAAACAGGCGGCTAACTGCCAAACCGTGAAGGGAATCTCACCGTTTCCCTTTCTTTCCTATTTTTCTGCTTCTTTCGCCTGATTTTTCGCGCCTACAGTCGAAAACAGACGGGTCAACTGCGAAAACGTTATAACGAAACCCAAAGCAAAAGGAGGAACGATGGTGATGAACAAGCGATTTTCGCTCCCTCGCATACTATCAACAAGCGCACTTGCCGCTGCTGTTGCGCTCACTCCTTACAGCCCGGCGGTGTTCGCCAGCACAGGAATCGAGGGGAAAACAGACGGCAACACGGCAACCGAAGCAGATGCCGGTGTCAACCACGACGTCCCGGTTTTGTTGCCAGGCGACTTTTTCTACTTTGTCAAAACCATGATGGAAAAAATCGAACTTGCCCTCACGTTTGACGATGCGGAAAAGGCGAAACGGCTCGCTGAATTCGCTGAAGAGCGGCTAGCCGAAGCAAAGGCGCTGCTTGAACGCGGAGACGTCGAGCAGGCAAAAGAAGTGCTCGCCAATGCCCTGAAACAACAAGATCAAGCATGGAATGTGTATGAAAAAACAAAACAAGCGGATGAACCAAGCGGGGAAACCGCAAAACCTGATGCCGAAGCATTGCGCCAACAGCTGGAAGAAAAATTTTCGCAAAACATCACGGCCTTGCAAGCCGCACTTGAACGGGTGAAAAACCCGCGCGCCAAAGAGGTGCTCGCCCGCAACATTGAAAAAGCGAAACAAAAACTGGAAGCCAAAATAGAAAAACGGTTGGCGAAACAGGCAGAACAAAGCAGCCAAGTAGAGGAAATAGGCGATGAACAAACAGCACCGACAGCACCGGCCGGCGAAACGGAGGAAGCGAAAAACGAGAGCGCACCAACGGCTCCTGAATCCATCGAAACAGAAAAGCCAGCCGCTGCACCGGTGGAAGACGATACAGCGGTTCGTCTAGATGAACAAACGAACACCGCCGCCAAAGCAGACACGAAATCGTCGCTGACGCGAGCCATAAAAGCGGAAGCAAAGGGCAGTGTCCGCCAAGGTGTCGCCGCGAGCGCCAAAGCAAACGGCCGGGAACATCAAGCAGCGGCAGCCGGAAAGCAGCAAGCAGCGTTCCGCGCCTCTGTCTCTGTTTCACAACCTCCGAAACAAACAGCCAAACCGCAGGTGAAAAACGACCATTCGCCGGCCCATAGAAAACAAGACAAGGAAGAAAAGAACAAAAAATAAGTTCCGTTTTTGAAGCTGTTGCTAAAGCAAGGGCTGTTTTCCGAAGCGAACGGGAAACAGCCCTTTCTCCTTGACAATAATGGACATCGTCGTTCCATTGTTCTTTCACCTCCGCCTTAACCGCTCGCTTCCTTGCTCTTGCTTTGCTTATTCAGAATATTTGCCATGCTGGTAAATCCCTAGCTAATCACTTCGCGAATCACAATCGCTCGGTCAAACGCCTCGATGCTATAGCGAATAATCAAATGCGCCTTGATTGCCGCCGGCAATCCATCGCGCAGGGCAAAGCCAACAGTGCTTCCCCATGCCTCGCCCTCCTTACGTCTACTTGCAGTATACGAATGAATCACTCACCTGGTTTTCACGCCAATGACCCGCAAACGCCCCGGCTCAATCCAAGCAAATACTTCCCCTTCTCCTGCATCCTCGCCATCCGCGTGGATCGGGACAGGAGCGGCAGGGCGGATGCGCACGTTCCGACCAGTGAACACGCAAACTTCTTTCATTCGTACATGCCCGCCCCAAAATACGGTTAAAAACAGCGCAAGAATTTTCCAACGCGGCATCGGCCCGACGACCGTCACATGAAGCAAGCCGTCATCGGCCTGAGCGGACGGCGCGATGCGCATTCCTCCACCGTAGTATGGGTGATTCGAAACCGTTGCCATCCAAGCCTTCAAAAACGAATAATTCTGTCCATCCACACAAATATCAAGGTCAACCGGTTGATAGCGAAACAAATCTCTTACTAAATAAAACACATAAATGAGTGAACCGAGTCCAAAACGATTCAGCCGCCCTTTCCATTTTGAACGGTTGGCCGTGCGGGCGATATGGGCGTCAAAACCGCAGCCGATGCTGTTGGCAAACACTCCGTCCGGCACGGCTCTGCTTGCAAAACGGCCGAGATCGAAAGCCAAAACCTTGCCGAAACGAACATCATCTATCAGCTGTCGGAGCGCCTGTTTCGGTTTTCGGGCGAGACGGAAGCCGCGGACAAAGTCGTTTCCTGTTCCGGCGGGAATGCAGCCAATCGCAACGTGCGGAAACGAACCCGCTCCGTTCACCACTTCATGCACTGTCCCATCGCCCCCGACCGCTGCGATCACCGTCGGCTCAACGCTTTCCTCGCCGATTCGTCGGGCGATTTCCTTTCCTTCTCCCTTTCGGGTCGTCCAATACGCCTGATAGATGATTCCTTCCCGATCCAGCAGCGGTTGCAGCTGCTTCCAAATGGACACGGACCGGCCGTTTTTGGCGGCTGGATTGATAATGAAATAAAGGTTCATCCTCTTCCTCCATTCATAACCCCTTTTCTTACCTATTGGCGGTTGGTTTCATTTTTCCTCTCGTCGAAATGAAAAAATCCGAACCCGCAAACCGGATTCGGATCCTCCGTCATTCCTCGCCAATAATTTTGACTTCCAACTCCAGATCGACCCCGAATTTTTCTTTCACTGTTTTGCGCACCATTTCGATCGTCGCAATGTAATCGGCAGCGGTCGCATTGTTTTTGTTAATAATGAATCCTGCATGCTTCGTCGACACTTCCGCACCGCCGAATCCTTTTCCCTGAAGGCCGCTGTCTTGGATGAGCTTGCCGGCAAAATAGCCCGGCGGACGCTTAAACACGCTTCCGACCGACGGATACTCAAGCGGTTGTTTCGATTCGCGCTGAAAGGTTAAATCATCCATTTTCGCCTTGATTTGCGCATAGTCTCCCGGCCGGAGCGCAAAGACCACTTCAAGCACAATATCATGCGTCCGGCTGATCAAGCTTGTTCGATAGCCAAGCTCCAGCTCCTCATTTTTCAGCGTTTTCAACTCACCGGCGAGCGTCGCCACTTTGACATGGTCAAGCACATCTTTCACTTCACCGCCGTACGCTCCGGCGTTCATCATAATCGCCCCGCCGACCGATCCCGGAATGCCGCAGGCAAACTCCAACCCGGTGAGGTGTTGTTCGAGCGCGAACCGCGACACCGCTTTAATATCCGCCCCGCTTTGTGCGATCACGTTGTTTCCTTCACGCCAAATGCGGTTCAAATGCTTCAGCTGCATGACAATGCCGCGCAGCCCGCCATCGCGGATGATGACGTTCGAACCGTTGCCAAGAAGCGTAAACGGCAGGCCGTACTCTTCTTTCAGCCGCAACACCTCAATGACCTGCTCGTACGTTTCCGGCCAGACGAGAAAATCGGCCTTGCCGCCGATCCGCACCAATGTATGGTTTTTCATCGGCTCATCACGAAGGACGTTCCTTTCTCCACAAATTTCCATAAGCCTTTGATAAATCTGTTCCGCACGTTCCATCGTTCTGTCACCTTCTTTATTCTTCCATGCCGCTTGGCGGCATTCATCCATACCGTTTCCATTATCGCTGGAATCGCGCCGCATATCAAGTGGGCAATGTTCCTGATTCTGTTTTATTCCGGACTAGGAGCAAAGGTGACGTTCGAAGGAAGGCGGAGATGTTTATGCCTCTTTCAATATGGAAAAGATGATAACAATCAATCATAGTGTAGGAGGGAGTCCATTGCACGACACGTTAGCAGAAGTCAGCGCCATTCTTGGCCGGTCGAAAGAAGCGCTCGGCCAGTTTCAATCGATTTTAGAACCGACGATTGAACAGGCCGCTGACGACCATGCACGGCTGTATTGGCATCATATTTACGAAGAAGAGGAACACCGGTTTGACCGTTTGACCGCCTTGCTTCCAAAGTTGGAGGAGGCATTGGCGGACGAAGCATTCTTATCGCGGGAAAACGGCGACTTTTTGCGCCTGTTGCAAGACATCAGCCTTGAAAAATTCGGCTTGCACAACTTTTTGGAGCATCTCGATTTGTCCCTCTTCCACTATAAAGGGACGGAACATGAACCACCCATTACGGCACTGCGCGACATGACCGCTGCGGACTACCAGCGGATGAAAGCCGCTCTCGAAACGCTCAATCGCGCGCTGGACGCGCCGGTTTCCCTCGCCGCTTCGGTGCCGACTGACGAAAAAGAGCATCAAAAAGACCATTTGAAACTGGCGCAGTACGCCGTCCCGCCTTCCGACCCGGCGCCTGTCCGCCCATCGATCGGAACAAGACGGCAGCTGACAGTCGGCAGCTTAAAACACGGATAAGAAAGGAGAGTAAACATGGATAAAACGAAGCTGTATCCAGAAGCCCCGCTCACAAGCAGCCAATGGGGCGAGCTTGACGAACTGGTCATTGAAACGGCGCGGCGCCAGCTCGTCGGCCGCCGATTTATCGATTTGTACGGTCCGCTCGGCGAAGGTGTCCAGTCGGTCGCCAACGATATTTATATGAACCCGGAACAGGGGGACATGAGCTTCCACGGCAAAGAGCTGAGCCTTTCCGAGCCGGCGCGCCGCGTGCATTTAACGATCCCGCTTTTGTATAAAGACTTTATTTTGTACTGGCGTGACATTGAACAGGCGAAACAGCTCGGCAGCCCGATCGACTTTTCCGCCGCCGCCAACGCCGCCCAGCAGTGCGCGCTGCTCGAGGACGATTTGATTTTCAATGGTTCAACTGAATTTGATGTGCCGGGCATTATGAACGTCAAAGGAAAAATCGCCCACATTCGCAGCGATTGGATGAAATCGGGCAACGCCTTTACTGACGTCGTCGAAGCACGCAACAAGCTGCTTCAGCTCGGCCATACCGGCCCATACGCGCTCGTCTTGTCGCCGGAATTGTATGCGTTGATCCACCGCGTCCATGAAGGAACGCACGTGCTTGAAATTGAGCACATCCGCGAGCTGATGACCGCCGGCATTTACCAAACTCCGGTCATTAAAGGCAAACGCGGGGTCGTCATTGACACAGGGCGGCAAAACATCGACCTCGCTGTTGCCGTCGATGTGCAAACCGCGTTTTTAGATACGGAAAACATGAACTACTTGTTCCGTGTCTACGAATCGGTTGTGCCGCGCATCAAACGTCCAAGCGCCATCTGCACGCTCGAGGATCCGAACGAGTCAGCATGAGCAGCGCCTAATCCGGAGAAGCGGCACGCGGGCTTCCCTTGCCATCAAACAGCAAGAACGGCATATGGCCAGCGATCCGCGCCATGAAAACGAGGCACAGCAAATTCCCTTTAACGAAGACGCGCCCGGACGATAGGGGAGATCGCCGGGCGGTTTCTTGATTTTCCCATTAAGCGGTGCGGGCCGTTTGTCCTTGAACGTTGGAGACGAGCAGCGACAATTCGGGGCTGAGCGCCTCAACACCGATGTCATCGATAATCATTTTCGCTTCCCGCCAAAAATGAACGGTATAACTGCCTTCATAAATCTCAAAGAGGCGTTTTAAATAGCGCCGCTTGTTGTTGATGGCTTCCCGTTTATAAGCGGCGTTGTTCAGCTCACGAATTTTTTTATGTTCAGGCGCAGAGATGACGCTGATGTCATGAACGTTGACGATGAGCCGTTCCCCTTGTTCGGTCACAAAACCGACCGAATAGTATTGGGCGCCTAGTTGATCGATATGAACGATGCAGACGTTTCGATATTCTTCGCCGGAACGGAGGCGGAGAAGCGCCGCTTCCACCGCGCCGCCGACTTTTCGCTCGTTGGCCAAAATCGCTTTCATATCGCGCAGTCCGTTCATCGGAATGCCCATGGTGTCTCCCCCTTGTCCCTAGCCAAGATGGCGTTTTCGCAATTCCTTTTACTATTATGATACCAATCATTCATTCGGATGTAAATGAGATTCATTTTCAAACTAACCATGTAATTTAAAGGAGATGTGTAAAAAAATGGGTAAAACATTCACGGTCGGCTCACTGAAGCCTGCCGTCCGGCCATCGGAGCGCTCCATTTCTGCCGCGCCGCCTAAGCCCGATGGGCCGTCCGCCGTGCGGCCGTCTGTCATTCAAATCGAACAAAAAGGGAAAACGTTCACCGTGCAGCCAGCCCCCGGCGTTTCGCTTCTTGACGCCGCCCTAGGACAAGGTGTTCTGCTCGATCACAAATGCAAAAAAGGAACGTGTGGCCGTTGCATGGTCACCGTTCTGGCCGGCGCTCACCTTCTCGCTCCGAAAACGCGGCGCGAGCGCGAAAAAACGGATCAACCAGCCAAACGGCTTGCCTGCCAAACACAAATCCAATAAGCCGAGCGCTATTTTAGCACGATCGGCTTATTTTTTCCCATGCAACCGCTCCCACCTACTTTCTCTCATTGCCTGACTCTTTACGCCATGGTATGATGATGAGAAATACCAAAAACGGACAAGAATGGAGAGCGATACGGTTGTGAAAGAGGTTGAAGAGGCGCTGAAACGTTTTTCCAACGACATCCGTGCCCAAATTGACGAGATGGGCAACCTGCTTCGGGCGGAAATCCAAGACACCGCCAATCAACTTCGGGTGGAAATGCAAGATATGGCCAACCAGCTTCGCGCCGAATTCCGATCTGAACTGCAACAATTCCGCGCCGAAGTGAATGAGCGGTTTGACCGATTGGATCGAAAGTTTTCCGGCTTGCGCGTCGAGCTCACCGAAACGCAAGAAACCGTTCATTTCCTCGCCGCGAAAACCGTCCAGCATGAGAAAAAACTCCACCATCTTGCCCAGCAGCTTGAAAGCATCCATGAAAAACCGCGGTGCCTGCCCACGGCTGAGCGCCGCGGTTTTTCTTGCATGTACCGCCGCCATCGTTCGAAGCAAAAGACGGACAAACGGCCTTATCTGGCAAAAAGCCACGCTGACCGTTGTCAAACGGGACTTCTCTCATTTATAACTCATCAAATCCGTTGTCCACTTGCACTTTCGTATATTGGCGCGGCTTCTGTTCAAAGAAGTCTGATTTGCCGAGGTCGACTTCTTCATACGCTTTAATCCAGCGGAGCGGGTTCGTCCGATAGCCGTCAAACGGGCGGTCAAATCCAAGCTGATGGGCGCGGACGTTGGCGTAAAACTTAATGTACGCTTCCAAATCAGCCAAGTCGATGCCATCGATGTCATTCCCGATGATTTCCCCGGCCCATTCGATTTCCAGCTCAGCCGCTTTCGTAAACGTTTCACGGACAAAATCGGAAAGCTCCGGCGTCCGATACTCCGGGTATTCGTTCAACACTTCTTTGAAAATTTTCGCAAACAAATCAACATGAATGTGCTCGTCGCGGTTGATGTAATTGATCATCGTGCTCGTCGCCACCATTTTTTGCTGGCGCGCAAGGTTGTAGAAGAACGCAAACCCTGAGTAGAAAAACAGTCCTTCTAAAATGACGTCAAAAACGATGGAGCGCAACAAGTTTTCCACATTCGGCTCTTCCGCAAACGCCTTGTAGCCGTTCGTCACAAAATCGTTCCGCTTGCGCAGCGTCGGTTCGTTCCGCCAAAAGTCGAATACTTCATCTTGCTTCGCTTTCGGCACAAGGCTCGAGAGCACGTACGAATAGGAATGGTTGTGAATGACTTCCTGCTGGGCGAGCATGATCATGAGCGCATTGATGCTCGGGTCCGTAATGTAATCAGCGACACGTCTGGCGTAGTCGGTTTGGATGCTGTCAAGCAGCGCCAAGAGTCCAATGATTTTCAAAAACGCATCCTGCTCGCGGTCGGTCAGCTGCGGAAACTGCTTCACATCTTGCGCCATATTGATTTCAAACGGCGTCCAAAAGTTGGCGAGCATTCGCTTATATTTCGCATACGCCCATGGGTAGGCGATATCGTCCCAATTCAACACATTCGAGCAACGGCCATTGATGATGCCCGTCGAACGGTTCGGCGCCTCTGGATCCATAATCGGCCGTTTGACTAAGCTGATCGTCATTGTGTCGATTCCTTCCTTTCTCTTTCAAGTATCGTGATGCGCGGCCAACCGCGGACGCCCCTCCCGCACAAGGAAGGGAAAGCCCGACCAAAGGCGTTTGTTGCGCCCCACGGTCAGCTCGCACAAGAATCGCACTCTTCGATCGTCCCCGATGTCGAACGCACGTAATACGTCGTTTTCAACCCCGACTTCCATGCCGTCAAATGTAAATCGAGCAGCTCTTTTGCCTTAATCGTGTTCATGACGTAGAAGTTAAATGAGATGGCTTGGTCGACATGGCGCTGGCGGGCGGCGTTTTGTTTGATGCTCCAATGCTGGTCGATATGGTACGCCGATTTGTAATACCATGTCGTCTGTTCGTTTAAATCTGGCACCGTAACGGGAATCTTATAATCTTTCTTTTCCTCGGCGTATACTTTTAAGAAAATGGGATCAATGCTCGCCGTGCTGCCAGCGATGATCGACGTCGATGCGTTCGGAGCGATGGCCATGATATAGCCGTTGCGCATCCCGTAGCGGGCCACATCTTGCTTCAGCTGATCCCAATCGAGTTCGCCGTGGCTTTGGTAGCCGCGCCGTTCAAAATAAGCGCCCGTCTGCCAGTCCGACCCTGGAAACGCCGGGTAACTTCCTTTTTCTTTTGCAAGCTCCATGCTCGCCTGAATCGCCAAATAAGCGATCGTTTCATACAGCTCGTCGGCATAGCGGACCGCTTCGTCTGACTCCCAGCGAATGCCTTTTAACGCCAAAAGATGATGCCAGCCAAAGGTGCCAAGCCCGACAGCGCGGTATTTTTCGTTCGTCAGGCCGGCTTGCAGAACTGGGATATTATTGAGATCGATGACATTATCAAGCATCCGCATTTGAATCGAGATGAGCCGCGCCAAAACTCCATCGGTCACCGCACGCGCCAAATTGATCGACGATAAATTGCAGACGACAAAATCGCCTGGTATTTTTTCAATGATAATCGTCCCGTCTTTCACATATTGCCGTTTCATCACCGTTGGGCTTTGGTTTTGCGCGATCTCGGTGCAAAGATTGCTGCAGTAGATCATCCCGAGATGGCGGTTCGGGTTTTGCCGGTTCACTTCATCGCGGTAAAACATAAACGGCGTCCCCGACTCAAGCTGGCTGCGCATGATGCTTTTCATCACTTCAATCGCCGGCACTTTCTCTTTCGACAGGCTCGGTTCGTTGACGCATTGCCAATATTTCTCGCGAAAACTCCCGCGCCCTTTTTCCTCATCATAAAAGTCTTCCAAGCTAAAGCCCATCACCTTCCGCACTTCATGCGGATCAAACAAATACCAGTCGCCTCGCTGTTCGACCTGCTCCATGAACAAGTCCGGAATGCACACGCCGGTGAACAAATCATGCGTCCGCAGCCGTTCATCGCCGTTGTTGAGCCGCGCGTCCAAAAACGCGAAAATGTCTTTATGCCATACATCCAAATAAACGGAAATGGCCCCTTTGCGCTGCCCCAACTGGTCAACGCTCACCGCTGTGTTGTTCAGCTGCTTCATCCACGGGATGACGCCGGAAGAGACCCCTTTAAACCCTTTGATGTCGCTGCCGCGCGAACGGATTTTGCCTAAATAGACGCCAATGCCGCCGCCTGATTTGGACAAATTGGCGATGTCGGTGTTGCTGTCATAAATTCCTTGCAAGCTGTCATCGACCGTATCGACAAAGCAGCTTGAGAGCTGGCCGTACGATTTCCCGGCGTTGGCGAGCGTCGGCGTCGCCACCGTCATGTATAAGTTGCTTAACGCCCAATACGCTTCCTTCACGAGCGCAAGCCGCCGTGTGGCCGGTTCATTCGCCATTAACGTCATGGCAATGACCAAAAACCGCTCCTGCGGCAGTTCATACAGCCGCCGCTCATAATCGCGCGCCAAATACCGGTCCGCGAGTGTGCGCAGCCCGATGTACGTAAACAGCTTGTCCTTCTCCGGATCAAGAAACGCACCGATGGCATCAATTTCTTCTTTCGTATAACGTTCAAGCAGCAGCGGACTGTACACCCCTTGTTCCGTCAGGGCGGCAAGCAGCGAATAGAAATCGCCGTACCGCTCGCGCTCGTCGTACCCGCGATGCCGCGCCGCTTCACGGTACAATTGCCGCAAATACAGCCGCGCGCACACAAACGTCCAGTCCGGCTCCTCTTCGCTTATATACGATAACCCCTCCAAGACAGCCGTCTGATACAACTGTTCAACCGTAACCGTTTCTTTTCGCGAGACGAGCTGCCAAACACGCTCGACATATTCATCAAGCGACAGGCGGCCGAATCCAGCCGCGGTCCGATGGATCAGCGATGCAAACTCTTCACGTGAAAAAGAAATCGGTTTCCCTTGGTCATCGATGATGATCATTTTCGTCAGCACGGTCATTTGCTTCCCCTCTCCTCCAATAAAAAATCCGCTCGGGCAAGCGAGCGGATGAAACGACAGACGGAAAAAGGCAGACGAACTCCTTCTCTTTTTCCCTATCGTTTCATCTTCCCACACCCCGAAGAACATGAAACGTTCCAAGCAAGGCAGGTCTCCTGACTCGTGCATCGTCCTACTTTGGGGCCTTCCCAGCGGCGCGCCGAATGGCTTTTGCTGCCAGTGGCCATCCCATTTCGTCCGCACATACAGTTGCGGGGGCAGTTCCGGATTCGCACCGGATTCCCTATTAAGTCCAAATGGACACCGTTGCTTGGTCAAACCATATGTAGTTGTATAAAAAGGACCGCAAACCAATATATAGTATTTAGCATCCTGATGGAACAAGCATATACCAAAACCGGGAAAATTGCAAGAGCGGGGAAAGTAAATTTTTCTTTTCCGCCCAAAATCGTTTTTTGTTCACACTCCGTTCATAAAAGCGTGCTACGATTCACATGTACGAATCATCACAAGGAGGGAGCACAAAATGGGAGCAAAACATCAAATCGCACCCGACCATCAAGAGTGGGCGGTGGAAGCGCACGGATTGGTGAAAACATTTGGCGGCCATCGGGCCGTCGACGGTCTCAACTTACGCGTGCGCGCGGGCACGGTTTACGGGGTGCTTGGCCCTAATGGAGCTGGCAAGACCACAACGATCCGAATGTTGGCAACGTTACTGCGCCCGGACGCCGGTTCGGCCAAAATCTTTGGCTACGACATTGTGAAACAACCGCAAATCGTCCGGCAATTAATCGGTGTCACCGGCCAATACGCTTCCGTCGACGAAACGCTCAGTGCGACAGAAAATCTGATGATCTTTTCTCGCCTTCTCGGCCTAAGCCGAGCGGAAGCGCGGCGGAAAACGAGCGAATTGTTGGAGGAATTCAGCTTGACGGAAGCGGCGAAACGGCCATTGAAGCATTTTTCCGGCGGCATGCGCCGGCGTCTTGATCTCGCCGCCAGCCTCATCGCCCAACCGCCGCTTATTTTCCTTGACGAACCAACAACCGGGCTCGACCCGCGCACGCGCAACCAAATGTGGGAAACGATCCGGCGACTGGTCCGCATGGGGACAACCGTTCTATTGACAACCCAATATTTGCAAGAAGCGGATGAATTGGCAGACCGCATCGCCGTCATCGATCACGGCCGGGTCGTGGCCGAGGGAACACCCGATGAACTCAAGGCATCTGTCGGACAGTCGTCATTGCAAGTCAAGCTGCGGCAGCAACAGGAGATCGAAACGGCGCGGCGCATCATCGAGCACGTTCTCCGCGTCAAGTCGACGGTATCCCCAGAAACCGGAAACATTACGGCGCCGATGGCCGATCCCGATCATGTGACAGACTTGCTCGTTGCTTTGCGTCAAGAGGGCATCCACTTAGCTGAACTAAGTGTGCAAAAACCGACTCTTGATGAAGTCTTTCTGACCATTACTGGCCATGGTGTGAAAAAAAACAGAGATGAATCCAACGTTCTAGAGGAGGGAGCGGTGAGATGAAACACATGTCCCCACAATCGACGGCTCATCGACAGCTGAAAAACCGGGCAAGCTTTTCCCAAGCTGTGCGAAATTCGCTGACGATGGCCTATCGCGGTTTATTAAAGGTGCGGCGCACGCCGGAACAACTATTTGACATCACCTTTCAGCCGATCATTTTCACCTTGATGTTTACCTACGTCTTTGGCGGAGCCATCGCGGGAAATGCGCATAACTACTTGCCGATGATCATTCCAGCGATTCTGATCCAGACGTTGATCGGGGCTTCCGTCGTTTCAGGGGTTCAACTGCGCGAGGATATGGACAAGGGTGTATTCGATCGCTTTAAGTCATTGCCGATCGCCCGCATTTCCCCGCTGGCAGGAGCGTTATTAGCCGATGTCGTCCGCTATGTCATCGCCGCCGTGCTGACCTTTGCCATGGGGTTTCTCGTCGGCTACCGTCCGGAAGGAGGCATCACCAGTGTGGCGCTTGCAGTCGTTTTCTCCATCGGATGCGCGTGGGCCATCAGCTGGATCTTTGCCTTCTTCGGCGTCATAGCCCGCAATGCGGCGAGCGTACAGGGAATTTCCATGTTGGCGCTGTTTCCGCTTATGTTTCTTTCGAATGCGTTCGTACCGGTCAAGACAATGCCGGACTGGCTGCAATGGATTGCCAAGGTCAATCCCCTTTCCCATATGATCACGGCGGCCCGTGAGCTGGTGAACCATGGAACAATCGGCGCTGATTTCGCCCTCTCCTTACTCGGTGCGGCGGCGATTATCGCGATTTTTGCGCCGATCACCGTTCGTGTCTATATGCGCCGCGCTTAATCGCGGGGGATGTCCGATGCGCATCCCCCTTCTCCCATGAACAGCAAGACGTTGTTTGCTGTCCAGACGAAATAAGGAGCAAATTGGCTCAAACATTGACGAAAGCTGGACCAAAGCGGCACAATGAAGGAGAAAACGAACGGAAATGAAAGGGGATGACGATGGCCCGAATTTTAGTCGTCGATGATGATGCGCACATCCGCGAACTCGTTAGCCACTTTTTAAGTCTGGAAGGATTGACCATCCACGAAGCGGCGAATGGAAAAGAAGCGCTTGACGTGCTGGAAACGGTGAAAGTGGATTTAGTCATTATGGACATTATGATGCCGGAAATGGACGGATGGGAGTTATGCCGCGAATTGCGCGACTATGACGATGTGCCGATTCTCATGCTGACGGCCAAAGGGGAAACGAAGGAAAAAGTGAAAGGATTTGCACTCGGCGCGGATGATTATCTCGTCAAACCGTTCGACCCGCTTGAGCTCGTCGCCCGAGTCAAGGCATTGCTCAAACGCTATCGAATCGCCACGTCGCAAATGGTGCAAATCGGCCATTTATCACTAAACCGCAAGACGTACGAATGCCGTTTGGGAGACGAACAGATCCCCTTGCCGCCGAAAGAATTCGAATTGCTGTTTCAATTGGCCAGCTATCCAGGCAAAACATTCACGCGCGACGAATTGATTGAACAGATTTGGGGCTACGATTATGAAGGGGATGAACGAACCGTCGATGTGCATGTCAAACGACTGCGCGAACGGTTTGCTCAACAGGATGTTCCCTTTTCCATCCGCACGATTCGCGGACTTGGCTATCGGTTGGAGGTACGAGCATGAAACGGTTATGGTTCGTGCTCAAATCCATCCTGACCGTGATCGCAGTGATGGGAATCATCTGTCTCTTTTGGACAGCGGCATATTTCATCATGGAAGCAATCTACACCCGATTCGCTTGGCGGCCGCAGCCGCTCGTTCGACAAATCATTTCCTCGATTCTCGGTTTTTTTCTCTTTGGATTGACCACGAGTGCGATCAGCCCTTTTTTGCGAAAACGGGAAAAAGCGTTTTGGCAAGACTTAATGGACGCCATCAACCGAATCGCCAAAGGCGATTTTCGAGTCCATCTCCGCTTCGACTGGAACGAACGAAATCATCCTTTTGCCGAACTGGTGACACGCATTAATGACATGGCCGCGAATTTGCAAGCCTTGGAAAAGATGCGGCAAGAATTTATTTCCAACGTCTCTCATGAAATCGGTTCTCCGCTCACATCAATCCGCGGGTTTGCCCGCGCGCTCAAAAACGAGAACTTAAGCCAGGAGCAACGGATGCATTATCTTGACATTATTGAAACGGAATGCGTAAGACTGTCTAAGCTGAGCGAAAATTTGCTGCGGCTGGCGATGTTGGATTCTGATCGCTCTCCATTTCATCCAACATCCTATCGCCTAGATACGCAGCTGCAAACCCTCATTCTCCACTGCGAGCCGCAGTGGACAGAAAAAGACTTGGACATGTGTGTCATGCTCGAAAAAGTGATCATTACAGCGGATGAAGATTTACTCAGTCAAGTGTGGCTGAACTTGATCCATAACGCCATCAAATTTACACCAAAAGGAGGAACGATCACCATCCGGCTGCACCAATGCGGCGAACAAGCGATCGTCACCGTTTCCGACACAGGTCCGGGAATTCACGAGCACGATCAGCCCCGCATTTTTGAACGGTTTTATAAAGCAGACAAATCCCGTCATCGCGCCGCGGACGGCAGCGGGCTCGGCTTGGCGATCGCCAAAAAAATTGTCGATATGCATCACGGCACCATCTCCGTTCAGAGCCAGCCGGGAAAAGGAGCGACATTTACGGTGGAGCTTCCCGTTCAAGGCCCATCTTTTTGACATGTTTCTCAGAAAGCTGATGAACATGATCAAAAAAGGCATCCCGGCCGAACCTCGGGATGCCCTCTCGTTTCCTTATTACGCCTCCAAAACGGACGCTGGACGCTTTTCGTTTTGTACGGATTGAGCAAAATCGTACTTCTTTTCTACATACACTTGATGCCAAACCATAAACGCCAATGCCGTCCACAGCTTGCGGCTGTGGTCCGCCTTGTGGCGGGCATGTTCATCCAGCAGCCGATAGAGCACGTCCTTATGGAACAGATGATCCGTCTCGCTTTCGTTGATGAGCTGTCTCGCCCAGTCATACATTTCGTTTTTCAGCCAGTGGCGAATCGGCACCGGGAACCCTAATTTTTTTCGGTTTAACACATGATCCGGCACAATGCCCTCAGCCGCTTTACGCAAAATATATTTCGTCGTGCCGTTGGCTGTTTTCATGTCAGGGGCGATTTTGGCCGCGACATCAAACACCTTTTTGTCTAAAAAGGGAACGCGCAGCTCAAGCGAATGGGCCATCGTCATTTTGTCCGCTTTGACTAAAATATCACCCCTTAGCCATGTATGAAGGTCAATATACTGCATCCGGTTGACGGGCGGGTAATGAAGCGTTTCGCGGTAAAAAGGAGCCGTCACCGCCGTATATTCGCGCTCCTCTTGGTACGTTTTGAGCAACGCCGCTTTTTCCTTTTCGCTATAGATTTTGGCATTGCCGACATACCGTTCTTCGAGCGGTGTTGTGCCGCGCTCCAAAAAGCTTTTTCCTTTCATCCCGTCCGGAAGCAGCTTCGCGATCATCCGCAACACGGCTTTTACGATGCTGGGCATTCGCGCAAACAGCCGCAATGACTCTGGTTCGCGGTAGATGTTGTAGCCGCCAAACAGCTCGTCCGCCCCCTCGCCGGAAAGCACAACCGTGACATGCTTTCTCGCCTCACGGGCGACAAAATACAACGGCACAGCCGCAGGATCAGCCAGCGGATCATCCATATACCACATGATTTTCGGCAATTCATCGATATACTCCTGCGGCGAAATGACATAGCTAATATTGTCCACCCCAAGCTTCTCCGCCGTTTCTTGGGCGACATCAATTTCGCTGAACCCTTCCCGCTCAAACCCGACAGAAAACGTCTTTAGGTGTGGATGGAATTGTTTCGCGATGGCGACGATGAACGATGAATCAATGCCTCCCGACAAAAACGCACCAACCGGCACATCGCTGCGCATATGGACGCTGACCGAATCAAACAGCGCATCGCGGATTTGCTTGACAAGCTCCTCTTCCGATTGACGAATGGGCTCGAAGGATGCCTTCCAATAACGATGAATCGTGAGCGGTTTTCCGACTTTTTTCTTGAGATAATGACCCGGCTCTAACTTGTAAATGCCATCTGACATCGTCATCGGCTCAGGAACATATTGGAACGTTAAATAATGCTGCAGGGAATCACCGTTCAGCGATTCCTGTCCTAGAGCCAGCAAGATGCTTTTCTTTTCCGAAGCGAAAAACGTGCGATCTCCTTGCTCCGCATAAAAAAACGGCTTAATGCCAAACGGATCCCGCGCCGCAAACACCGTTTTCTCTTGCTTGTCCCAAATGACAAACGCAAACATCCCGCGCAGTTTTTCGACCGCTTTTTCTTTTTCCGCGCTGTAAAGGGCAACAATCGCCTCGGTATCCGAATGCGTCGCAAACGAATATCCTTTCGCCGCCAGCTCTTCCCGCAATTCAATATAGTTGTAAATTTCCCCGTTAAAAATGATCCAATATCGATCGTTTTCATAAGACAGCGGCTGATGTCCTGCCTCCAGATCGATGATGCTCAGCCGCCGAAAGCCAAAACTCACGTATTCATCAAAAAAATACCCCTCATCGTCGGGGCCGCGATGGGTAATCAGGCGGTTCATCTCCATCAACATTGTTTTCCATGTTTGCTCAATCGCTTTCGGGCGATCATGAATACAACCAATAAAACCGCACATAGTAATGATTGTCCCCCCACTTTGCTAAGAAGAATCGATGTATATACAGAACAAAAACAACACCAAAAGCTATTTTGTTCAATTTTAAGAAAATGACATTTTTTTCTTTAACAGGATCTTCACCACAAAGTGTACTTGACAAAGAAAGACGATCATGATAAAGAAAACCAAAACAGCGTTTTTTATACCACACATCTCTTTGAGCAACATTGCTATCATGTTTGTCTTGAAAAGTCAAGTACATCTTTTGGTGATGAACCCTTTAACATAAGAAAGAGAAAGATTTATACAAAGACACTTTCATTCTAACGTACACAAAATCAAGTTTCAAAAACAATCTGTTTCCATTTTTTCAGGAAAACTGCTTGCAAGATTTTCAGTTTCCCCATATATTAACGATAAAATATGGAGAAAGTATGAATTTCATAGTTTCTGCATACTTACTTGTTAATATAAAAACAGCCACTTTTCACAAAGGGGTTGAGAATGGCTTGTTCGCGTTTATCCTTTTTTTGACTTTTCTCATCGTTTCCCTTTGTTTTGTTCTCTTGAGAAGACCTCTAAACGGGAGGATGGATCAACTGTCGCTCGGATTGTATATTTCCTGTTTCTTTCTATTGGCCTCCTCATTATCCTATTATGCAAGCTCGGCCCAGACAGGCGATGCCATCAAAGCCTTCGTACAGAAAAGAAACAGCAGAGAAACCGATCCGCCCCCCAGCAATCAAGCGAAGGAGGTGAGTCGATCAGCTGCTCCTTCAAAGAAACAAATTCTAAGGACATCCGTCCTTATTGACGCTCCCCTTTTGTCTCAGCTTCCGGAACTGCCAAGAGGATGCGAGGTGACCAGCTTGGCCATGCTCTTGAATCATGCGGGCATTCGCGTCGATAAGATGACGTTGGCGAAACAAATCAAGAAAAACCCTACTCCATATCAAGTGAGGAATGGCCAAGTGTTTTACGGACACCCAAATGAAGGGTTTGTCGGCGATATGTATACGTTATCGAAGCCTGGATACGGCGTGTACCATAAGCCGATCAAGCAGTTGGCTGAATGGTACTTGCCAAACCAAATTGTCGACTTAACAGGGCAATCGTTTGAGATCATCTATACATACTTGGCCAAAGGCACACCGGTTTGGGTGATTACGAACACCACCTTTCGTCCTCTTCCTCCCTCTGCCTTTCGGGAATGGCAAACCCCGCAAGGCCCGATCAAAATCACGTACCGGGAACATGCGGTGCTCATTACGGGATATGATGAGCAGTACATTTATTTCAATGATCCATTGACCGCTGTCAAAAACCAAAAAGCGCCGAAACAAGACTTTATCGACGCTTGGGTTCAAATGGGACGGCAAGCGATTACCTACCACCGTTAGACATCGGTGAATCCGAATCGCTTGCTTTTTTTTACATTTTAGTTGAACGATTTTCTCCATACATTTTGCACATCTATTTTCTATCATATAATTGCATCTCCCACTACAAGCTTAAGGAGGGAAAACGACATGAAGAAATGGCTGCTTGGCGCCATTTTCGCAGGAGTAGTGGCGATTGGCGCAGCTTGCTCAAATCCATCTTCCATGCAGGGACATGACATGTCCAACATGAATATGGAAAAAGAAAATACTTCCGCAGAAACGAGCAAGCAGCAATTGCCTTTAGCAACCCATACAGAAGTATTATCTGGGAAAGAAATTCACCTTACTGCGAAGGAAGCATTATTACCCATCAATGATCAAGTCAAGCTCCCGGTATACACGTATAATGGATCCGTGCCCGGTGCACAAATCCGCGTGAAGCAAGGAGACAAAGTAAAAATCGTAGTAAAAAATGAATTGCCGGAACCGACAACGATTCACTGGCACGGCTATCCTGTTCCAAATAATCAAGATGGAGTACCGGGTGTCACAATGGACGCCATTCAACCGGGTGAAACGTTTACGTATGAATTTACCGCAACCGTGCCGGGGACGTATTGGTATCATTCCCATCAAAAAAGCGCAGAGCAAGTGGACAAAGGACTGTACGGAACATTAATCGTAGAACCGAAAAATGAAGAAAAAGTCGATCGAGATTACACGCTTGTATTAGATGAATGGATGAGCGACCCGAACGAAGAAAGCCATATGGACATGAATATGAGCGGCATGAACCATAGCGATATGGGACATGGAAATCGTTCCGATGGCCAACAAATGGATATGAGCAACATGGGGCATAACATGAATATGTACGATCTTTTCACGATTAACGGAAAAAGCGGAGCGGCTATTGAACCGTTAAAAGTGAAAAAAGGTGAAAAAGTGCGACTTCGTCTTGTCAATGCAGGGTACATGTCCCACAAGCTTCATTTGCATGGACATGAGTTTAAAATTGTCGCAACGGACGGCCAACCGTTAAAGAACCCGCAACCAATCAAAGATGAACTGTTGAATATCGCTCCGGGTGAGCGCTACGACATTGAGTTTATCGCCAATAACCCGGGTGAATGGTTACTAAAATGTCACGGCAATATGAAAGGCACCGATGGCATGAAAGTGAAAATTCAATACGAAGGACAAGCAAACAATACGGACAAAGCAAATGCAAAAGAAAACCTCCCTGTCGCGGATATGACAACATATGGAAAATATGAAACAGGTCCATTTACGTTAGACCAAAAATATGATGTAGAGTACACAATGGATTTAGGAACGGCCATGGGCAAAAATGGCATGATTTTCACGATTAATGGGAAAACGTATCCTGACACAGCGCCGATCAATGTGAAGACAGGAGATTTAGTAAAAGTAAAAATAGTGAACAATTCACCGATGGATGTCCATCCGATGCATTTACACGGACATTTCTTCCAAGTGTTAAGCAAAAACGGCAAGCCAGTCACAGGCTCTCCATTGATTAAGGATTCCTTAAATGTAAACCCTGGTGAAGAATATGTCGTCGCGTTTAAAGCGGATAATCCGGGAAATTGGATGTTCCATTGCCATGACTTGCACCATGCCTCAGCGGGAATGGTTACTGAAGTCAAATATGCCGATTACAAATCGGACTATACTCCAGATCCGAATGACACAACCAATAAAGGTGAATAAGAAAGAGAACCCCCTCCAATAAAATGATATTATCCCTCTAGTGTAGACAGTTGGGAAAATGCCCATACTGTCAGTAAAAACACTGGAGGGATTTGTTTATG